>NZXL01000021.1 GCA_002697705.1 Methanobacteriota archaeon
CCACTAGTTACTATCGACATAATGATGTATGATTCTGAATATGCATTCATGCCAGAATCTGAAGAAACCCCAGGATTTACATTTGTCACAATTTCTGTTGCAACAGTTGCTGCTCTATTCATTAACCGGAAAAAAGCATCCGATTCAATCTATGACAATGATTGATGAAAATTTCATCTAATTCAATTAATCAACTGTTTTGTCGGCGGTGCAGTAATCTATGAGTATGTCTACCGTCCTTCATGGGATGGTTGAAAGACCCTAGCGGAGAAAACCATCCCAAAGTAGGTTTTACTTATCGAATAATGAGAAGATTCTCACGTTCTTTGATGAGTGTTTGGTTTCGTGAATTAGATATTGTTGATAATGAAAACCTTCCACCAGAAGGCGGACTGATGTTTATTGCTTGGCATCCAAGTGGGTTGATAGATCCAATGCTTATGCATGCATCACTCCCAGGAAGGTTATCGATTTTAGCTAAACACACGCTGTTCAAAATACCTGTCCTCGGTAGATTAATTCGTTCATCTGGCGCTTTACCTATCGAGAGAGCCAGCGATAGTACTGATAGAGAAGAATCTAAGAAAAGAAATGAAAAATTACTTTCTAAAGTTGGCAATGAAATTGCATTAGGTGGTAGATTACTACTATTTCCTGAGGGTACAACTCATACGGATTCATCTGCCAAGCGTGCTCGCTCTGGAGCCGCTAGAATAATGCTCCAAGCGATTCGCAAGTCAGAGCAATTAGAAACTCCTATGCCAAGAATAATTCCTGTTGGTCTTCATTATTCAAATTCACAGAAATTCAGAGAGCGTGCTGCAGTTATTTTGGAAAGGCCCATGCAACTACCTCCAATCCCCGAACCGAATGAAGAGCTTGATAAAATTTGGATAGAAGAAGTTACGCAAGCAATTGATTCCGAATTGAATAGGGCCAGCCATTCTAAGACTTCATGGGAAGAAAGGCATTTGATATGGAAAGCGCGTAGTGTGGTTTATGCTGAGAGAATTAAGCAAACTGGAGGTAAAATGAAGAAACCGAGTTATTCGGAATCTGTCATCGGTGCAAGAAGAATGCGAGCCGGATGGGAATTTGTTTCAAAACAGGAACCAGAGAAAACAGAAACACTTGTTAAAAATTCTATAGAACACTTTGATGAGATAGACACTTTGGGAATAACTCCTTTTGATGTTGCAGCAAAACCTGAGAAACCCTCGATTCTAGGATATCTAAAAGCAATCACAATTTGGGTTTGGTCAGCAGCATGGATGCTAGGCCTAGTTACTTGGAGCGCAGTGATTGGAAATGTCCCTCCATATCAAGGAAATTATGCCGTAATGTGGTATTTGAAAAAGGGTAAAATTTCGGCACCGATACAAGGCACGATGAAAGTAATGTCTGCCATAATCATGTTCCCAATTTGGTGGATTACCGCGTCACTNATGGTAACTTGGTTACTACTTTCATCTTCAAGTCCGGTATTTTCATTGTTGAATATGCATTGGCTTTTGGCCAAATTGACATTGTTAAATCCAATACTTGTTTTCTTAATTTTATTAGTATGGTGGCCGATTTCGGGTAAAATGCACTTGAAATTATACTCTAAATTAGTACAGAGTTGGAGGATGTTAAAGCGTTGGCAAAGATGGCGAGATGACAAATTAGACTGGCAATCATTACAAGGGAGGCAACAGAAAATAGGCTTGCAATTAATCTCCCTTGGAGATAGTTTAGTACTTCCAGGTGACCCTGATTGGGTTGAACCAAAAACCGGAACTGATGATAATTTAAGTGTTCAATACAGAAATTAAATTCTATCCATTCAATGCCTATATTGATATGCGTCTTTCCCTACGTCTTGATGGGTGAGAAGTGTGGTAGGTACAGAATATGTTCCAATGACCCCTAAAGCACCGTCTGAAATATGGTCCGCACAAGTTAACGGTGAGGCATTTGAAGGATTGATTTCTTCCAATGCTATTCTTCTTGATGTGTTAAGAGACCAAGTGGGAACTCTTGGTGTCAAAAGGGGTTGTGACCTTGGTACTTGCGGATGTTGTACTGTAATGATTGATGGCGATGCTAGACTTTCTTGTCTTTGTCTTGCAGGCCAAGTTTCCGGTAGTGAAATAATAACAGTTGAAGGTCTATCAGATGGCGCTCATTTGNCACCAATTCAATCTTGCTTTGCAGAGCATGGAGGTTCACAATGTGGATTTTGCACTCCTGGATTTTTAATCAGTGCTCAAGCATTACTTACCACTAATGATTCACCAACAGAGAAGGAAATTTCTTGTGCTATTGAAGGGAATTTGTGCCGATGTACTGGATATCAACAAATCGTAGATTCAATTAAGGCCGCTGCTGAAATACATAGAGGGGAATNCGAACCAGTGCCTCCTGCAAGCGATCCCCATCCTAATCCACACCCTGATGGTCCTGATGAGCCAGCCATGCCTCCTGGTCACGCAAGGTGATATTATGTCTGCAGGATATCGTCAACAACCTAATTCTGCGCGTAAAGATGGTAAGCGCGTAGCAGGAAAGCAGGTTTTCCCCCCTCCTGGCTCGGGTGGTTCAGATCCAGTTATGAAGGAAAGAGATTTGAATTTCATCCCAGAATCGGTTGGCGGTAAAGAACCTCAGCCAGCAGGCTCTCACATTCATGATAGAATAAGAACAGGCACTGTTGTTGGTAAACCCCTGCCACTCGTTGATTCAAATGCNAAGGTTACAGGTCAAGCTTGGTATGGAGACGATGTCAGATTAGCAAATGAATCGATTGGAAAGATTTTGCGTTCGCCACACCACTATGCCAAGATAATTTCAATTGATACTTCGAAAGTTGAAGCTCTTCCAGGTGTAATTGCTGTGGCAACCGGGGCAGATTCTCCTAACAGTTTTGGTGTTTTACCAGTGACAAAAGATGAGCATGCAATGGCTGTTGAGAAAGTAAGGCACATGGGTGATTTAGTTGCTTGTGTAAGTGCTGTAGATGAGGCAACAGCAATTGAAGCATTGGGCTTATTTGAAATTGAATGGGAGATTTTAGAGCCAGTATTTGACCCTAAAAAAGGTCTTGAAGATACCGATGAACCTATCCACTGGAGAGGCAAGTATCATCTTGCAAGAACAAATGTCCAAAAAAGAGTATTCCAAGAATTTGGTGACCGCTCTTTGGTTGAAAATCCCTTCTCTTCATCTCATGGAAAATGGACTATGGCGGGAGTGCACCATGGCTTTACTGAACCACACGCTGTAGTTGCTCACTGGGATCCAAATGGCCGTCTTCAGTTATACACTCCTCAACAAGTTCCACATTATACACATAGAGCACTTTCTACTGTTCTTGATGTTCCAATGCACCAAATCAACGTCATTAGAACATTTGTTGGTGGTGGTTTTGGAGGTAAATCAGACCCTTTCCCGCACGAGATGTGTGCAGCAATTCTCGCTAGAAAATCTGGCCGTCCTGTCCGAATAACCTTTGACAGAGAAGAAGTTTACTGGATCAATAGAGGGCGCCATCCAAGTAATATCGAAGTTAAGATGACAGCCGATGACGAAGGTAGAATTTCAGGCTTTGATATCGATGCGTTGATNGACGGAGGAGGTTTTGCATCTTTTGGACACGTCACTTCATATTACAATGGTGTTTTAGCCACTGCTCCNTATGAGTTGGGTTCATTTCATTATACAGGGGCAAGAGTTTGGACCAATAAACCAGCATCTGGTGCCATGAGAGGTCATGGAGCAGTCAACACTCGTTGTGCAGTTGAAGTCGGTCTGGATGAAATGGCGGAGCAGATGAATGTCGACCCGATAGACCTTAGATTGGCTAACCTTTTACCACCTCATAGTAGAACAATTACAGGATTTAGAATTACTTCTAATGGTATGAGGGAGGCCCTTGAAAGAGTTAGAGAAGGTTCAGATTGGGATAATAAATTCCGTAAACTACCATTAGGTAAGGGAATTGGAATCGGTTGTGGGTTCTTTATTTCTGGTTCAGGTTTACCAATTCATTGGGATCCAAATCGATTTCCTCATGCTACAGTTCATATTCAAGTTGATATGGATGGCGGAGTAACTGTCCATACCGGCGCAGCAGATATTGGACAAGGTTCTACTACCGCAGTTGCGCAAGTTGTTTCAGAAGTTTTGGCATTACCGATAGAAATGATTCACGTAAGGAGTCATGAAAGCGATACTTCACCAGTTGATTTGGGCTCATACTCCAGCCGAGTTACTTTCATGAATGCTAACGCAGCAATTAGAGCAGCATTAGGTATCAGAGAAAAGTTACTCAATGCTGCATGGGATATTCTAGGATATCACCCAAATACGCTAGTAATTAATGATAGAAGAATTTACTATAAACACGACCCTGCTATTGGAGTATCTTATCTTCAAGCACTTCACAAGGCCCAAGAGGATAAAGGTGCTCTAATATCTAGTGGTGCGTATCGTTCTCCTCCTATGGGTGGAGTTCACAAAGGCGCAGCAGCTGGCCTTGCTCCTGCTTACTCGTTTTCAGCATATGTTGCAGAAGTTGATGTAGATATCGAATTGGGTCTAATCAAGTGTACCAATGTTTGGGCTGCCCACGATTGTGGTAAAGCACTAAATCCATTAGCAGTTAAAGGGCAAATAATCGGTTCTTGCCATATGGGATTGGGGCAAGTACTTTCTGAAAAGATGGTTTATGGCAGAACCGGACATTTACAAAACGCCAATCTTCTTGAATACAAGATTCCTTCAATCCACGAAATGCCACATGTTGAACCGATTATTGTCGAATCGAGCGACCCAGAAGGTCCTTTTGGGGCAAAAGAAGCAGGAGAAGGTCCTCTTCTACCAATTCTCCCAGCAGTGGTAAATGCAGTTTATGATGCGATTGGAATAAGATATAATGATCTACCTTTGACTCCTGATATAGTGTTTAAAGGCGTTGAAAAGAAACGTAAAAAATTGAAATTAGAAGATGCGACAGACCTTCCTTCTCCAAGGTTTACTCACGGTCCAAAGAGCATAGAACTCCAAAAGGCTCTTGAGAAGCGTTCAAAAGAACATAAAAGGAGAGATTTAGCTAGGCAGAAAACGGAAGATACATCTCCTTATGTTAATGGTGTTCTGTTCGGTTTTGATCCAAACATTCCTTTAGAAGACCAAGTTGAAGGTTGGCGAATGGCTACTGAGCCAGACCCGGAACAATTGGCAGAGTTAGGGCTTGCCGGTAAAGCTTGGCTCAAGAAAGAGCAAAGGCATATGGGAGATGAGAAATAATGCTAATGCCTCCGTTCGTTCTTCATCATCCAAGAACTGTCAAAGAGGCTTGTAATATTGCTTCTAAGTTGATTAAAAATGGTGAAGAGTTTGATTGGGTTTCAGGTGGAACAGACTTGTTAGCCAATTACAAGTGGAGAATTAATACCAAGCCACATGTAATTTCTTTATCTAAAATCCCAGGTATTGATACAGTCTCTAATCTAGAAATTGGCTGTATGGCTAGACTTTCAAGTTTAGAAAGTGGAAATGTTCATCCAATGATTGCTGAGGCTGCTGGAAAGGTTGCCTCATCTCTTATTCGTAAAAGCGCAACTCTAGGGGGTAATCTTTGCCTTGACACCAGATGTTTTTGGTATAATCAAAGTGAAGATTGGCGACGTTCAATCGAATGGTGCCATAAAGCAGATTGTGGTACTGGTTCAGATTGTCGTGTAATTCCAAATCAGAATACCTTATGTGTAGCCACTTTCCAAGGAGACATCGCTCCAGTTTTGATGGTTCTTGATGCTTCAGTGCACCTAATAGGTCCAAACGGAGAGAGAGTTATGCCATTGTCCGAGTTTTATCAGTTGGATGGAATGAAGAAAAATGTACTTGAAAAAGGAGAATTTTTGCTTAAAGTATCTTTGCCGAAGGAATCAATGGATAGAGTTGGCTCTTATCAAAAGTTGAGAGTTAGAGATTCTTGGGATTTCCCAGAAGCGGGTGTTGCAGCATCTTGGCTTGAAGGTGATAGTGGTTCGATAAAAGTAGCAACAACTGCTCTAGAATCTATTCCAAGAATCCACATCGAGGAAGTGCAAAAAATAATTGATGAAGGTTGGGATGACGACAATTCAGTCAAATCATTGGCTGCGGTGATAAGGAAAAGTGTCAAACCCGTGAATAATACCGCTCTTCCTCCAAATTATCGTCGTTCAGTAGTACAAGTATTGGTTAAGCGCGCCTTTTCACAAATGAAATGAGTTGATATTATGAAACATAAAACATGGTTAATGATTCTCCTTTTTGTATTACCTCTAACTTTGTCCACTGTACAAGCCCAAGATCAATTACAGATGCCTTCTTGGGAGTTAGGTTGGGATGAAGATATGGATGGAACTCATACCCTGGAAGTATCAAATGGCGATGATATTGATGATGAGCTAATAATTTTCATAGATAATCAAAGAATGTCAGACCTAAATATAGAATTAACAATCGAGTGGGATTCTAATGATATACCGATAGATTTGGATTATCCTGAAAGTCTTACAATTAGCGGTTCGACAAATGAAACAATTAGTATAACACTAAAAAATGAAAATGGATATGTGTATGAAAGGTCTCCAAATAGCACCATGGTCATATCAGTGACTGCGGATGAGGTTTCGTTTGAACAAAGTACCAGCAATCAGAATATTGAAGCAGATATTGCTGTTCCAGAAATCTATGATTTAGTAGCAGGTGCAAATAGCCGTGGTGAGAAATTATATGCAGGCTCATTTATTGAGTACGACTTTAACATTGAGAATAAGGGTAATTCTGATGACGCAGTAGATAATCCAATGGTTAGTATTAGGTCATGTCCTAACCTAGATATTGAAGGATTTGATGAGTTGGATGGCCAAGTCATTACAGTAGGTCAAACTTTCCAAATGAAATTTAAAGTTATAGCATCCACTGCTCACCCCGATAGAACTTGTGAAGTCACTCTTTCGATAGATTCATCTGGGAATCAAATTACAACTAGTGTGATTATTGAAATAGATGTTACAGCCGTAGATAGTACTACAGATGATTTGAATCAGAATAATGATCAAGATTCTCAATCGGATGATGAATCTACTGATCTAATTGAATCAGGTACTCTGCCGTTCTTGTCCCTTGTAGAACTTATTACAGTGTTTTTAGTAGCTAATTTTATTTTGTTACGCCGTAGATGAAAATTGTTATTTTCGGTATTTTCGGCTCATTTTATGCTAATTTTTGTATCTAGTTTTGGGGCCTCTTGTCTTAAAAATCGTTGTATTGGTTTGCTCATTGATGGACAAGCATTATGAGTGGAGAGAAGTTCCGCCGTTTATTGGTGTGTCTAGTTAGCGCTTAGTTAGGGAAAGGATTGGTTATGGCAGAAGAAATAAAAACCAAAATCAGTCTTGAAACATGGCTGAAAGTTGGATTTGTATCTTCTCTATTATTGTCTGTAATTGTAATCAGTCTTGTCAGCTTTAACAAAGAAACTGTTTTCTCACCATATGAAGAAGGCTTAGAATTATCAAACTTACAACTAACCGAGATGAGAAATACACTTGGTTCAGATGGTGAAGGATATACAGTTGCTAACACTATGTCTACTCCTATGTTGGTAAATGATTGGAAAGACCCTCATAGAACAATGCTAGTAATAGCTGCACCTGAGAAACCATTTGATGCTGCAGAAGCATCAGCAATTTTTGATTTCGTCACCAACAAGGGCGGAAAAGTGATACTAGCAGCAAATTCCACCAATGCTCAATTAGTAGCTTCAGAATTTGGCGTCAAATATTTCGATGCACCAGTAGTCGACCCATTCCAATATTATGAAGTGGTAGATGAAAATGGAGAGATTTTAATGCCTGACCAAAGAAAACTTTGGGCTGCTGCAAGTATTAACAGAGATGTAACAACTATGGGTGATGAAAGGTTAATTCCTTGTTCAGAAAATAATATTGCTAATTCCCAAGTAGAAGATTGTAGAATGCCGGTTCTCTTTCACAGAGCAACTGCAATACAAGTATTGGATGAAGATGTAGATGAAGATAGAGATGTCAAGGTTCTAGCACATGCATCAACTCCGGCTTTTGTTGCAAGGTATGATATGGACGTCAATAATAGAAACAATCCTGTACTTGGAGAAGGTAAAACTGGACTCATTATCAGAATCGACTATCCAGTAGAAGATGTTCTAGATGAACAACCAAACAATGATTATGGCAAAGTAGATGTCACAGGTTCCATTGTTTTTGTTTCAGATCACTCTGTATTAGCAAATCACCTTTGGGATGAGCAATTGGGTACTGAAACAGGTAAGCAACAATGCACTTCACAATATTACTCCTCTAATAAGTTAGAAGAATCCCATTCATGCTGGGACTCATCCGATGGCCTTTCTTCCGCATATGGCGATACAACTTGGAGAGGAAATAGCCAATACTTTGCAGCATTAATTTATGATATGATGGAATTTGATAACAAGGAGATTTCCACGACAGTCACTAGATTCCCTTCTGAATTTAACTTGGTATTTGATGAGAGCAGACACGTTTCAAGCGCTCTTTCATCTCCATTCACTGAAGCGATTGGCGCTATAGTTCTGTTAACTAGTGATAATGTACTGAAGTGGCTTATTATTCTAAACCTATTCGCATTATTAGCGATTGCAATTATGGTTGTCCCAGAAAAAGAAAACTGGCGCCATGTATTTGATTTGACACGCTTTAGAGAGAGACCTAAGAAAATTGATACTTCACAGTATCAACTTAGAGTTAAAGAAGCGTTTTTATCAAAGGTCCGTCAATTTAATGACTTGACTAGAGATGAATTTGTTAGAAAAACCCCTGCGGAAATAATGCACATGGTGCGAGATCCGCGACTTGTCGAACTAATTAGTTCGAACCGTTCCTACTCCAACGAAGAATTGAGGGAAATAATCCCACAGATTCGGCGTTGGGGTAATTGAAAAAAATAGGAGGAAAAAGACATCCAACCAGCCCCCCCACCCCAGCCCGCGCCAGCGCAACCAGGAACG
>NZXL01000022.1 GCA_002697705.1 Methanobacteriota archaeon
GGTAAATCATTAGGCCATGTTAGAGAACTAGGAGTCAAGGATAGGTTGGAGAAAACTCCACACTTCCGAGTTACTGGGATAAAGTTCTCCTCACCAAAAGGCCATACTGTTCGCGTTGCTCTACCCGAAGATGATGTCGAAAAGATGGAGGCAGGTTACTCGCTACCAAGAATTCAATTCGACCATCTACTTTTTGATGAATGTCAAAAGTTAGTTCGTAATGCCAATGGCTCTGTGATTCAAGGAGGAGATGTGAAAACTGTTCTCTTTGATGATGGAAATGGTGGAGAAGACCCTGGCAAAGGAAGCAAAGATAGTCGGCATGCGGCTGGCATCGTTGTTCAAATTGGTGGAAAAAAGGGCGAAGAATTATCTTTTTACTCCAAGGAAATAATTGGGGCTGGAGGATACCGTTGCCCAGTTGCTAGGGCTTTAGTAGAGGATACTTATGAAGAAAATATGATCGATAGAACTCATTATTGCGGAGGATACAGGGAGTATTGGAGTAATGTCAAAGGCTGTACAGATAATTCTGGAGATATAGAAATCCACTTTGTCGATTCTGTTGTACCTGGATATTTTTGGCTATTCCCTGTTTCAGAAGGAGTGGTCAATGTTGGTATCGGAATGGTCATGAGTTTGATGGATAAACAAAAGAAAAAGTTGAAGGCGATGCAAAAAGATGTTATTGCAAATCATCCACTTTTCAAAGAACGTTTCAGTGAGGCGGAATTGGTCCCTGGAAGTGCGAAGGGTTGGCAATTACCCTTTGGTTCGCCTCGCAAAAAAGAAAAATTACAGCCCCGAAGAAATACCATGAATGGGATTAGATTAGTTGGCGATGCGGCCTCTCTTGTAGATCCATTTTCTGGAGAAGGTGTAGGTAATGCTTTGGTCAGTGGAGAAATGGCTGCAAGACACATTATTGAAAAAATACCTCATAATGTATACCAAGAGGAGTTATGGAATGTGCTTGGTCCAGAATTGAAAAATTCTTTCAATATGCAAAAATTAAGTAGGCGCAAATGGTTGTTAAATTGGTTTGTAGGTAAAGCAAGTCGAAAGCCGGCATTACAAGAAATGATGACTGAAATGATTGCAAGTAAAGAAGCGCAGGAAAATCTACACTCTCCATGGTTTATGTTCAAAACTTTGATGTTTTAGGTGATTTAATGAATAAAGAATTAACTGAAATCGATGCTGTTTTTCTAGACTTGGATGGTACTATTTATCTTGGTGGCGAATTGATTCCAGGTGCAATTGAATTTCTGGAACGTTGCCAAGAAAGGGGCATCCGGCGCTTTTTTCTTTCCAATAACTCGAGTCGTTCAGTTAAACAATATCTCTTGAAACTGAATAGCCTAGGAATCCCTGCAACTCCCGAAGATGTTCTTCTTTCGACTCATGATTTACTTTCGTGGTTAGATCACAACAATGTTACAGATACATGGTTGGTTGGAACTGGGGGGATGAAAGAAATGCTCGAAGATGCAGGTATATCGACAGAAAGTGAAAATCCGCAATTTGTTGTCTTGGGATATGATACTGAAATAAGCTACAATAAAATTTCAACCGCCAGTATACATTTGCACTCAGGAGTCCCTTTAGTTGCTAGTCACCCTGACATGGTTTGCCCTTCACCAGACGGTGGGTTGCCAGATGTGGGAGCATATCTTGCAATGTTCAAGGCAACTACTGGTGTTGACCCTATTCATATCACTGGCAAACCTAACCCTGGAATGATACTGCATAAAATTGAGGCTTTGGGCCTAGACCCATCTCGTTGCGCCATGGTTGGTGACCGATTGTATACTGATATCGCCATGGCTTCAAGGGCGAACTGTGTAGGGATATTGGTTCTATCAGGCGAGGCTACTTTAGAAGACCTAGAAAATATCGGGAAAGATGATGATGAAATGCCTGATATCATTGTTGAAAGTGTAGCAGAGTTACTGTGATGTGTAATTATGAGTTTCAAGAAACGCTGGACTTGGTGGAGAGAAAGGTGCAAGAAATTTCCGCACAATGATATTCACAGAGCCGGTGAACTGGCAGAAATGAGATTGTCTAAATTATCTAGGGCTGCTGGTAAAAAAAATGGCTGGAAGGTGTATGAATCTGTTAGAATCCCCGACCCCGATGGAGGGAGAAGAGAAATTGACATGGTAGTTATTGGCGGTAATATGATTTTGATTGTTGAACAAAAACACTGGTCAGGGTCTTTTCGAATTACCAAAGAGCACCATTTTATTCAAACCAGAAATAAGGGCGGAGAACACAATCATGATGGTGTTGCTGATAGAATCGCTAGAAAGGCCAGATTATTGGCGGCATTACATAATGAGAGATTGGGTTTGGAAGAAGGTCCTGAAGTTCGTGTCATCGTTGCTATGACTCATCCGCGTCTTGAATGGCCTAAAATACCTGATGACTTGGCTGGAGAAATGGTTGATGAACAAGGTATGTTAGATATATTGAAACAGGTCAATCCTGGGAAATTAAATCCTGATTTGGTTGAAACATTAGATGGTTTCAATACTTGGGATGAGGTTCATCTAAATGGGGGTTTGATGCTTAAGGGGGATGTTCATAGTTTGGGCTTGAGTAAAGACACTGATACAATGTTCTCCAATAGAAACGGCTGGGTTAATGGAGAGACAGAGCACAATAGATCTTTATTTTCATTTTTTAATAATCAACCATCATCCGCCACAGTAAATATTGATGGTAAGAATATCCAGTGTAAACTGCCGTTTGGAATGTCTCTTGTAATGCATGTAGTTGGCGAGAAAGAACGAAGAGAAGTTTTGTGGTCTCAAATTTCAAGCCTAAATATCTCTAAGCCACCTGCGGAATGGAATAAAAATTCTACATCATCAAAGCAATGATAGCGATTGGATGATGGGCTAGACTCATGAGCGCCATGATTGAAGCCGTAGGCATAGCGGCTGGGATAATTGGAATCATTGCATGGGGGCCTCAAATAATCCAAGTTTGGGTTCACAAAAGGCATGATGGAATTTCAATCCCTACCTTTTGCGTAGTTGCATTATCGCTCTTCTTGTGGCTAATCTATGGGATAGCCATAGATTCTCTGGCGATGATTTTTTCAAATATTTTGGTCTTAAGTGTGATGTTAATCATCATAATAGGAGTTAGACAGTGTAGGAAAAATGAAGCCTTAGAAAATAATTAATTGGATTTTGTTTTTCGTGAAGTTCATATATAGTGGCGCTCTCGGCACTATGTAACCGATGGTTAAGTAGTGGTGTTCTAATGGCAGGTGGAAAGGACTGGGAAGACGATTTAATCGAGCAAATGGTTGAGATGTTCAAAGGAATGGGAATGTCACTAAACAAAGAGCAAGTCCGTAAACTAATGATGCAATTTAGATCTCAGTTTGAGAATATGGGCATCGATGCTGAAAAAATAGCAAAGGGTGATGTCAACTTCAATTTTGATCTTTCAAACCTGAGTAAATTATTCCAATCTGGACAGTCTATGGAAGACATACTGAGTAATTTAGGCGTAGACTTGCAAGTTGATGCTGCTCCTGTAGAAATCAAAACTCCAGAGATTGAAAGTCAAGACGAGGATGTCTTGAAATTGCCTGTCGATGATATTTATTTGGATGGGTGGAATATGTCTGTTACTATCGATTTCACTCTAAAAGAAGAAATTCATGAAGATGAGGTTGAATTGTCATTGATTAGTGATGGAAGTTTGTTGAAGATAATGAAGGCAACGGGTATAACTCCTGTTGCTCGAGTAGAATTACCTCACCCTTGTGAGGATGTTGTCGATTGGTCCTTGACTAATGGCATATTAGATGTCACGCTAAAACTCACACCCCAAGGCTCTGCAATCGATGATGAAGTGCCAGAAAATGTCGATGTAAGTATCGACTTTGGAGATGATGATGAAGACGATGATGGTGGAATCCCAATATTTTGAAAAAAGGAAGTGAAAAAATGAGTAAAGTAATAGGAATTGATCTTGGAACAACAAATAGCTGTGTAGCAACGATAGAAAATGGAGAAGCGGTAGTAATTGCAAATGCTGAAGGGGCGAGAACAACCCCTTCTGTTGTTGCTTTTGCTAAAGATGGCGGTGAGCGTTTAATCGGAGTCACTGCTAAAAGGCAAGCTGTAACAAATTCAGATAGAACTCTGTTATCTGTAAAGAGGCACATGGGTACTAAGTGGAAAACGGAAATCGATGATAAGGAATATACTCCACAGGAAGTCTCTGCATTTATTCTACAAAAACTGAAAGCTGATGCTGAAGCATATCTTGGAAGTGAAGTTAAGCAAGCAGTGATTACCTGTCCGGCTTATTTCACCGATGCCCAAAGAACCGCAACCAAAGATGCTGGTAGAATTGCGGGCCTAGAGGTTCTAAGAATAATCAATGAACCAACTGCGGCGGCTTTGGCTTATGGTGTTGACAAGGATGATGATCAAACTATTTTGGTTTACGACTTGGGTGGTGGAACTTTTGACGTTTCAGTTTTGGAAATATACCAAGTTGATGGCCAACCACAAATCGAAGTTAAGGCAACTGCTGGAAATAACAAACTTGGAGGGGATGATTTTGATGAGAAGGTTATCGAGTGGCTAGTAAAGGAATTCAAGAAAGATACAGGGATTGATCTATCCAAAGATGTACAGGCTATGTCTAGATTGAAAGAGGCTGCTGAAAAAGCAAAAATCGAACTTTCTGGAACCCAACAAACTCAAATTAATCTACCATTCATTACAATGGTTGATGGTCAACCAGAGCACCTGGATATGACTCTGACTCGTGCTAAGTTTGAAGATCTGATTTCAAAACTGATTGAAAACACAATGGCTCCAACCAGGCAAGCGATGAAGGATGCTGGTGTAAAGAAAGGAGATGTTGACAAAGTAATTCTCGTAGGTGGTTCAACTAGAGTTCCTGCGGTTCAAGAAGCGGTAGAAAAGGAAGCTGGTAAAGAGCCATACAAAGGAATTAATCCTGATGAGGCTGTTGCTATGGGTGCTGCTTTACAAGCAGGAATTATTTCTGGAGATGAGGGTGTTTCGGATATTCTTCTTCTCGATGTTACGCCACTTACCTTGGGAATTGAAACTCTGGGTGGAGTAACTACTACTATGATTGAAAGAAATACCACAATCCCAGCACGACGCTCGGAAATTTATTCAACTGCTAGCGATAATCAACCTGCAGTAACAATACATGTTTTGCAAGGAGAGAGAGAATTTGCAAAGGACAATGTAACCCTTGGTGAATTTACACTGATGGGGATACCTGCGGCTCCAAGAGGAGTGCCTCAAATTGAAGTAACATTCGATATTGATGCGAATGGTATTGTCAATGTTAGTGCTAAAGACATGGGTACTGGGAAGGAACAATCTGTTAAGATCGAGTCACAAACCTCACTTAGTGAAGATGAAATACAAGCTAAAATTTCTGAAGCCGAAGAATTCGCTGAAGAAGACCAAAGAAGAAAGGCCAANGTCGAATTGAGAAATATGGCTGACCAAGTTGTATACCAAACTCGTCGTACTATTGAAGAGGCTGGAGATAAACTGGAAGATTCCGATGTGGAGCCTGTAAAGGCACAACTCGATGAACTTGAAAAATTGGTTCAGGATGAAGATGGAAAGCCTCTGGATTTGGAAAGTATTGATGAAGCGGCAATTCAGGCCAAGGTCAAGGAAGTCGAAGAAGCNATGCATGGCGTATCTGCTAAATTGTANGAGGCTGCTTCTGCAGAAATGGCACAACAAGACGGTTCTAGCGAAGACGGGGATATCGATGTCGGTGGCGACGATGTTGTCGATGCTGATTTCGAAGTGGTCGACGAAGATTGAGTCGCGCTTATGTCTATGATGTGGGTGGCCTAACCATGGGCGAGAAGGAAATTCTTGAAGACACCACTCGCTCGACTGGCCGCGATGCTTTGAAGAAAAATGTTCAGGCCGCGATCGCTCTTTCGGGCGCTATCCGTTCAACTTTAGGTCCAAAAGGACTTGATAAATTATTGATCGATGATGATGGTAGAACTCTTGTTACTAATGATGGGGTTACTGTATTAGAGACTGCAAAGGTTGAGCATCCGGTTGCTAAAATGGTAATTGGGGCATCCTCGCTACAAGATAAAATAGCAAAAGATGGGACCACAAGTACGGTTATTATTGCATCTGAAATGCTNAGAAATGCTTGGGAGTTGGTCGTTCAAGGAATTCATCCTGCTGTCATAAGTCGCGGTTTCCGTATGGCAGAGCAAAAAGTCGTCGAAGCAATAGATGGATTGTCGTTAGAAGGAAATAAAGAACTATTCAAAAAAGCAGTGATTTCGGCATTATCTGGTAAAGGTCATGATTTATTGAAAGAAATTGTTAGTGAATTATCATTGAATGCTGTAGATATTGTTTCTGATGGCAGCGGAATAATCGATAGAAGCAAAATCAAAATTATCTCGCAAACCGGTAGTTCAATCAAGGAGTCTGAAGTAATCCAAGGTTTGGTTTTAGCAAAGAAGAGAATTGATTCTGCGATGCCTAAACTAGTGAAGAATGGAACTATCTTGTTAGTTGATGGCGGAATCGAGCGTAGATCTTTTTCTTCTGATATGAAATTAAATGTTACAACTCCCGGGGTATTGGAATCTTTTCGGACTAAGGAACGTGAAATGCTGAAAGACCAACTTGGTAAATTGAAGGAGCTAGGGGTAAGTGTTGTTGCCTGTAAAGAGGGAATAGATGATGATGTCAAGACCGAATTGGTCAAGTTAGGAATTCAAGCCTTTAGAAGAGTGGCTAAAGCCGATTTAGATTTATTGTCTAAATCATGTAATGCGACAATCGTACATGATGTTATGTCTGCTAGTAAAGTCGATGTTGGAACATGCTTGTCGAGTTCTAATAAAACTCTAGGTGGATTGGAACATTGGGTTGTCGATGCTGAAGGCGGGGGAACTACGATAATAATTAGAGGCAGTACTGTTGACGTTGTTGGAGAAGTGGAAAGATGCTTTGATGATTCATTGGGTGTTGTTTGTCAAATGTTTGAAGATGGTCGATTATTACCTGGAGGAGGAGCAACATATGTCGCTTTAGCAAGGTTATTGAGAAGATATGCTGAGACAATCCCTGATAGAGAGCAATTAGCAATAGAAGCATATGGAGATGCGTTAGAAGTAATTGTACGCGTGTTGGCAGAGAATGGTGGAATGGACCCCATTGAATCCCTCCTCTCCGTTGTTTCAAAACAAACAAATGAAAATTCTGACAGATATGGTTTGAACCTGTATACAGGGGATGTTGAAGATATGGTTGATTCTGGCGTTATCGAGCCGCTAGGAATTGTTCGTCAAGCAATTATTGGAGCCACTGAGGCATCTATCTCAATTCTAAGAATCGATGATGTTCTTTGGGCTAAGCAAGATATTCAAATTCCNGAGTTGCCGNGCAATTAAACCTCGTAAAAACCCCATAAATCACTATTATGAAGGGCCTCCCCTTCAAATAGGGANAGAATGCCCCAATATTGATGGGAACTGNTAATTCGATTAGCGTAGGCATTGATGATATCGCCATACATTTTCCTAAATTATATATGGATATGCGTGATTTTGCAGATTTGCGAGGCGCTGATTATGGTAAATTAAACAAGGGNCTTGGNCTTAAAGCAATGGCAATTCCTGATGTTCACGAAGATACTGCTACTATGGGTGCAAATGCAGTTATGAATCTAATTGACAGAAATGGAATAGATCCTAAAAATATTGGAAGAATGTATTTGGGTACTGAGTCGGCACTCGATGGTGCAAAGCCAACCGCGACATATATTCTTGATATGCTTACTCAAAGATATTCTGAAAGATATGGGAAGGATTGTTTGAGAAACTGTGATGTCGTGGATATGACTTTTGCTTGTATTGGGGCAGTGGACGCCTTACATACAACACTAGACTGGGTTGCTCGGTCTACAGAAAGTGATGAAAGAATAGGAATTGTGATTTTTTCTGATAACGCAAAGTATGCATTAGAATCGGCGGGCGAATATACGCAAGGCGCCGGAGGTGGCGCTCTACTGATTCGAAGAAACCCAAGACTTCTAGAAATTCCTGACTGTATTGGAGTTTCTACAACTCCTGTGCATGACTTTTTCAAACCAAGAAGAGAAGTGTCCCTTCGTTCAATTATTTCTAATGTCATGACCCTGGCACAAGAAACTGGTCAATCTATCAAGAAGGGGATAGTTGAGAGAATGATCAGACACCTGCCCGCTTCTACTGTAAGGAAATTAGGAATTTTTGCACATGGGGAAGAAAAGGTAAGTGTCCATAGAGATGAGCCAGTATTTGATGGTCAGTTTTCCAATCGCTGTTATCAAGAGGCTGTTCGCCAAGCATTCCATAACTTTACTCAAAAAGCAGAAAATATGGGCCGCTATAAACATGATAGTGATGAAAGATTGACAGAACAATGGGGCAGAATTATCATGCATCTTCCTTATGCTTTCCAGGCAAAGAGAATGTTTCCTGANGTGTTTAGGCATGATAGGGAAGATACCGAGATGTGGNAGAAAGTTGCGGAGCAACTTGGCCCATCCCCAGAATTCCATAATTCTGAAGACCCGGTAATCATAGAAATTTGGGAGAAGGCAATGGATGGTTATCGAAGAGCAATTTCCAAAACCCCAGAATATCTGGAATTCCACGCCAGTAGAATCGAGAAAGGACAACGTGCTAGTAGCCTGATTGGCAATCAATATACTGGATCTATTTTCTTGGCTTTGATGTCAACTTTTGAATCGGATTTAGAAGAAAATGTAAATCTCGATAATATGTTGTTCGGATTATGTGGCTATGGCTCTGGTGCTAAAGCCAAAGTGTTTGAAGGAAAGGTCAGCCCAAGATGGCGTGAAGTGGTTTCAAGATGGCATTTGTTTGAGAGGTTGGCTGGTAGAGTTGCAATTGACCATATAACATATGAAAATCTTCACAAAGGTTTGCAAGATGGGAGTGTATTGGAGCCTGAAGGTGAATTTGCGCTTATTGAAATTGGGGAAGAGGGTGTTCAAGAAGGTGCAAGAAAGTACAAATGGATTGGAGTTTAAAATTCCAATACGACTTTCCCACAATCGCCACTTATTGCTAACTCCATCGCTTGATTGAAGTCTAAAAACGGCATTCTATGTGTAATTAGAGTGTCAATATCGATCTTATTGTCTTCTAATAATTGATACATTATATCCCAAGTAGACCACATCTTTCTTCCATTTATCCCCTTGATGTGTAAATATCTAAACACCACATCATTCATGGGAACTTGTGGATTGCTTTCACCATATACTGATAATATGTTGAGATAGCCCCCCATTCTCGTACTTTTTATCGCGTTTGATAATGCTTGAGGAGAGCCTGAAAACTCGCATGAGTTGTCAACTCCTCTGCCATCTGTATTNGCTAATATTTCCTCGACAATGTTATTGTCTTTGCCAAGAACGAGGTCGGCGCCAAGTTTTTTTGCCATGTTCATTCTTTCTTGATTGTCCCAATCTATGGCTATTACTTTGCTTGCACCCATCGCTTTAGCAGCATTTACTGCGAATAGTCCAATTGGCCCAAGTCCGTGTATCGCCACNGTTGAATCTTTTATCGGGCCGCCTGTCAATGTGTGAATTGCGTTTCCAAGTGGGTCTTGAATTGAGGCGTTTTCCATTGCTAAGTTACTTGGTAACTTTCTGGCATTAACTGCAGGGATGGTGAAATATGGCGAGAATGCGCCGTTTGAATGAACGCCAAATATTTCTCCATTCTCACATACGTGTGCATTTCCTTCATCACACCTTGGACAATTCCAACATGCAAGGTGGCATTCTATTGCGACTTTATCCCCTATCGTATGAGAGTCTACTCCTGCTCCAAGGGCGACGACCTCTCCGCATGTTTCATGGCCCGTGATCGTACCCAATGGTACATTTTCTCTTGCCCAATCATCCCATTTCCAAATATGAACATCCGTACCACAAATCGATGTCGAGTGCGTCTTGATTAGTACCTCTCCTTCCAGAGGAGTTGGGGTTTCGTGTTTTTCTAACGAAAAACCGCCAATTTCGTCGTTTAACTTGGTCCATCCAAACATGACATCGGGTAAATCTTGCATGGGCCTCATGCATGCCTTGTACGATTCGCTCTTTGATGATTCGCCAATTTCGTTTTTTTTTTCAAAAAAATGTCTTTTCTTTAGGTATGTTGATTAAGGGGGCATCGGTGGTGAAAATCCCGTTGGTGTGTCATGAAGTACGTCGTAGTCAGTGGGGGAGTTCTTTCGGGACTCGGTAAAGGCGTTACTGCGAGCAGTATCGGAGTATTGTTGAAAAGTTCCGGCTTGAAAATAACCTCTGTGAAAATTGACCCGTACATCAATAGCGATGCTGGAACTATGTCTCCATTTGAACATGGAGAGGTTTTTGTCCTAGATGATGGAGGTGAAGTTGACCTAGATTTGGGCAATTATGAAAGATTCCTAGACCTTAATCTTGGAAAAAATAATAATTTAACGACTGGGAAAATATATTCTAAAGTAATAGAATCTGAGCGAAGAGGGGATTATCTGGGTAAAACCGTTCAAGTGATCCCTCATATTACAGATGCCATCCAGGACTGGATTGAAGATGTGGCTCATGTCCCTGCAGACGGAAGTGAAGATACTCCTGACGCTTGTATAATCGAGTTGGGTGGAACTGTTGGGGATATTGAGTCCGCGCCCTATATTGAAGCACTAAGACAATTTCAGTTTAGAGTTGGAAGAGAAAATATTTCTTTTGTCCATGTTTCATTGGTCCCTGTAATGGGGCCTGTTGGTGAACAAAAGACGAAACCAACCCAACATTCTGTAAAGGAATTAAGAGGTCTTGGAATTACCCCTGATATTCTAGTTTGTAGATCTACAAGCCCTATGACTGAAGAAACCAAGGAGAAATTAGCAGCGTTCTGTCACGTATCTCCTGAAGCTGTAATGTCAACTCATGATGTCCCTAATATCTACCACGTTCCGTTAATGCTTGAAAAACAAGGCCTTTGTAAAATTCTAAATGTTGATTGTAACACTACAACTCTGCTTTCAGAGTGGAGGGAAATGGCTTTGAATTTGGATACTCTTACCAAAGAAGTAAACATTGCAATGGTCGGAAAATACACAGATCTTTCAGATGCTTACCTCTCGGTGATAAAAAGTCTACAGCATGCCGCTATGGCCGTTAATAGAAAATTGAACATCGATTGGATTGAAGCAAGTCATTTAGAAGATTCTTGGAAACAGGAAAATTCTGGTGAGTTTGATGTAGCATGGAGTTTATTGAAAGGGGCGAATGGAGTTCTCGTTCCTGGTGGTTTTGGCGACCGCGGAATAGAAGGTAAAATATTGGCTGCTGAATATGCAAGAACTTCAAAGACCCCTTATCTTGGAATTTGTTTAGGGCTTCAAGTTGCTACTATCGAGTTTTGTCGAAACGTGCTGAACTTAACTGGCGCTAACTCAACAGAATTTGAAGACAATCCGCCTTATCCTGCGGTCGTATTCATGCCTGAGATTTCGAAAACCCATCTTGGAGGGACTATGAGATTGGGCAGTAGACCTACGCTTTGGCAAGTTGATAATTGTAAGATTAAATCACTATATGGGGATGGTGAAAGTGTTGATGAGCGACACAGGCACCGATATGAAGTCAACCCTGATATTATCGAAGAAATCGAGGCTGCGGGATTGGTTTTTGTTGGCAAGGATGAGACTGGTNAGCGTTGTGAAATTTTTGAACTAAAAGATCATCCTTACTATGTGGGGGTTCAATTCCACCCAGAATTTAAATCGAGACCCGGTAAACCAAGCCCCCCATTCCTTGGATTGTTGCAAGCGTCTTCAGATAACGATTCGTGACGTTAAGATTCGAGCACACGTATTACTCGAGTTGTTCTGTAACCTTGTAAGAGTTTGATAAATTTCTTCTTTTGGAAAGTTAAATCTAATTCTGGATCTCCAGTATCTATTCTCAAGAAACTTAACCCTATCAATTTTGAAGGGGTTGCAACACCTAAAATTGAGTCATGCCCTATCACTCTTAGAACGTTTGGAGATAACTGTAAATTTCCACGGCCAATCAAGAACCCTTGGCCCCCCATTGGAGATAATAATAACAACTTATTGCCCTTGTGAGGCTCTAATTTTTCAAGGAGTTGTTGTTCATTAAGGTCTCTAAATATCTCTCCTTCGTGATAAATGTCTATTCCAAGCAATGTTAACTCGAATCCAAGGTGTTGACCCATTCGATTTATTGTACCACCACTACCCCAAATTACCATAATTTGTTCGTCGTTATCGATTAAATCTGCAATATGGTTGGCAAGTCCTTCGATGATTTCTTCTTCAGATGCCCTCTCTACTTGCTGTTTAGAGCCTTGCATGAACCGAGGGTTAGCTGGAGTCCATGCTTCTCCATACATCCTAACTTTCCATTGGCCTTTGAGATATATTTCTTCGTCTAAATCCATGACTTCTGTAATGCTTGAAAGTAAATCTCCTTGTAAAAATGAAAGAAGGACTTCGGCTGCTGCATTTGGAGTTGTCGCAAAGCACCCAGAATGCATCTTAACTCCCCCTGGAACGCCGATTATTGGGGTCTTGTGGCCGTCTAATGCATTGACGATGTCTCGGGTTGTTCCGTCCCCACCCGCATACAAAATAATGTCAACATTGTTTTCTAGAAGGCTTGTAATAAGTTTAGATGTGTCTTCTGCCGTGGTTTTTTCCGGGGATTGGCCGATACTAGTGAATTCGTTTTCACCGAGCCATAAACCCCCCATCCTTCCAGACCAAGTGATAATTTCGGGTGTTGCTTTTGTTCTGTTAAGTCCGCTCGCCAACAGTTCTGTGAATTTGTTCATACATTGTTCCATTCGGGGCCCTGCCCTGTCCTGTGCACCTGCAGCCCGCGCTTCTTCAGCGCGTCCGTCGCTTCCTTTGAAGCCTAATTTCCCCCCCAAGCCGGCGTCTGGGTTGACTATAATGCCGACTCGCATAATTAGGCCAACATGTCAATGTTGAATAATCCGTTTATTGTAGGAATCAAACAATAAGAGGATTAATTTGATGGAGGGGTATCGTGTATCATGGCCAGGAAAGGTGAGATTCCTAGTTTAGAAAATGCCCTAGAGAGTGGTTTTTCTGAATTGAAGAGTGGAGAGGAAAATATCAAAGTAGAAAAGAGTAAAAATCCTAGTAAAGAAAATATTGGATATGATCACTCTTATGGATTAAAGATCAATTCGGAAGAAAAGCGCGAGAGATTTATCTCTAAGCCGATAAAGGCTACAAAGACAATTGTCGAAAAGTCAATCGATGTTAAAATAGAACAAGAAGAAGTGAGCGAGGCTNCTGTTGTCAAGAATAAAAAAGAAGTTCTTGATTCTCCTACCTCTAACATTGGCGATGATTTTGATGTTTCGTGGTGATTGGGGATTAGAAAGGTTCTATTCTATCCACATAACGCAGAATTTATGCGAGTTGCTGTAATTACCGGCGCAAATCGAGGAATTGGTAATTATTGGGTTGTTCGACTATTGGAAACGGGCTGGGTAGTTTATGCCGGATATAAGGAAAACTTAGGCGGACTGGAAATAATTGAAAATGAAAATCTAATCCCCTTGCAATTAGATGTTACAAGTGCTGAATCCATTGGAAAATTCGTCGAATCTGTTGAAGGAAATATCGATTTATTAATCAATAACGCCGGCGTACCTGATGGGCGTTGGAGAAGTTTAACAGAGATAGATGATGATTGGGCATTGGAGGTTTTGAATATCAATTCGCTCGGCCCGGTAAGAATGGTTAAGGCACTATATCCTAAAATGGTGGGTTCGAGTTTGACAAAGATTGTTATGATTAGTAGTTTGATGGGTTCAATAGATGATTGTCATATGGGCAAATCATATGCGTATCGTGCATCTAAAACCGCGCTGAACATGTTCACTGTCGCAATGAAAAAGGAATGTATTGAAGACAATATATCATTTATTATATTCCACCCTGGTTGGGTAAAAACAAGGATGGGCGGAGATAGAGCTCCTGTTGAGATTGAAGATAGTGTAGGTGGAATGATGCGTATCTTAGAAAATCACACCATTGAAGATAGTGGAATCTTTATTCAATATGATGGCCAGGAAATAAAATGGTGAAATTATAGAGGTTAAATTATGGCTAAGAAAAAAACTTTGGGCAATCTTCGATATTTCCAAATAAGGATTTTACATGCTCAAGCCAAGCATTTGCCTGGTTATGCGATTACTGAATTTTTCAACAAAGTGGAAATGATCGCTGGAACTGGGAAGGTTGACTCCGTCCCCTCTTGTATTTTGAAAGTTGAATTCGATGGCCCTGAATTGCCACAACTAAATGAGGAATTAATTGATAGTTTGCTAATAGATAGAATTCTCGAACAAAAGGACGGAGTTGCATATTTGAGAGTTAGGACTCCAGGCCCAATTCAAATGATTGTTGCTCGAGAGCGGGATTGTTGGGTAATACCCCCTACATATCTTTCAAAAGAAAATGGATTCTTTATGACTATACAGGGAACATCAAAAGGCCTTAAGAGGGTGAAAGATGAATTGGAATTGTTAATACCGGAAAAGATGGATATGAGAATATCAAAAATGATCGTTGGAGATTTAATCGCTGCACCTGAATTACCTGAAAGGCGTCATTTAGTAATAACTACTGCTGTTAAAAAAGGATATTATGACACCCCTAGAAAGTGTACTCAGAAGGATATTGCCGAAATACTTGGAATTAAGCAAGGTACTGTTGCCGAGCATCTTCAATATGCTGAAAGCGTGATTATCAATTCGTGGGCAGACCAAGTGTCTCAATCATAGGCCCCTAATTGTAATCAATAATGCTAGAATAAAGAGCAGACTTCCTAAAATTGTAAATGTATTTTTGATGAATTTCGGTTCTGCTGTCTTGGTTTTTATCTTTTCACCAACGTTAGACCAAGCAATCATAGCTAGTATGCCTCCAGAAGTTGTGATGGTTGATATAATTATTATTCCAAGGAGTCCCCCGCCAAAATCTGCTAAAAATTTCGACATAATCATGAATACCATAACCCATTCTTTTCCATTCACATATTGCATTAGAACACCGGTTTTAAACCCTAATTTTGGAATTATTTCCGGGAAATCTTGTACCTTTTGTGACCTCCCTAGGTAAATTATTCCAAAGGCGATTAAAAACATGAACAAGGAGCCGATTATATTCATGGCTAAACTTACTGGGCCATTATCGTCAAAGTAATCAACTGCTAAACCACAAATGAAATGGATTGAAATAAATCCGACGGCCATTCCAGTAATTAGAGAGACGTTGCTCTTCTTTCCGTGTACAACTGCATGAACTGTGCACGTAAGATTATTTGGCCCGGGAGTTATCAGCCCCGCGCCCAATAGTGCCAATAGATAGAGTAGTGAGTCCCATGGCATGAATCGTGATAGTTCGTTGTTGGTTTAATTATTATGTAGTATTACAAATAAATATGATTATTTGTATGTGATGGTTGATTGTACTATGGGCGAAGATTTGCCATTGTTAACTATGGTTAAGTCAAAAGAAATTGACGAGTTGCCTGTGGATTTATCTGAAGGTTTGTTGGCCCTACGTAACACTCTTTCGACATTGTGTTCTTTTTATTCGGTTGAAGACTTTATTGATTTCTTATATTCCGATAGTTTTCAAAATCTAATAAATTATGAATCTCCTTGGATTGTTTTCGAGGTAGGGATGTACCTTGATCATAACAAAAACATGCAATTAATTCCTATGAGGAATAAAATTATCTTGGTCGATAATGTTGGATGTGGTTGGAATGATGGTACTTTTGAATCTAATGACCCGGAAGATATTTTGAGAGAATTGAAAATATGGTGTGAAATGGTTTTCAATCCAAATTCAAGATTTGAATGATTAGTAAAATAGGGAACAACAAGTCAAAGAGCCGTCTCCTGCACGGAATTGACTAACATCTAAGATGATTGGTTCAAGGCCGACTTCTATCAATTTAGCTAGTACTGTTGGATATCCTTCTGCGACTAGTACCTTGTTGTCTGGAAGTCCTATTGTATTGCATCCATAAGTTTCCTCAATTGGCATCCAATAAACTTGAGAGCCTTCGGGTAATTCTCCAAACGCATCTTCAGGAAGCATTCCCTTTGGTGCCAAGATTATTTCATCGGTAGGGGTTGAAGATATACTTGTAAGGTGGAGTGCGCCATCTGGAATATCGATGATTCTTAACTCATAATTTAGATGATTGAGTAAGTCCTCTAATTCTTTAATTCCCCCGTCATTGGTTCTTGATGAACGGCCAACGAAGAAAATATTGCCTAAACGAAGGATGTCTCCCCCATCCATTCTTGCATCTCCGCTCATGCGACAGATCTGGGCTCCACCCATTTTTTCAATTAAAAAGTCTGCAATTGGGGGTTGTTCATTGACTCTTGATGGGTGGCCTGGGACTGGGAGTAAGACGTGCCCATCAATGATTACCGCTTGGTCTTCTACGAAAACGCAGTCGGGTTGATTCTCATCTTCTGGGAGCACTGAAACCTCTAATCCTGCATCTTCAAATACCTTACAATAAGCCTTATGTTGCTCTCTTGCTAAATTGATATCTGTTGGTCCAGAGCCAAAAAATTTGGCAAGTGCTGAATGATATGAATCAGGAATGGCGCGTGTCAAAACGCGATTCTTTTGATCCAATCGGACCGTTGCCATGATTGAATCCCGCAGATGACCCCTCTTAATGATTAGCCCTTTAGCGGAATTTGATTTCCTAAACCTGTAAAATTAGCGTTTTTCGCTATTCAATTTGTGAGACCAATTCTAGTAGGTCTTCTTGGACAAGGTCTACAATCCAATCATAATCTCCCCACCAAACTCTTTGGTAGCCATTATGATCTACTAGGACGGTTCCTGTGGAATGGTCTATGTCATAATCTCCAGGGTGATGTCTGCCTGCGGTTTCTTCTGTTTGATTTGTTTCGATTGAAAATCCGACGTTAAAATTAGTCCATACTTTACTCAACTCCGTAAATTCAGGGGATTTTTCGTCAACATCATTTATTGTTAGATGGGTCCAATTTGATTTGGTGCCTAATTTCCATTCAGTAAGTGTGGTAGTATTATCTCTCCATGGGTCAACTGTGATTGTTAAAAATTCAATTTTATCCAATTGTGATTGATTTAATGATTCGTGTATAATGCCTAAATTATATGTCACGATAGGGCATATGTCATAGCAGTTGGTGAATAAAAAGGCAATGATAGTTACCTTTCCTTTGGTTTCTTCTTTGAAATTATATGTTTGATTGTCATTTGTCGTCAATGTAAAGTCGTCGGCTTTCTTACCATTTTCAATAAGGTCGCCATGGAAGCTGTTTTCAATTACTGAATCGGTTGACATACAACCAGGAAAGAGCATCACTCCGACCAAAACAAATGCAATTAATCTTTTTTCCACGCTTTCACCTCAGATATTATAGTTTAGATATGGTTTATCGATGTCTAATTGTGTAACATATAATCCTGTAGAAATACATGAGGAATATGTTATTCCATTATGGTGTTCAACAGCCCATAGATAAGGAACCCAGGAGAAATCATAGAAATCTGAGCCCAGTACTTGGCCATCTTCACCATGTGGAAGATACCAGGCTACAGTCGCTTCTGTGTGCGTGGCGACCCTGTCTTCTGGGTTGGTAGGAGAAACTAATGTCTCGATATCTACAACCCATAAACCAGCGTGGTAATGGGAAATGTATAGCCGTCCATCCCAAGTTCCACCCCTACTTTGATCTTCGACTTCTGTTGTTGGGAAGTAGGCGCTATCTAGATTGTGGGGTGAGAATAGTAGCCATTCATCATCATTAGGATGGTCGACGCAATCAGCCCCATAACAGTGGTCATTTGCAGTTGGGATTTCCCAATCTCTAATCAATTTGGGTTTGAATTTAAATTGGCCATCTTCTAATGTATAATCGGTGGTGTCAATAAGATAAATTATTCCTGTTCCAACGCTTGTTGAAAGAACTTCAACCGCAGCAGTAGTAACGTGAACTGGTTCATCTGAATACCCTAGGTGAGACAAGTCTAGCATTTCAGGGAAGGGTTCTGCGTAATGAATATATGAAACTCTACCGCCATTTTCATTACCTGTTGTTCCACTATCTGGTTGGCCGTCGCCGTCCAAATCTAAGAAATCCATCCATAGGCCAACCTCTTCAGCTCGCCACCTACATTGTACTGGGTTGCCGAATCCTGTTCTACATAGTGTGGCGTGAATTGTGTATTCTTCGGGTGAATTTACTGGGTGTGGCACATCGGTAACGTCTGCGATTCTAAGGCCTGCTTCCCAATAACTACCATAAATGAAGGTTCTACCAAACCTTGGGTCATTAGGGTCTTCTCCGGGCCATAGTTGTACAGTCATATCATGAATGTAAATCCAGCCGCCCCGGGTAGTTTCCCATGCAACTTCATACTCTCCAACTTTGATTATCGTATGGCCGAGGCCGGATGCTGGAACTCCTGGTAAATTACGAGATGCTGAGCCGTCTAAATTTAAGTGAGCGATAGTTACTCCTCCGCAAGCCTCCCCAATAGCATCCTCACATTGCTCATAATCAGGATTTGCTACAAAGATATACCACTCTCCATCAATCATGTGAGTATAGAGGTTGTGCGGCCCACTAGGGTGGTCTGCATCGTACCAAGAATCTATCCAAGTAGGGTTCTCTTTGTCTGTTACATCGATTAGAGTGACGCTTACTTGAGCTGGGTCGCTCCAATCACCTACATTCGGGTCCGCATATCCCGGATCTATCAATTGGTTTTGTTGAATTATATATTCGCGGCCATTGTATTCCAAATATTTTACATCGAGAACTTGTGTATTTGGGTCTGAATATTTACCCATAACTGTGGTATTATTCGGGTCGGTGACGTCAACTATATGCATATCATTCCAACCTGCAAGATAAGCATAGGTTTCTCCATCTGGAGTTGTTGCGACTTGAACTTCTGCATTACCAGGGGTAGTTAGTGGATTAAAGTCTAATAATTCCATGTTTGCAGTGCCTGCCTCATGTTGAGAAGCATTGGAGTGGTCATGCCCTTCATACTGGTAAAGCGGGTCATTATCATTGAATGAAATCGTAGATGCTGTTTCTTTTTCAGAGTCTGAAGACGAGAATACATAAACAGTACTAGAGACAAATAACGTAACTAAGAACGCTGATAATAGCACCTCTTTGGTTCGCATGTATAGTATGCGAGAGTATCTTCCGTTTTGACTTTATGTTATTGCGTATTGGCAAGTAATGATGCGAGCACATGAAGTTGGGCTGATGATAGTGGTGGCCTCGCTGCTGATGTTGACTGCTATGCCTATGAATGTGGTAGCACACACACCTAGTATAATTACATCTAATTTATCTGAAAATGGTCCTATGCCTTCAAATATTACTGAAACTACTGATTTCTTTGAAGGGGATTCTGTATATTTTCGAATGGGGGATACAGGTGAAAATGTCACTATGCGAGTCAGTATTGATCTTGATGGTGATGGTGTTTTTAATCAATCAAATGATGTGTTCTCCAATTGGTTGAATTTTTCCTGTGAATTAAATGAAAATGGCACTGAACTATTAGATGAGAATTGTTCTATTTCATTTACTTACCAATTTTCTGCAAATAATTCAACAGGGATATATTATTATCAAGTCGAAAGAAAGGTTGAAGAAAATTATACTAATTCCTGGATAAATACAATTTATGTTGGAATAGATGTCCATGTGGAAGATAGTGTTCCAAATATTGGAGATTGTTTTGGCGCTGGTTGTGACGAGGTTTCTGAAGATTCGACTTCTGAATCAAATAATAATATAGAGTTAGATATGGTTAAAATCCTGATTTTGATCTCTGCAATAGGTGTAATTGGGATGTCGATTAGTATAATTAAAGAAAATAAACAATCTGAAAAGAATGAATCTAATGATTCTGAAAATTATGATATTGGAGTTGGTAAAATTGTTAATATTACAATACAAGACTCTGTAATAATGGGTAATTTAGAAGTAACTGAAGATGAATGAAATCACTCATCTGTTGCATATAATGGTGGATAGAGGAAGTTTTCATTTACGTCCTCATCCATTTGAACAACATAAACTCCAGATACCATTTCAGAGATGAATAGATATCCGCGCGGATCATATTGCAATCCCCAATCGAAAGGAATCATACACGATGCCCAACAATCTGCCATATCATAACCGAGAGTTTCCTTAGGGTCTTCAATCCATGTTGGCCCTGCTGGTAAATAATAGCCCATGGTTTTTGTTTCCGCTAATTGTTCAATTGCCGGGAAGCCGATTTCAGGTGCTGGAACTCCGCCAACCCATTGGACATCTTGCCAAATTTGGCTATGATCAGTTACCCAATTACCTGCATGATAATGTGTCCAATATACGTGCCCATTAGTTCCAGTATCGCCATTGTGTGGGCTGTAAATATATCCACCAGGAATATAATGATGCTCGTGTACGCTTCCATCTGGTAGAATACTGGTGCCTGGTAATTTCCACTTACTCAGTAAGAATGGGTTTGCTGGGTCGGTTGTATCAATTGTCCAAATATAACCAGTGTGATTTGTGTTGGTTCCATACTCTGGAGCAATTAGTGTTAGATGTCGCCAGTTAATTCCGTAAATAGGGTCTTCTGGCCCCGTTCCACACTCATCATCCCATGTTTCTACTGGGTCGAAGTCAGCTGCTCCATTGCATAATAGGTGCTCATATGGCACTGCATAGTGAATCCAACCATTACCATTCAATGCACCACTACTGCCGCCCCATTCTTCAGGAGTCATGTTAGCATGCCCGCCACCATCTGGTCCATACCAGCCATCATCTGCGCTTGGGCATCCTAACCAACGGCCAACTTCGTTGTCTTGGGGCCAAGAAATTCCTTCTGGGTCAGGGATTGTTGGTGGTTCAGATACGTCAACTATTCTTAGTCCTGCGTCCCAATATGAGATGTAAAGTAAGGCTTGTCCGGTGATTGGATGAATATGGAATACGTTATCGTGGTTGAATATAGAGCCCCCACAAGTAGTTTCAGGCTCGGGAGAGTAGCCCCCCCAACGAATTATCTCTCTGCTGACATTTTGTTCACCATCGTTTTGATCTGGCCTCCATGATTCAAATCCAAGGGGTACGTAGAAAATTTGTGTTCCTTTGTAGAAGGTTCCTGAGTCTCCTTCTACCATCTCTGGATAAGGGTCGGCTCCATAAAGGAATAAGTGACATTGTTCTTCTTCACCCGTAGTAGGGTTAATGATTGGTGGTGCGCCCTCCCAATCACAATCAACGTGTAAATCTTGATTGTGGAATCCGGCAGGTGGGTTGTTCCATTCAGCTACCTTGATTGGCCCGTTTTTGTCTGATACATCAATTACATCTAATCGGTTTGCTCCACTGTTTGCATCATCGTCTTGAGGAATTGGGTCCAAGTCACTGTTGGTAAGTTCGTGATTAACCAAAACCCAGTTGTTATCTGGAGTTACTTTGATGTCAATCATACGACCGATTTCTGCATAATAAGTGGAAAGTAAAACAATGTTATTTGGTTCAGAAATATCTAGGATTTCAAATTGATTGTAAGAGGAAACATAAGCATAGCAGCCGCCTGATCCATCAGGGCGTTTTTCACAATCTTCCATGAAGTTTCCTTCAATTGCGATTTCAGAGGAATCTCCAGGAGTGGGTCCTGTGTTTTTGTATTCTGGATAGCATGGGCGTCCGGCCGTATTGTCTAGTTCTGCCGGCGGTGCAACATTGCCATCGCAATTTAGATTGTGATAATCGATTAGTTTCATGTTGTTTGTTTGGAGTCTGTGTGCTAGTAAATCTGTGTGGCTATGATTTTCATCTTCAATTTCGACTACAGGGTCAATCCAGACTTCTGTTTCTGACTTAGAAGATGTGTCGTCGTCACTATTTGACATAACAAAATAAGCACCCATAGAGAGCATACTAATTGATACAAGACCTACAAAAATATAGATGATTAGTTGGTCGGCTGCGTTTGAGTCACGAATTAGGCCTTGCTTACGCATGTCGCGTTGTAATAGCAGTATTATTTGAATTGATTGAGTGTGTGGTGTTAAGATTATTTATTTACAAGAGTCTGTTGATTGGGTTTATGGCAAAGAGACCGCAAGTTCTAGTTATAGCAATTTTATTTGCTTTAATCGCAAGTCCATATGTAATGTCAGCACAAGCACACACGGCTGAAAGTTTCACTATTCTAATCAAAGAAGATGGTTTTTCCCATAATAACCAACAAATAATTCAAAATGATTCTGTTATTTGGTATAATATTGATAATGGTTCAAATCTAACCCATCGTTTAGTCTATGATTATGATGGTGATGGATTATACAATGGAACTTTTGACTGGGACTCTGGAGAGTTGTCTGCTGAATGTGAGAGAGATGAAAATAATACTAAATTAGATGAGAATTGTACAATCAATTTTATTGTAACATTAGATATGAATTGGACTGTAGGCAATTATACTTACCAAGATATTCGCTCAGATGGTTCTGTTGTTAATGCAACGATCGAGTTGATAGCGGATACCGGTATGCACACTGAGGCCAACCTCCCAGCAATTGGTAGTGAATTTGGCGTAACTAATGATGATAAAGATACTACAACAACTATTGAGAATGAAGATGAGGGGTTAACTCCCGAAAATATGTTGCTTCTTGTTGGATTATTCACAGGGGTTTCATCTGTTATTTTGCTTGGAATATTAATGTTAAGGAGGTCTAATCCTAAAACATTAGATAATGTTCATGATGAATCTAATAATTAGCCCAAATTTATCTTATGCTGGATAGGTACCCCTAAATAAAAAAGCACTTTTCCTAAAATATGGAAAATAACTTATCTTCCGGCTGGGTTGCAATTTTAGTTGTATTATGTTCAATATCTGGGGCTTCTTCAGGTTCATTAAATCAATATGATGCAGTTGAATTGGGCGACCAAGAAGTCAATTACACTGAAGTAATTAGTGAAAATTTCACCGTAGAAATGGGAGTTATTGACGATAGTGTTTCTGATTATACATACTATGATGTGCGCATTGATTCTGATTCTGTTGGTAATATTCATGTATTATACAAGCCGAATTATACTTTAATGACTCTTGCTACAATGATCGATGGGGTGTGGGTAACTCAAAATCTACACGCCATTAATTATACAACAGATTTTGACATGGTGATCGATTCTAACAACAGTATTCACATTTCTTGGCAGAACTCTTCTAATAGGGATTTGATGTACACTACAAACTCCTCGGGAGATTGGGTGACTACTGCTGTTGATACATCGGGCAGAAAGGGGGGCGCTAACTCAATTACTGTGGATTCAAACAATAATCCGCATATTTTGTACAGGTATGGCCATTATGATGGGTGGTATGAGGATTATTCTTATTATCTCCGATATGCAACTATTTCAGATGAAGGGTTGTGGGAAATAGAAACTATTGCCTATCCTGGTGTAAGAAGAGATACATCGGATGAATTTGGGGGGGTGTTTCAAACTGATATTACTGTAGATTCTGAAGATAAGATTCATGCTTCATATGTGATTTACGACGCGAAGACATGGATTACTGATACGAATGGTTTGTGGTATGTTTCAGGGACTTATGGAAATTGGGTAAAAGAGCATCTAAACACTGCTTCGGAATTTTTCAGTCCTTCGATTGATGTTGGCTCACAAAATAAAGCGCATATAGCATATGAGGGTTTATCTGGTGAAATTATTCACACATATAAAAATGAAAATAATACATGGGCCAGTTCAATTATGGATAATTCAAGTATATTTTCAGACCCTTCGATTGTAATAGATGCATATGAAATTCCACACATTACCTATATTGATGCATCTTCAAAAAATCAAAAATATGCACTATTAAATTCAGATTACTGGCAGACATATAATGTAAGTAATGAGACGAGTTATACAACTACTACGGCGATGGAATTATCTCAAAGTGGAAGTTTACATACGGCTCTGATGAATTGGACCGGCTCCCCCTACCACACTCTGATTCAATACCCTGATGTGGATTTGGATGGGGTTTCTGTATTAAATGACTTATGTCCAAATGAAGGGAATCAAAATTTTGATTCGGATGGCGATGGATGTATTGATGACGAAGATAATGATGGTGTGTATGATCATTTAGATACGTGCCCGAATGAAGACTCGACTGGATTTGATACGGATAATGATGGTTGTATTGATGATAGTGACGGGGATGGTGTTGGTGATGATTTGGACGCCTTCCCAAATGATTCTACTGAGGCAATTGATACGGATGATGATGGTGTAGGGGATAACTCTGACAGATGCGAGGGGCATAACGATTCTATCGATGTCGACAATGATGGTATTGTTGACGGTTGTGATGATATGCTTGATAATGATGGAGATGGTGTTTCAAATCAGGATGATGTGTTTCCGGAGGATTCGACTGAAACAGTTGATAGTGATGAGGATGGGATTGGGGATAATTCCGACTCAGATATTGATGGTGATGGGGTAGAAAATGAACTGGATGATTTTCCCTATGATAAATTAAGAAATAAAGACACGGATGGCGATGGAGAAGCTGATTTTGTTGAAGGGATAGTAAGTGGTGAATTGATTGATTTTGAGTCTGGAAATTATAATGGCGTTAATATGCACTGTGCTGACGATCTTGTAGGATTTTGTATGCCGGATTATTCTCCTTGGGTGATTACAAATGAATCAATAAGTGGAGCATATAGTCTCGAACAGCAGTTATGGGCTAGTGACACAGGGCATTTCTCAGTATCTTTTTCTTCGGCTAGTGACGATGTGGTTAAACTTCAAGTCTACATAACTTCAGTGATTATTGAGAATCAATGTATGCCAATCTATTTGGATGATATTTCAATTGATTATGGTTGTGATAGCGAAGGTTTTGGTTATTATGATAATATTACAATCAATGTAACTAGGGGAAGCCATGTATTGAAAATATACGGGACAATACTTGGTAGCGGCAATCTAGTTGACAATATTCAATTGCCAGATTATGTAGTTGCTTCTAATGAGGACCTGGATGATGATAATGATGGTTGGGATGATAGTATTGAGATGTCTTTTAGTGAAGATTCTCCTTGTTACTCTGACTCATTAGATGCAGATGAAACCCCTGAAAGCAACATAGAACAAACCATGTATTTGGGTGCTAGTCCAATTAATTATCAGTTATGGGAAGGTTTTTGTCAAATTTATTATGATAGTGATGATGATGGTATAGTTGACTATTACTCTACAACTGATGGATACGTTTCTGTGGATAGGTGTCCTGATGAATTCGGATATGATGTAGGAGAATGGGTTGTTAATGAAACAACGGGACTAAGTGAATTTAACATGGATGAATGGGGTTGCCCGCTTAAATCGGCTGATGATGCGAAGGGTTCTGCAAACGAGGATTCTTTTATGACTTATGGAATTGGATTTGGCGTGATTTTAGTGATTATATTAGTCGTATTCTTTATTAGAAAAGGCGGGGGTTCTGTTCAAGAAGAATCTGTAAAAGATTATGCTGAATTACAAGAAGAGGAACCGTTTATTGAGTCGCATCCTTCTCTAGAAATGTTATCAACGGCCCCTCCTGAAAATGCAACAGGTATGTTAAATGATGATGGTTATTATTGGCTTGAGTGGCCAATCGCTAGTGGAGAGTGGTACTATCGGCTTCCTGATGAAATCCCTTGGAATTTATTCAAAAAACAATGACCTTTGAATGGTCTTTATTTCTGTACTAAGACTACTTTTTTCTTTGGTGAGCCAATAGTAATGGAAAGGATAGATGCAAGTCCAAAACAAGCGCCTGCGAGGACCATAAAAATCCCCCCACAAGCAGAGCTTGTTCCATAATCACCCTCTGTTGAACAACCTCTATCTTCATACCAATTATCAATCCATAATGGTTCATCACATGTTCTTTTAGTATTGTCAAAATCATCAGGAGTATTACTGATAGAAATAACTCCAAAGGCCACTAACAAAATAGAGAAAACGAGGAAACCGATCCCAAATTTGAACGATAAATTATGGTTGCTTTCAGGTATTAAATCTTCGATAACTGGTTCGTTAATTGGTTCAAATTCAGATTCGTATTCAAATTCCCCATTACAATATGGGCATTCGAATAACCCAAAACTATTGTCCTCCAATTCTATATCCTCTACACAATGAGGACATCGGACTACGACCATGAATGAGTTATGTATGTTGAAAACATAAAGATTGGGCCGTTTTACAGCAATAACTGGTTTGATTTTTGATTTTAGTCTGGTTAGTTACTTCTAAATGAGTGTTTTGAATTATTACCATTTTATTGATAAGGTTCCGATTAAAGCCCCCTTTAGTGAGGTATTGTGATGATTACTGTAGAAGATGTTGAAAATGCACAACAGGAATGGGGTGAAGGTGTTGTAGCTATCGCACATGCACATAGTTCTGGAGCAGATTATATTGGGCGTGCACGAACTCACGTCGAATCTTTGTATGCATATGGAATTACACCCGTCTTATTCAAACCTACAATGGCTGTTAAAGAGCCGTTTCGCTCAAGTTTTGAAGGCGCATTATCATATTTTGTAGCATCTAATAATGAATGTCTTGAAGATACGGGTTTTGCGATTAAGGGTTGGATAAACGTTCGGTTTGAAAATGAAAATATAGTAATAAATGGGGATACTGCTATGGCAATGGGTAATTATTTTTTCACAACTCTTGGTGGTGAAGAATTAAAAGTAGAGTTTTCATTTGGTTATATTTTAGACTCTAGTGGCGATCTGCGCATTCAATTACACCATTCATCAATGCCTGCGAGTTTAGAATAGTGTTTTGTTTATCCTTCTATAACTGGGCACATTTCATCATTCTCATCAATAACTACAGCATTTGCCCAAAGAAATCTGTTTCTTTGTTGTTTAATCTTAAGCTTACAATATATTCTAACAGTGGTTAAAGACATATTAACAATATTTTATTGTCCTTGGAAGTATATCAAAGAATCGGTTTATTTTGCTTTTTTATTTGTATAATGTATATATTTAGGTAATTAATTACCATAAAAGGGCAATTATTTTGTTTTTGTTAGAGTATGTTGGAAATAAATTTATTTGTTTTTTTAGAACGGAGAACCGATGGTTTGAGGTTGAGATTTTGTTTCGGAGGTTCATGGCAGGCAGGAGACCTACTCAGGCAATGCTTCTAATCCTGGTTTTTTTATCGGCTTCCTTCTCTGGTTGTTTTGGTGAAAATGAAGTTGAAGGGGTTAGTTCGGCCAATGATGTTGTAATTACCCCAGCAATACTTACTGGTGGTGTTTTTCAAGGGCTTACTATTGCTGCACAACAAGATCTATCTGCTTACATTCCATATCTAATTATGAATGAAGATACTGGTTTTGTGCAAAATTCAACTGTGGTTGATTTAGAAGAGGGAGATTCGGTCCTTCTTAATGTTCTAGCCCCTCCTAGAACTGATACAGCTATCATTTTAATTGGTGATTATGGAAGAGAGAGTTGGCCGGTTAGATTTGTTGATGAATCTTGGAAAACATGGTATTCAAGAGATGGTTATGATTTGGATGACAACCCTGGTATTACAAGAGTTAGTGGGATTAATGGAAGTCTTGATACTATTATTCAAACCAATGAAAGTGGTGGAAATGCAATTGCTGTAACAATACCAATACAACGTCAAATGGCTGCTGCTTACAGCGAGGCTGATGGTGGAAGACATTCTATGGGCTTAGTTGATGGTAGAACTGTTTTCAATTACATCAATGTAATGTCTGATGAAACTCCTGACTTAACTGATTTGGGTGACGGTGCAGTCGGTTATTTGGATAGATGGGCAGGGCAAGGAAATCTTGCATATGAGGATGCGGCTCAATATTTAATTCAAACAATGGAAGGTTTTGGTTTAGAAGTTATAACTCAAAGATTTGTTTATGATTCTTTAATGACTGGTGCTCAAAATCCAGAAGCGTACAATATTTGTGGCTACAGATTTGGAAGTGTCGACCCAAATAAATGGATGGTTTTTGGAGCTCACTTTGATATCGCTCCACCTGTAAATGGTGGAATGTTGGACCCTCACATATTTGGTCGAACGTATGGAACAAGAGTTGGTGCTTATGACAATACAGCAGGAACAAGTATGGTTCTAACTGTCGCTGAAGCAATGGCTGCTTATGAAACTCGTAATACTATGGTTTTCTGTTTATGGTCTGGAGAAGAGGGTGGAAAAAGAGGTAGTGATTTCTGGACGGATTACTGGGTTAAGGAAGATAATCCTGACGTTGAAGTTACTAATTATGTAAATTTGGACATGGCTGGAGTAAACTGGCCGGGCGGTGGTGGCGCTCCTTGTGGTAATGGCCATGGTGGAGGAGATGGTGATTGTGACCCACAACCTGCTATCGACCCTGATGGCTATCCAAAAGATGAGGAAGTGTGGCCGATGAGAGTTTACATAGGCCCAAGTTTAGATCATGATGTAATGAATCAACCGGAGATGGTTGGCCTTGCTATGTGGATTGGTTCTGATGCTATTGGTGTTGAAGAGCAAATGGCTCCACTTCTTGGTGTTGGATATGATGCTGAAACATGGAAAGTTGACGATTGGCTAGCTAAAGACCGTCCAGAAATAATTGTCTATGAAGATACTACTGCACGTTCAGACCATGCAACATTCCAAGATAATTTAGGAACTGTGACTATGGGCTTTGGTGGACTTGTTGATGGTTATTGGTGTTATCACCAAACTTGTGATACTGTTGATGAGATGATCGATTGGATGGATACAACTGGTAAGGATTACGGTGACGAGCAATCTGGTACAAGTAATTTAGTCGACGCTCTTGATACAATCACTTGGTGGGCGACTTATTCTTTCTTCCACTTGGATGAACAACCAATTAGAAATTCATATTTGTGATTAATTCTACATATTCACCCATAAAAAGAAAGCAAGGAAGAAGGATGGTATTATACTAATAATAAACCATAATGAGAATTTAGGCGCAAAATTATAGGTTGCTAATATAATAATTAAATGACTACAACAAATAGGTATTAACGGCCCACCTCCAGAATTAGAGCACCAAAAAAGGCACGGTGGAAACAAAAGAATTAATGAAAATGTAATTATTAATGGTGATAATAAACCTAATATTATTTGAGTAGAGTCATTTATTTTAAGATTATTTTGTAAATTTATTGTAGTTTGGTCTTTATTTTGAGTGTTATTATAGATTTCTTCTTGGTGAACCTCTTTTAGTTCGAAATCGTGTTTGGGAGTTTCCCACATATCTGCTAATTCGGACTTTGTGGCTATTTTGTTGGTTTTTTTGTTTACCCAAACCAAGTTGTTTTCGTCACTCATTGGCTTAGTGGTTCTTTTTTAGTTGATATAGTTGTGTTCTTTTTGTTCTTTATTCATTGTGGGTTAATTTTAACCCTATATGAATAATTTATATTTTTATTCAAAATATGAGTTCGACACAACTACTCAGTAATGCGGTTGGGCCCCAAAAACCAAGAAACATTCCAATTACAGGGATTAAGAATATACAAAATACTGTGTAAAATGCTGTTTTACTCCAATCAATAACTTTTGCACCATCTAATGGACCCCATGGAATCATATTGAAAAGACCTAATATTAGATTTGCAGAAAGCCACCATACCCCAGCATCGATTAACATAGATTGCCAAATTATGCTACCATCACTTAGATATGCTTTGGATCCTGTTGAAAGGGTTGGTAAATCTGTAACACTGAATGCACCTGATAATCCTAA
>NZXL01000023.1 GCA_002697705.1 Methanobacteriota archaeon
TTACTTTAGAAAAGCAGCCACATGAAGGTCAGTGGTTCACAGTTGACCCGACACAAAGGTCATGGCATCCAATAGGTTCAACATTCGAAGTACCAGAACAATTAGAACCGTCATGGGCTAGTGATGATACTCCTTGGTGGGAAAGATCTGCTTTAGACCAAAATAGGAATGGTATACACGATTCTATAGAATCAGAATTAGAACCAGTAGGTATGGCTATTTCATATTCTCAAGATGTTAATGATGAACATTTACGAGTTCTAGAAGAACTAGGATTCGAAGTAAGAGATGTTATTGAATCGGTAAATGGGGTTCTACTAGGACTTGTTGAACCTGAACTTGCAAACAATCTTTCAGCCTTAGAAGATGTTGTTATGGTTCATCGATACGGGCAAGTCATNTTCTATGGNGANNTTCANACNCNNAATGTCAAAGCAAGAAATTCTNCAATNTATCCNNANGNNGCATGGAANTTNGGNGTTACNGGTAAAGGNGTAAATATCGCAATGGTTGATACTGGAGTAGATAATGAACATCCTGGCTTGAATGAAAAGTTCGTNGCTGGATATGATGCTGTTTGTTACAATCCTTCAGACCCAATATGTGTCGTTGCTGGCGGTGGTTTTAGAGAAACCGATGGGACCTTTGACCCCGATGATGGTAACCAGCATGGAACTGCATGTATGGGTATGGCAGCAGCTACAGGTATTGATGCAGATGGTAGCCAAAGTGAATTTTATGGATCAGCNCCCGATGCATCTCTAGTAGATGTTAGAATTGGAACCGATGCTGGTGCAGGTCCGTTTGAAAACTATGTTCTAGAGCAAGAATTCTATGAATCAGCAATGAATGGAATTCAATGGATTATNGATAACAAAGATACGGCATGGGCTGGTGCAGATGAAAGTCTACATGGGATTGATATTATTTCTCTATCTTGGGGGATTACATCCCATGAAGGTGGAGGTTCTGATGGGACTGACATGCATAGTATGATTTTAGATGAAGCAATGTTGGCTGGAGTTGTAGTTAGTGTTGCTGCTGGCAACGATGGTCCTAGTAATGACGGTCTTTCAGGCATGGGTTCATCTGACCTCTCAATTACTGTTGGTGCTTCAGACGATGGAAATACTATCGAACGTGATGATGACACAGTGGCCTCATATTCTTCTAGAGGGCCTAGAAGGGATAATGGAGATAATAATCCATTGAACGAATTAAAGCCAGAGATTTCTGCACCTGGAACTAACATTATTCAAGCAGAGGGCTGTGTAACTTCTGGTTCATGCAATAATTTCCTTGGCGGTGATGCTTCAGAAAATACCTACACAGGTCGTGGTTCAGGAACCTCCTATGCAACTCCTGCAGTATCTGGAATATTGGCATTGATGATGGAAGCCAATGAAAACCTGACNACAGCAGAAATGAAAGAGATCATNAAATTCACTGCTGAAAGAAGAGGCGAGCCAACCCAACCCGACGTTGATCCATTTTGGAATAGAGACTTTGGTTGGGGGATAGTTGATGCATATGAGGCTACAAAATTGGCTATTCTACTAAAGGAACAGGATCTAAATGGACAAATCGATGTATTTACTCAAGTTCATCTAAACCAACCAAACTTAACAAATAATACATCTGAAGTGGATTCTGGAATGTTTGTTCTTGAAGGATTTGCTTGGAATCAAATGGGCTCAGTCAATTCGGTTGAATATAGAATTGATGGAGGCGAATGGATGAGTGCCTCATTTAATGAGACCGAAACAACTCTTGGACCTCTTGAAAGATTCCAGTGGACAATTGGCTTGGATTTGGATAATTTGCCTTCAGGAGAGGTATTGATTGAAGTTAGAGGTATCAGTGACGATGGACAATCTCTTCCAATCAATATAGTAGTTCAAGGAACTGGTCTTGGAGATTCAGAATCATCTGGATTTTCCTCGGACATTATAATGATAGCAGGAGCCGCGATGATTCTTATTTTTGCCATAGCATTACTTTTCATATCAAGAACAGAAACTCCTCTATTACTAATCAGTACTTCTGAAGAATCGATCGAAGAGGCTTTAGAAAAGGATTATGATTTATCTGCGGTAATNGACGCTGAATTAGTTGACCATGAAGGCAAATAGGTTGTGTTTTTATGAGAACTTTTAGTGATAGAGCGTTAGCAATTCAGCCAACAGGCGTACGTAAAATGTTTGACCTTGCTGGAGATGATGTGATTTCTTTTGGCTTAGGAGAGCCGGATTTCCAACCCCCGCTCGTCGCTATTAATGCATTTCATGAGGCTATGTTGAATGGTAGAAACAAGTATACAACTACAGCAGGATTACCAGCCTTAAGGGAAAAAATAGCACAGACTTGGTCATCTNATCAAGAAGGAATGAATGAAGAAAATGTCTGTATGACCATGTCAGGGACCAATGCTCTTCTAAATTTATTTATGACACTGATAAATCCTGGAGAGAACATTCTATTGCCTGAACCCTATTTCCCGTTATACGGGCCAGATGCAACTCTTGTTGGCGGTGAAAGCAAGTATTATCCTTGTTTATTTGAAAATGAATTCATACCAAAAATTTCTGATTTAGAATCATTAGTAGATGATAAAACNGTNGCGATACTGTATAACTTNCCAAGCAATCCAACTGGAGGNACTCTNGACGNAAACCAAAGAGATGACTTATTGGAATTTGCTAAGAAACATGATNTGTGGATTATTTCTGATGAGGTTTACGATAGAATTGTTTTCGAAGAAGAACATGTATCATTTATGGGAACTGGGTATGATAAAGTGATGGTTGTAAATTCCTTTTCCAAAACATTTGCTATGACTGGTTGGAGAATTGGTTATATTATTTCTACAAATTTGGAAGCGATGAAACAAGTAATAAAAATTCAATATTATATTTCTGCATGTTCAAATGATGCTATGCAATATGCTGTATTGGAGGCTATCGAAGAAGCCAATGATTATCCTTCGATAATGGCCGAGGAATTCAAGCAAAGATGCAACTTGATTGTTGAACGTCTCAATGCTATGCCTGGAGTTCAGTGCCACAAGCCAAAAGGAGCAATCTATGTATTCCCCAAGGTTAGCGTTCCAAATATGACTTCTGAAGAAGTAGCTCTTGAGTTACTCAAAGATGGTGTTTTATGCTCTCCAGGTTCTGCCTTTGGGCCTTCTGGAGAAGGACATCTTCGGTTTGCATATACGATTAGTCAAGAAGATATATCTAGAGGTATGGACAAGGTTGAATCGACTTTGAATAGATTAAACAGTCAGTGATGTGAGATTATGTCATTAATTTCTTCATCACTTTATTTCATTTCAGGTTTCATAATTGCTTTTCTATTTCCTCGATTACCGGGGGTTTTAGTCACACGAGGTAAAGGTTTCAATCTTAATTTCCCACCTCATCCAGAACCTATTCCTCTTTCTCCTCATTTGACACAACGCGTACTACACATGCGTATGTTCTATTGGCTAGGGTTGATTGTTTCGTTCATTCCGCTCTTGTTTGGTTTCTTATCTGTAAAATGGGGCAATGTTCCTTTTGGATTTGGATTATGGCTTTCATCTGGATGGTTTATTCTTTCACGATTACAAATTTTCATAGGAGGTCCAGATCCGCCATGGACTTTAGACATGGCTCAGAGGTTACAGATAATTTCTAATAAAACAAAATCGGATTCAAAATGCTGTGATTCTATCTCGCCAGAATGGTTGTTATCTGGTATTTTCTGTTCGGTATGTAAGAAAAAATTAGATGATATGCCAAGACCTGATTTAGGCCGAAAGAGAAGTGATGGATTTTTCATGGGAGTTATTAGATTAATAGCTAGTGATGGTAATCCTATGTTTATTCCTGATAAGAAAAACTTGAATGTCGATTATAATGAATCGGAATGATTGATTTCAGGTTGTAAATCGTTTTTTTGATGATTTTATTAGGGTAATCTTTGTCAATAGAAAAAATACCCGTTTAGTTATGGGGCGTTTTTCGCGTAGGAAACCGATGAGCGCCAGGATTTGGTTAACCGTAGTAGCATTATGTCAAGTTTTCTTGACTCCACTCGTAGCATTTTCATTGACATATTTATTCAAATTTGATTTTTCTGATGAAAATATCACTATGTCTTTTGACAAAGAAATGATGCCTTGGATTGGAACAGCATCAATAATTTATGGTATGGTGGCATTACTACTCGCACTATTCTTGGGAGGATTCACCCCAGTCTCTGTTGTCGAAAAGGGTGGTTGGAGAAATTATCTTGGCTTCTCCCGTTCACCTGGTAGTGCTTCAGAAAGACGAAAATCTAGAGCCAATTATAAAAAATCTCCACATGGACAAATTTCAGTCCTAGCACATAATAGATGGTTAGATGGCCATTCAATAATTTCTACACACGGCGGATTAATTCTTCTTGCAGTTCCTTTTCAAGTAATGTTAGCTACAGTTCCACTTGCAATGGTACTTTTGGTACCAGATAGTTTGATGCATGAAAATCGTAGGCTTGAATTGGCTTTGATACTATACTTGGCCATTCTATTATTGGTTATGAAAAACTTTCCTCGCCTTGCTAATAGGTACATTGGTATCGCATCATTTACTCGTAAGTGGCTTATATCGATGACTAAGATTTCTTGGCTGGCTCCAGTTCTAATTCTTTGGCTAATGGGTAGAATTGCGAGTGTGGTTGTGATTGGTTGGCTAGGTTCTGACCTAGAATTAAATATTGATTTTGAAAAATCATTTTTTGAAACTACTCTAGAAATCGGCTCAATCCCAGAAACATCATTTTTGGATTTAATTGCTGCATTAGCAGTAATTCCTCTCGCTACTTTCACCACTCTTGCAGTATTAGGTGCTGGTTCAGGGGAGCCACCCGAATGGATGCTTAACGATCGCTCGATAACTAATAATTCAGAAGATAGTAATGATTCTCCAAGTAGTCTTGTACTAAAAGGTGCTCAAGCAGTTGTTACAGCAGGTGCTAGCGTGGTGAGTAATGTATCTCTTGGGGGCATGGATAAGATAGATTATTCAGAGGCTTCAATTGTTGAGAATTCTCCAATTATTGAAGATGTAATTTCAAACGAGCCTGTTATAGAATCTAGAGAGATTATTGAAGAGGAGTCTGAAAACATATTTGACCCAAGTATGTTTTTCGATGATGAAGAAAAATCAACCGATTCCAAACCATCATATGATGAGCCTTCAATCACAGGTTTAGAGTAAAACCCCCAAATTAGTTGAATTCTTAGATGGGTCATGTATCAATGAAGTTCATATGTCGAATGCATATCGCGTAGTTGTTGATGCTCATGCGCCGTCTGTCATCTTTGACTTTAGTAGCTCTATTTTTACTCAGTTCATTGTCTTCATTTTATGCGCCTCCTGCTGAAGCGGCATCGGCTAGAGGTGGTTCAAAAGATGATTTTAGCATCTACAGTATTGTCGTAGGAAATCAATCTGTGTCGCCCGAACAGTGGGTTCAGCCAGATGGTTCAGTCGTAGAGTATGTTCTTCAGGGTTCACAATTTGAAGTCGAAGTAACAGTTACTCGTGATGGTCAAACTACTTCTCCTCCAAAACAAACTGAGGCTAAATTAGAGGTAGTCCATCCTATTGGCTTTGTAATGGAGACATTTTATTGGGTAACTGGCGATATGGCGGGACAAGCTAAAGATACCAAAGTAGTTCAATGGTCTCCAAATGACGCGCACTCTATTTTGAATACAACTACGAATGAATTGACCGGAGGAATCATCCTTCGTGCTTCTGTAAACTTCTCACAAGACGACAGGAATGACAACGATGTAATGAGCAAAGTTGTACCTGTTGCAATCAACAAAGATATTTTTGATGGCACTGCTTCAGGTTCCATTGAAACATTCCGACCGGGGAGATACCCAGTTGGTGGTGGAGATGCAACTGCTGTTGGTTCTTGGGCTGAAGATACATCAGGAGGAGTAGTAGGTTCTTCTCACTGGAGAATGTCTACTTCAGGAAATACATATCCATCTAGTGCTTTTGATAGATTGGTTCAATCATATATTAATCCGAATAACAATTGTGGAAACGACCAGTTGGATTCAGGAATGACAAATGCTAATGGAGCTTGGATCTGCCGTTCTCTGTTCTATTCATCCAATTATATATCATCACAAATACATGTTCAAGCATGGGGGACAATGGGTGCAGGGGATTCAGCATATATGGAATTCTGGAGGAATAATGGTAACTTCTCAGACTCTATGTCTTCGATTCATTGGGACCTAGCAAATGGTAATCCAAGTCCAGCACCTAATCAATGGAAGAACTTCTCTTGGGACCCACAAGTCGAATGGTCACAAATTCCGACATTAGCAAATCCTGATTTATTTTTAGGAGGCAATTCTTGGACTTTTGGACTTGTATTCAAATCTGATAGTTCAGGTGCGACACAAGGAATGCATTTTGATGATTTTATTCATTTCGGTGTGTCAAAGGTAGATGATTATACGCTGACTGCTGATTGTAACAATCCTTCAACTGGTTTTGAAGGATACCCAAGCGGTCTTCTTTCTTGGCATTGTATGGTCACAAATAATGGTTATAAAAACGTTCAATTTAGAGCAGAAACTAGTGTTTCTAATGCTTCATGGATGGACCCTATGAATCCACAATTAAGATTGGATACAGATAATCCAAATGATAATGATTTCAATGTTGTAATCCCTCCGGTTGGCCCTGGTGAAACAACTGAAGTTTGGGCTAATTTATCAGTTCCTCCAGGTGCTGATGTTCAACAGCAGGACTGGGATATTTGGTTCACTGATGCTAGTAGTCAAAACAGTGGAGAAAAAGCAAGAAATAGCACATCCCTATCCATCAATTCACAGTACAGAGTATCAATAACCTCTCAAACAAGTTTGAATGCTCTAACTTTGAACCCAGGCGAATCTGGAATGATTCCTTTCAAATTAGTAAATACTGGTAATCTTGATGCAACATTTATTCTGACATCAACATTCTCTTCCGATGGATGGACTGGAATAATTTATGATGATTCAGGAAATGTTGTGACCTCTAAATATTTGACAAAAGGCGAACAGGTTATGCTAAATCTCAATGTTACTGCAGCACCACAAGCAACACCAGAATTGGTATCTACCTTGATTCGTGCAACAAGGACTTCGGGAGATTTAGAAGGGACAACAACTATGTCTAGAAACATTGAAGTTCCGATTTTGAAAGATTTCTCCCTCGAACCTAGCCTAGATCAATTTACTATTGAAAACGGAAGAACATTCGTTGAAGGATATGCAAATGGTATTCCTAAAATGGTTCTAATGACATTAAGCAATGATGGAAATAGTCCAGAATCATATGAAATTAGCGTCGTCAATTCAATATACAAACTTGGAGCATATGTTGAAGAATCACAGAAACTGACTCCTCTAATGGCTGAATGGGGAGAATCGTATGTGTTTATCCTCAATCTTCCTATATCGATAGGAATCGAGCCAGGATTCTATGATGTCAAAGTAATTGCAACAAATGTGGCAGACCCATCGATAAAGATAACCTATACCATACAAGTAGATATTCTTAATACCGCATCAGTATTTGTGGAAACAAGAGAGTCCGAAGAATCATACATACCTGGTGACCTTGCTCGTACTATGACTTTTGAAGTTAGAAATGATGGTAATTTAGATGATACCTTTAATATGTCAATGGAAATTCCTGAAGGAATGAATGCGCAATTCACCAATCTTGTAGATCAAGATAAGACGCCAGTGATTCCAAGTGGTGCGAGTTACAATGTTTCTGTTGAGTTCTCTTTTATTCCCGGTACAAGTGGAACATTGGACCTAGATATCACAGCAACCAGTCAATTTGACACTTCAGTAACTTCTTCTGGCGGCTCTTCATATCTAGTTGGTAGTCAAAATGAGTGGGTTAAAATTTTGCCTTCTCCACAAGTTACTATTGACACTTGGGAAGATAAAGTTGAGCTGGTTGTAGAAGTTAGAAATCAATATTCAACAGCACAATCTATTGTCATGGATATTACCGAGGGCGATTCTAAGAATTGGCTAAAATCTAGAATCAGCAGTAGCGACTTACAATTTGTCTTAGGTGTTGAAGAAGTTCGTGAAGTTGTAATTACATTTGAAGTGACAGAAACAACACTAATGAATCTTCAAAATGAAACATTCATGACCGAAATTACTCTTTGGGCTCGTTCTGAAACAGTTAGTGATGCTGCTCAATCTACAATACAAATTCAATTGAGAAAGGTCAGTGTTGAAAGTGATGATTCAGCGGAATCATCTTTTGACGTAACTGGTGCATTGACTTGGGTAGCATTCATTGTAGTAATGATTTTTGGAATTGTCGTATTGGTTAGAATTATGAAGAATACAGGTGAAGATGAAGATGATTACCCCGGATGGGGGGACGATGGCTATCAAGATAGTATTTCTGCGACTTATGGCGCGGTGAAGGCTGCCCCTACAATCCCAACAGCATCTCCTCCTGCAGTTTCAGTTCCAAGTGGTGCGCCGCCTGTTGCCCCAGCACCTGCTGTGACACCTGCCCCAGTACAGCCACAAACACCTGCTGGCCCACCATTACCTGATTCTGGATTGCCTCAAGGTTGGTCAATGGATCAATGGAATGCCTATGGTCATCAATGGTTAGAACAGTACGGTAATCAATGAGATTTCGAAANTTTGTATTGATTTCTCAAGCGCAGGGTTCAAGACTACCTCTTCCTCGCCATGTATAGGAGGAGTTGATTATGTATGGTAATGGACAAGCACCGATATTTATTTTGAAAGATGGAACACAAAGAACCCGAGGTAGAACTGCTCAATCGAATAATATTGCAGCAGCAAAGGCTGTTGCAGACGCAGTTCGTTCAACTTTGGGTCCTAAAGGAATGGACAAGATGTTAGTAGATTCTATGGGTGATGTTGTCATAACTAATGATGGCGCAACAATTCTCAAAGAGATGGACATTGAACATCCTGCAGCCAAGATGATCATCGAAGTTGCCAAAACTCAAGAACAACATTGTTTCGATGGAACTACTACTGCAGTTGTTCTTTCAGGAGAATTGTTGAAGAGAAGTGAAGATTTAATCGAGCAGAATGTTCACCCAACTGTAATTTGCGAAGGATTTAGACTAGCTGCTGAAAAGGCAGTTGGGTTACTAGAAAGTCATGGTATTGAGACNATGAATGATGATAATGTTCTAATGGAAGTTGCAAAGACAGCACTTACTGGTAAATCTGCAGGTGCGGTTAAGACTTTCATGGCAGACATATGTGTNCGTTCAGTCAATGCGGTTGGAGTAATTGAAACAGGTCAGAGATTTGTGGACTTGTCAGATATCAAAGTCGAAAAGCGACAAGGTGGTTCGATTAAAGATTCATCATTGATAGATGGAATAATACTTGACAAAGAAAGAGTTCATGCAGGAATGCCACGTTCAATTAAGGATGCTAGAATTGCACTTGTAAACTCAGCCATTGAAGTTAAGAAAACTGAAGTAGATGCTAAAATTCAGATTACAGACCCTAATCAACTATCGATGTTCCTTGAAGAAGAAGAGAATTATATTCGTGGATTGGTTGAGAAAATTCAAAACTCAGGTGCTAATGTATTAATTTGCCAAAAAGGAATTGATGAACTTGCTCAGCATTATATGTCCAAAGCAGGAATTTTTGCAATTAGAAGAGCAAAGAAATCTGATATGGAGGCATTATCAAAAGCTACAAGTGGAAATATAGTCACCAACCTAGATGACCTTTCAAAAGACGACTTAGGACATGCAGAGAAAGTAGAAGAAAAGAAGATCGGTGAATCTGAAATGACTTTTATCACAGGTTGCCCTGAAGCAAAATCTGTTTCAGTTCTTCTTAGAGGAGGGACTGAACACGTTGTCGATGAAATCCGAAGAGCATTCGATGACGCAGTAGGAGTTGTATCTGTGGCTTGGGAGGATGGAGCGGTATTAACTGGTGGAGGCAGCGTACTTGCAGCCCTATCTCGTGATTTGAGAACATTTGCTGAAACAGTTGGTGGAAGAGAGCAAATGGCAATAGAAGCATTCGCTTCAGCCTTAGAAATTGTACCTAGGACGCTTGCTGAAAACGCAGGATTAGATCCAGTGACTACTCTAATCGAATTACGTAAGGCTCATGCAGATGGTCAAACACATGCTGGAATCAATGTATATGAAGGCGGAGTTGTCGATATGAAAGGTGCAAATGTACTTGAGCCAATGCGTGTTGTAGAACAAGCGATTCAATCTGCTACAGAAACCGCAATAATGATTTTGAGAATTGACGATGTCATTTCATCCAAGGGGGTCTCAATGGGAGATGACATGGGTGATATGGGCGATTTCCACATGTGATTTCGGCTAATCAAAAATGATGATTTCCATGCTCTCTCCCGTAGGGAGAGCAAGCAACCTTCAAAGACTACGGCCGATAGGGTCTGTTAGTGCTTAGTGCTGGGGTGGAACTGTGACCGTTGTAGCGAAAGTTTGGATTGAGGACGATTGCATCACCTGTGATGCCTGTCAAGATGTTGCACCTGAAGTTTTTATCGTCACCGAAGAATCTTCACAAATTCTAGCAGCAGTAAGGACAGATGGTACTTTAGATAGAAATCTAGGCAAATCAACTCTAAGCGGTAGTTTTGGTACAGATTATGCCGATATAATCATGGAAGCTGCTGAAGCCTGTCCAGTTGAGATTATCAAATATGAAATGGTTTCAGATGNTGCTGCTGAAGAAGTTGTTGAGGCTGTAGAAGTTGTTGCTGAAGTGGCTTCAGCCGCTGAACAAGCCGTTGCTCCTGCAGCTGGTAGTGAGGCATTATCTGCATTGATGGAAGGAGATCGTTCTCTTGCAATCTTGTTTGGTTCACAAACTGGTAATGCAGCAGGATTAGCAGAAAAAACTGCTAAACTGGCTGCCAACTATGGACTAGTTCCAACAGTTTATGATATGGATGGTTTTGATGCAGGAACTCTTGCTAATCACAAGAGGACGCTAATCATTACCTCTACATGGGGAGAAGGAGAAATGCCAGATAATGCTGAAACATTGTGGCAAACAGTTAGTTCTCAATCACCATCTCTTTCAGGAGTAAGTTTCAGTATTTGTGCAATCGGAGATACATCTTATGATGAATTTTGTAAGGCTGGATTAGATTGGGATTCGAAATATGAAGCACTTGGTGCAAATAGAGTTCATGAAATCAAATTATGTGATGTAGACTTTGACATACCATGGGGAGAATGGGTCTCTGAAGCGCTTTCAAGGATTGCCTGTGTAGATTCATCAGGCACTCTTCAAATCGAACTTTTAGAAGAAGTAATGGCTATGGGGTCAGGTACAGGGGAAGAAATTGCTTCAGGAGACTTTGCACCAGGTTTGATAGACGAATCAGAACTTTCCATAACAGTGGAATTATTCCGCTACTGTCCGGTTGATGCTCAATCTGGTTGGGACACAATTGAGTGTACCATTCCATCCAATGCAACAGTTCAAGACTTACTTTATGCAGTCAAGAATGATGTTGATGGAAGTCTATCATTTAGGGCAGGAAATGGATCGGGTACTGCTACAGCAGGATTGAGAGTAAATAATCGTCTAGTTCTTGCTGATTTGGCCTGTGTTTCTCAATTAGTTAGCAGCACAGGNGTTTTGAAAATAGAACCATTGTCGGGATATCCGGTTATTAGAGACTTAGTTGTTGATTACTCGAAATTTGAAGAAAATCGTTCAAAGGCAAAACCATGGATGGTNTCAGAACCTAGAGAAGGTGAATACTTGCTTAATGGCTCTGCTGTTGGTACAATGAATTCTGAAGAGGCACTGACTCTTCACGCAATGAATGATATCGGCTCATACTACCTACTTCACTCAATGTCTGATACTGTTAGTTATGACTCAGAATATGAAGGNCCAGGAGTCCATTTGCAAAGATGGAATAGAGTTATTGACCCTCGTTCTGGAGAGAAGTATAAACAATCATTGATTTCAACATTAAACAGTGCAACAGGTGTTTGGGCTGAGGCAGATTTAGCATCGATTTCCAGATATGGTATTGAAGGAAAAACAGCAGCTAAAGGCTTGAATAGCGTTCGTTCCTACATCCTAAATCAGACTAATTACAGAGGGCCACATGGACGTCTAGTTAAGTGGTATGGACGTAGTGTCAAATGGACTGGTAATTTGAATGAAACAACACTTTACCGTCAAGTCTTGGGGCCAATTGGCTTAATCAGCAATGTATTTGATGGTGTTTCTGCAAGAATGGTATTAGGGTTTACTAGAAATGGCACCCCTCCATTTAGAAGTCTTCAAGCATTGCTTTTACCTCCNGCAGGNATTGGTAANATTCCAAANATGTTTAACAAGAAAGTCAAAGATCANCATCAAGTNGTAGGTTTATTCAATGAAATTGACCAGAGGTTCTNAGGTGATGTTATGGCTAAAATAGCGTATTATCCGGGAAACGTTGCTAGAGCAGCATCAATGGAAGTTGAAGATTGCATTCAGCCTCTATGCGGCACTCTAGGAATCGAACTTATTGAGTTGCCTAAAGCAAGTAGCGATGGTGGAAATATCATTCGNCAAGCATCCCCTAAACTACAACATGCATTAGTCGCCCGTAATCTAGCATTGGCTGAAGAGAAGGGTTTGGATGTCATGACAACTTGTGCAACTAGTCATGGAATTATGTGTGATACTATTGAAGATTTGAAAGCAGATCCAGTATACACCGCTCAATTGAATAATCTTATCGCTCGCTCAACAGGTGTAGAATATTCTGGTGAAGCAAACTCATGGCACCTTTTACATTATTTAGTTGAGGAAATAGGTCTTGAGAAAATCAATGATGCAGTGGTTAACCCAATCAACTTGAATGTTGGAGCATATTATGGGCCATACATGCAAAAGGAAGGCTCATGTTCAGGCGATGACCCATTTATGCCGACATATATGGAGCAATTAATTACTGCATTAGGGGGGACTCCAGTCGACTATGACTTGAAGTGTCAAAGCGTTGGAGCACCATCTCTTCTAACACTTGATAAACCAGTAATGTCTCTTATTGCTTCTGTTATTTCCGATGCAAAGACCAGTGGCGCTGAAGTTATGGTCAGTGCTTGTACTGTTTCTCACGCAAATTTAGACTCATATCAAACAAAAGCAGGTAAGAAAACAAATAAAGATACAAGTATGCCAATCATGCACCTTGCAGAATTAGTTGCCTTTGCTTTTGGCCACTTCCCTGACCGTTTCGCACAACTCAGAACACGTGCTAAGGTCATTGGTGGCTGAATATATTTTATATACAGTAGTTGTAGTAAATTTCCATGGCTCGTGTCGATAAACAAACGTATCTTTCTGATTTTTATAACAACTATGAAAATTCCCTAAATGGGAAAACAATACACGAACTGATAGATTATTTCAATTCTGAACAAGGAGTTCAAGTCGCGTCCAATGCCCGATTCAAATTCTTGAGTGGGTTAGATAGAGCATTTAGGGCTTCAGGATTTGATTGTACTTCGATAGCAAATGGTAAAAAAGGTTTGAAATACAAATATCCAATTAAACTTGAAGGAGAATGCATAGTTCAAATTATTGAAGATTGATTGATTTGACTATTTTTTTACAATCATCATTTGTGAGGTGTTCAGTTTCCATAAATTGTTTTTCACTTGCAGTTAGTAAGGCGGCTATTGAGCCGAAATGTTGCAATAGAAAACGAGAAGTGTCTTGCTCCATTCCAATGATGTCACAGATTAGTTCTATTTTTGTTTCTAATGCATCATTCTTCCATCGTTCAAGCAATGGAGATTGATATGATTCATCTGTTAATAATAGTTCAATTTCTTTCTTCGCGCTAGTAATTTTCAAATTAATTTCGTCTTCATCCAATAGTTCTGATGAAGACTTTTTCAAAGCCTCAAATAAGTCAAACTGCCTTTTCGCTGCTATCGAAAGAAAGTGAGCAGTTTCCAATGTATTCTTTGTCATCATAACAGGTATTCCGATATCCAATGTTATGTGAGCCATAGCTCCTAATACTGCATTAGGGTGGACAGCTGAACCAACTTCTCCTAGTTCAATCAATAGTAATGGATGAATGCAGTTCTTGACCAAATTATGACACTGTTTCAGTAATCTACCATCGGTTATAGAGTTCAATAAATCCCTAGAGGTTTTTCTTTCAATTAGTATTTCCTCGGTGATTTTTATATCTCCACAATCTAAATGTTGGAATTCAACATCAAATCCCATACTACGCAAATATGCTGCTAATGTCGATGAAGACTCACGATGATCCAATACAATCTTGTGATTTAATTCATCCATCATACTCTCTATTTCTTTTTGTGCAGAAGAAATTGTAGAAGATTCTTTGATACGATGTTCAACTGGGTTAAGTTCAATATTGTCATCGTTCTTTTGGAAAAAACTATCCAATCCGGTTTGATTTCTTGGTCTTCTATCACTAGGTTCTACAGTTGGCTGTGATTTATCCGAATCAGTTTTCAGCAACTCTTTTTGAATATTTTCTTCAGCGCTCTTGAATGGCAAATCAGAAACAAGTCGTTCTATTTCTAATTGCAGAAATTCTGCAGCATCTATTATCTCATCTTCTGAGCATTTGACTCTAAAATTATTCAGAACATCATTTGTTGCAGGTGGCCTTCTTGGCAAACGACCCCTTTTTTGAATTCGTTCCAACAATACATACATCCTTTCTTCACGAATTTTCGCAGCAGAATGAACAAATTCATCCCTGGTATTTTTAGTAATTAGAGTTTTTACAGTACCATCGGATTGTCTAGCAGTACGGCCTCGACGTTGAATCGCCCTAATTGCACTCGGTACAGGTTCGTATAACAATACTAAGTCTGCTGAAGGAACATCCAATCCCTCCTCTCCAACTGAAGTGGCTACAAGGACATTTATTTCGCTAGAACGAAATCTCTTCAATTGTTCTAATTGTTGCTTTTGATTCATTCCCTTTCTCTTGCCTCGCGATGACTGACCAATGAATTTATCAACACTTGCATTTTCTATAGATTGAAGGCTTGAGACTATATTTTCTACTGTATCTCTAAATTCTGTGAATATCAAAATCTTACTTTGTGGTTTTTCTTTTAATTGCTGAGTGACTAAAGAATATACTTTCTCAGTCTTTGGGTGTAATTCAGGTAAATCATTAGCAGCGATTCTAAAATTATGAACAGGTCCTAGTGACACAAATCGGTTTGTACCTCTATCCCCACTTCGGCCATCTTCCTCCGCTCTTTGTAGATATGAGGTGGCAGATTTCATTCCTTGAGTTTTTAGTAAATCGATGAGCAAGTGCATTCTCCTTAAGTCAGAAATTCTTCTTGCGGCGTCATATCCTCTAGCATCTCTTCTTTGGATTGCAATGCTAGCATTTTTTTGGGCAGCATCGATTATTTTCGAAGTCAAATGCTGAGTAGGTGCTAAAAAACCCAATCTCTGCAACCTCTTTACTTCTTCATTTTGATGTGCTTGGAGAGGATGAATTAAGGTAATTAATTCATCAGGTAAGTCAAGACGTATGGGGATATTATCTAACTCCACAGAGTATGGTTCTAGCAGAGGTTCTTCACGTCTTGAGACATCAAGCCTTTCAATTCCAAGTCTTTTAGCAACCTCGAGTATATTTTTTTCATTTGAACCAGGGCTTGCTGTTGCAGCAAGGACCATGGCATCAGGTTTTGCTTCCAAGTATAAATCTCCAACTTGTGCATAAGCGTGATTTCCAGTTGCATGATGAGCTTCATCCACTACCAACAAAGAGACCTCACTTAGATCAATAGATCCACTCTGAGCATCATTCCTAATCACTTGCGAAGTCGCCATGATAATTTTTGCATCTTTCCAAATTTCGGGTCTTTTAGCGGGTGCAGTTTCCCCGGTATATCGTGAAATCTTAGCGTCATCGAGTTTAATCATCTCTCTTGCCATTCTTTGTTGTTGTTCTACAAGTCCTGTTGTCGGTGCGATTAGCAATATCTTACCATTGCCAAAATTAAGATATTCAGCCATAATCATCCATTCAACAGCAGTTTTTCCAAATCCAGTGGGCATAACCATTAGGCTAGAAGAGGTCAATGCAGTCCTTAGCGAACGAATTTGATACGCTCTTGCTTCAACCCCATCATTCAAAAATGGATGAATAATGGTTGCCATATCATAGCGTTTTGGTCGAGGGTTCAAAAGGATGGTGATAATTTATTACGCTATTTTCTCGCTCAGAAATGATAAAAAATGAGAGGTAAATATCAAAGTTAAACCGCGTTACTCAAACCCAATGATGACCGAACCACTCATATACGGGAGGTAAGTCGGATGGATGCTCAAAGGTGAGTAGCCAGACATACTGGGCCATCCCCCGAGGACCCCAACAGTCTCACTCCGGGTTCGCCGGAATGGGGCGCAGTGTCACGGCTTCTCTCATCCTGACAGCCCTCGTACGCCCCCAACGGTGGGGCCAATTCGTTGTATAAATACAGGAGGAATCCGACATGGCAAAGAGAAGTCACCCACGAAGAGGATCGATGGCGTTTAGTCCGCGTAAGCGTGCTAGCCGACCATTCGGACATGTAAAATCGTGGCCAACAACCGACGCGAGCGAAGTTAGAGTACAAGGTTTTGCAGGCTGGAAAGCAGGCATGACTCACATTCTATCTCGTGATTTGAACCCGAGAAGCCCATCTGCTGGACAAGAAGTTAGAGTTCCAGTTACAGTAGTTGAGTGCCCTAAGATGAGAATACTTGGTGTCAGAGGATACCAAATGACTCCTTATGGAAAGCAAGCTATCGGTGAGGCTTGGGCTGATGCAAAACAAATCGTAGAGGCTTTCAGTGAATTATTCAAGAGACTACCAGAGAGGAAAGAGCACGATGCAGAAAAGCATTTTGAAAATTTAGAATCCGCAGATCTTTGTGAAGTTAGATTAATTGTTGCTACTCAACCAGGAAATGTATCTGGAGTACCTACAAAGGTTCCAGACGTCATGGAAATGGGTCTTGATGGTGGTTCAATTTCTGACCAACTTAACTATGCAAAGGAGAAGTTAGGTGAAGAATATTCTTTCGCAGATACCTTTGAAGAAGGTGGATTGACAGATATTGTCGCTGTAACCAAGGGATATGGATGGCAAGGTGTTATTCGCAGATTCGGTGGTAAATTACAATCTCACAAGAACTCCAAGAAGCGCCGTCAACACGGAAACATGGGTGACTTCGGAACAGGATATGTACGTAAGACTATTCGTCAAGGTGGACAAACAGGATACCACCAAAGAACTGAGTACAACAAGCGTGTACTTAGAATCGCATCTCCAGAAGACCATGCAATTACCCCAGCAGGCGGTTTCCTTCACTATGGTGAAGTTAATTCGGATTACATTTTAGTGAAGGGTAGCGTACCTGGTCCAGCAAAGCGTTTGATTAGATTCCGTGATGCTACAAGAGGTAGTGACAAAACACTTCATGATTATGAAATCACATATGTTAGTACAGCATCTAAGCAGGGGGCATGAAGATGAAAGTTTCCGTAAAAGATATCACTAACAATATCAGTGCTGATGAATTAGATGCAGGAAGACTTCAAGAAACATTCGAAGTTTCTGTCGAAGATGGTTCCAAAATCACACTTCCTGAATCATTCAATAGTTCTCTAAGAGAAGATTTGATCAAGTTAGCAGTTGCTTCAAGCCGTGCTAACAGAAGACAGGCATATGGTTCTCGCAAGCACATTGGAAAGAGAAAGCCAATGGCTGGTATGAAGCATTCAGTCGAATGGTGGGGCAAGGGCCGTGGTGTATCTAGAATTATGAGAAGAACCGGTCAACGCCGAGGTGCTCAAAATCCACATACACTTGGTGGCCGTAGAGCGCACGGACCGAAAGTTGAGAAAGAATGGGGAAGAAAGTTAAACTCGAAAGAGAGAAGACTTGCAAGAGATTCCGCTCTTACTGCTACAACTAATTTAGAAACTGTTAGTACAAGAGGCCACAGATTCTCAGAAGAAATTTCATCATTGCCAATTATCCTAGGAAACTATGTAGAGGTAAGAGATGGAAAATCCGAAGAATTCGATATTGAAACTTTCAACCATGGTTCTGCCACTCGTAAAGTTATTGCAATATTCAATGAACTTGGATTAGGCGATGATTTGCAAAGAGCACGTGACGGAAGAAACATCCGTGCTGGTAAAGCAACTATGAGAGGAAGAGTCCACAAGACTCCTAAGTCAATACTACTAGTTGTCAAGAATAAATCTGGATTGGCTAAGGCTGCTAGAAACCTTCCTGGTGTCGATGTAGTTGCAGCTAAGGATCTGAATGCTGAAGATTTAGCGCCTGGTGGAGACATCGGCCGACTTACAGTATTCACAAAATCTGCTGTGGAGGCACTTAACTGAGGTGATATCATGAATGCGTACGATATAATTATTCAACCATGGCTTACTGAAAAATCGATGGATGCTCGTTCATCTGAACAGAGATTGGAATTCATTGTTAGAAGAAGTGCTTCCAAGCAAGAAATTGCGGAAGCAGTCAAGACAATTTTCGAAGTTGAAGTTGCGAAAGTAAATGTTCGTAACACAAAACACGGCAAGCATGCATCAGTTAAGCTTGCAGAAGGATATGATGCAGAAGATGCTGCAATGCGTCTAGGAGCATTCTGAGGTGAGAAATCATGGGTAAGAGAATACGTGCACAGAGAAAAGGTTCGTCACCACGATATCGTGTTGCGAGCCATAAATTCCCAGGGGCAAATAGAATGCCTAGAGCTAATGGTATAGTAGGTGAAGTTTCAGATTTGATTCATAGCCCAGTACACTCTGCTCCACTAGCAAAGATAGACCTTCCAGATGGAGACTCTACCTTGGTTGTTGCAACTGAAGGGATCGCAATTGGAACTAAAGTTGCTATTGGTGACAATGTTTCGCTTAGACCTGGAAATATTACTTCTATAGGTAATATCCCAGAAGGTACAGCAATCAACAATCTTGAATTGCGTCCTGGAGATGGCGGTAAAGTCGCAAGATCTGCAGGAAATTCATGCTATGTTGAAGCAAGAATCGGTGACAAAGTTCGTATTAGAATGCCATCAGGTTCTCTGAAGGAACTTTCTATCAACTGCCGTGCTACAATCGGTGTTCTTGCTGGACATGGTCGTGATGAAATGCCTCTAAGAACTGCAGGTGCTGCATACTACAAGGCTAAGGCAAGAGGTAAATTGTATCCTCATGTAAGTGGTGTTGCAATGAATCCTGTAGACCACCCGCATGGTGGTGGAAATCACCAAGCTGTTCACGGTCCTAACTCTGTAGCACGTGGTACACCACCTGGTGCTAAGGTTGGAATTATTGCTCCAAGGCGAACTGGAAGAGGTCGCGGAAAGAAGATTTGAGGTGATTATGTATGGCAAGAAAGAAGAAGAAGTCNTTTATGACCCCTAAAGCAAGTAGAAGAAAGGCACGTAAGCGTCTTTCAACNACTACTGGTCGTGTGAAGAAAGAATTCACNTANCGTGGTTACACTATTGAAGAATTATCCGGAATGGATCTTTGGCCTTCTGNNGAATCAGAAAGTNAANCCGTTATTGAACTATTACCNTCAAGAGCAAGAAGAAGTATTGGCCGNGGGCTATCTTTNGAAAACGANCATTTCCTAGAAAGAATGCGTAGAACTTCGAACAGAACAGTTCGTACTCATAGAAGAGATATGCCAATTCTTCCTGAATTTGTAGGAAAGAGAATCGCTATCTACAACGGACAAAATTTCGTTGAGATTGATATTAAGCCAGAGATGATTGGGCACTACCTTGGNGAGTTTGCAATAACTCGTCGTAGTGTTGCTCACAGCGGACCTGGTGTNGGAGCAACCCGTTCCTCNAAGCACGTAGCATTGAAGTGAGGTGAATNAAATGGTAAAACAAAGTCAAATGGATAGACGAACAAAACGTCGTCAANTACCTCAAAAAGGTTTCACNCAACTATTGCAAGGAAGCCGTATNGCAACNGCTCGTNCAGTCAATGTNGATATGCACGTCAAACACTGCTTTGAGATNTGCAGAACNGTGAAGAANATGACTGCAGGTAAAGCAGTTTCATATNTGAATGAAGTTTTGAAGATTGATTCAGACCGTGCAGATATTAGGAAAAAGGCTCCAGCAGTCCCATTCCGCTTAGGAAGTGGAAACAAGAAGAGAAAGCGTTCTGGACCTTCTATGGTNGGTCACAGAAAAGGTGGAGTTGGACCAGGAAGATANCCTGTAAAAGCTTCTAGAGAAATAATCAAGNTNATCGAAAGTGCAATGGATAATGCTCGNCATCAATACGAAGATATCGATGCTGAAGAGATGGAAATNACTCACATNGCAGCTCATCGNGGNCAAATAAGAAAGGGTTGGATTCCTCGTGCTCGTGGACGTGCAACACCTTCTAATCACTACCAAGTNAATCTNGAAATNTTCNTAGAAGATTTCAANACAGTAGANGACGAGTTGGAGGACGAATTCTGAGGTGAATATCATGAGTGGAAANNNAAGTATACTTAGAACAATTGTAGACAGAAATGTCGAACGTCAACTAGTCAAGGAATTTTTGATGGATAATACCAAGGGTTCAGGATTTGGTGGCTTGACAATCAAGCGTACACCAAGCGGNACNAGCGTNAAGATNCTAGCTGAAAGACCTGGTAGAGTTATTGGACGTAAAGGTAAGATTATCAACGATCTTCAAAAGAGACTTGANGAAGAATTCGACCTTCANAANCCTGGACTTTCNGTNGTTGGCTTTGAAGACCTTGAACCTAAGGCAGACCCAACATTGAATGCTCAAGTTATGGCAAACAAGATTGCATCAGCCTTGGAAAGAGGATGGTACTACAGAAGAGCTGGTGCAAGTGCAGCAGTTAACATCATGGAATCNGGAGCAAGAGGAGTTATTGTAACAGTNGCAGGAAAACTAACAGGTTCAAGAAACAGAACACAAAAGTTCATTCTTGGNCACGTTAAGTACTGNGGTGAAACAGCACTTCAATTCATGGACAANGGATATTCNGTNGCTATNAAGAAACTAGGAACNATNGGNGTCACTGTACAAATCATGCGTAAGGGAATNAAACTNCCTCACGAAATCAGTGTCTTTTCTGAAGAAGAACTNAGAATTCGTTCNGAACAAGATACTACNGAAGTAGAAGTTNNNGAGGAGGCGAGCGAATGAGTTATGTTTCAAACAGAGATATTGCTTCAATGAGCAAGGATGCTCGNGAATCTAGNCTTCTAGAATTACAAGAAGAANTACTTCAACTAAGAGCTGAGAAAGCACTTGGTGGNACTCCATCAAGNATAGGTGCTTACAAGGCAACAAGAAGAAGCATTGCNCGNCTNAAGACACACATGAGAGAAAACTGAATCTAAGGAGAAGAGTAATTATGAGCGGAATTTGCAATGTTTGTGGTTTACCNGATGAACTTTGCATATGTCAAGAAATAGCAAAAGAACAACAATGCGCAATACTTTCAACAGACAGAAGAAGATACGGAAAAATAGTTACTAAAGTAGAAGGAATCGAGGACTCAGCAATAGATATTAATCAANTAGCAAAACTACTGAAGAATAAATGTGCAGCCGGCGGAACAGTAAAAGGAAGAACAATCGAATTACAAGGAGATCACAAGAAAAANGCCGCTGGTGTTTTGAAAAACAATGGATTTAATGTGGAGGTGCGATGANATGAATATTTACAANNCAAATTGGCTTGGAGGTAACTTGAANGTTATNTCTTCAGCAGANAATACNCTAGTAGGACGTCAAGGACTAGTCATTGACGAAACNAAGAAAACAATNATGATGTCAGAAAATGGCAATCAAGTNATTCTTGGAAAGGCTAGTATCAAATTCACTATTGACGATAGNNATGTCGTCATTGATGGGGCGTTAGTGGGACAACGTCCAGAAAACCGAACCCACCGAAAATATAGGATGGCCTGATACTTATGCGAGACATNGGAATAGATGTAAAACCCCCTACTGGAGAGTGGGATGGAGATGAGAATTGCCCGTTTTACGGAAGACTTCGTTTGAGAGGACAAGTNNTTGAAGGAACGGTATCCAGTTTAGGAATGCAAAAGACAATCACNATTGAAAGACACAATGTTAGATANATGCAGAAATATGAACGTTTTGAAAAGCGAACTGGAGTACTTTCTGCACATCTTCCAAACTGNATNGGNGATGTAGAGATTGGCGATTCAGTNAAAGTNATGGAATGNAGACCTCTTTCAAAGACGGTTTCNTTCTGTGTTGTNGAANTTACTGGGGGTGAAGCTTGATGAGAGGACTTCCAGGCCGACAAACAAGAGGATTACCAACATCTGCTCGTTTGACAGTTGCCGATAATACTGGTGCAAAGATCGTTCAAGTTCTAAACATCCTAAAATTAGGAGGNACCATGAGAAGATATCCTGCAGGTGGTGTAGGAGATGTTGCTAAGGTTTCTGTAAAGAAAGGAACTCCTGAAACACGAAGACAAATGTTTAACGCAGTAATTATTCGTCAAAAGAGACCTTTTAGAAGAGTCGATGGAACATGGGTTCAGTTTGAAGACAATGCTTGTGTCATTACCAATGAAAAGGGTGATGTTCAAGGTTCTGATATCAAAGGACCAGTTTCCCGTGAAGCAGCAGAACGCTGGCCACGTATTGCAGCAAATGCAAAGCAAATTGTATGAGGTGATAAAATGGTAAAGAGTATGAAACCAGGAAAGCAAAGAAAAGCGCATTTCAATGCACCAATGCATGAAAAGCGTAAGCGATTGTCTGCTCGTCTACAATTAGACAAGCCAGATTCCCGTTTTGACGGTGTCCGTAGTGTTACGGTACGTGTCGGAGATACAGTTCGAGTAATTCGTGGAGATTTATCCAATGGAGGAAAGAGACACGGTGGCAAGCGAAATGCAGACCCACTATCAGGTTCAGTATTAAGAGTCGATTCAAATAAGGGTCGATTGTTCATTGAAGGCGCTAAAGCCAGTAAATCGGACAACAAGGAAGAGGCAGTACCGGTACATGCTTCGAATGTCGTAGTAGTCAAGATTGACGAAACCGATAAGTTGAGAATTCAACAATTAACCGGAAACAGGAGTTGAAAATAATGGGTAGCAGTAATCACTTGAAGCGCTTAGCAATGCCAAGAAGTTGGCCACTTCCACGTAAGACCTCTATATGGGTTACACGTGCAGCACCTGGTGCACATTCTTTGGAATTGTGTATGCCTCTTAATGTTGTAATTAGAGATATTTTGGGATATGCAAACTCTACTAGAGAAGTTAGACACATTCTTCACAACAACTTAGCATCTATCGATGGCAGAGTCTGTAAAGACGCTCGTCGCGTCGTGGTGTTGGTTTCATGGATGTTCTAACNCTAGGTGAAGACCATTATCGCTGTATCCTTGATAGAAAGGGNAGACTACGATACCGTCCNATCTCTAAGAAAGAGGCNCAGACCAAAGTTTGCCGTATCAATGGTAAAACAACAATTAAGGGTGGAAAAACACAACTAAATCTTCATGATGGAAGAAACATGATNGTTGAAGATGCTACAGAATTTAGCACAGGNGACTCNCTNGTTCTTTCANTNCCTTCTCAAGAAGTNAAGAAGCATATTAGATTCGCTGAAGGAACTCGNTGTTACTTGACTGGTGGAGCTCACGTTGGTGAGTTTGCTGATGTTAAGGAATACATCGTNAAGCGTTCAAGTATGCCTAATGAAGTTCAATTCGGAGAGTTTGGTACTGTAGTATCCAATGTTTTCGCTGTTGGNGANNANAAACTNCCTNNTACTGAGGTGGTTGAATGAGTGNATCAGCAAATCCAATGATGATGCCGAGAATCAGCAAAGTCTGTATCAACATCGGTGTCGGTGAAGGTGGAGATAGANTGGTTAACGCTGAAAGCGTTTTAGAAATGGTTACTGGAGTNAAGCCACAAAGAACCGTTGGTAAGATTCANAACCGTGANTTGAANGTNAGACTTGGCGCTCCTATCGGGTGCAAAGCAACAATNCGTCAATCTGACAAAATCAATCAATTCTTGANCGATGCNTTTTCTTGCAGAGANAACATCATCCCATCNTGGAACTTTGACAGAGAAGGAAACCTTTCNTTTGGTGTTAGAGATTANACAGATTTCCCAGGNCAGAANTACGACCCTGATATTGGAATTTATGGNATGGANATCACTGTCGTCCTTGAAAGACCAGGTCATAGAGTTAGCCGTCGCCGACGTGCTAAGAGNAAAGTNGCTATGACTCANAGACTTACAGCAGATGAATCTCGTGAATGGTTCAAAGAGAATTACAATATCACAATTTTGGAGGAGTAAATATGGCAAGAGATCACGGTGAAAGAATTGGACGAACANTAGGATGTCGCAGATGTGGACGTCGAAGAGGAATGATTCGTAGACACGGTCTTCGTCTTTGTCGNCAGTGCTTTAGAGATGTAGCCCCAGAAATCGGGTTTAAGAAAATGAGTTGAGGAGGGAAAAGAATGCAAATTGATCCATTAAATGATGCTCTGATTAAGATGTACAATGCTGAACAAGCAGGTAAGTTCGATGTCGAACTAATACCAGCATCCAAGTTACTTGGNAATGTTCTAGAAATTATGCAAAANTCGGGCTATGTAGGAAATATCGAAAAGACNGAAGATGGACGTGGAGGTTCTTTCACNGTNCAACTTAGAGGTGCAATCAANCGTTGTGGTACTGTAAANCCAAGACACAGNGTNCGAAGACAAGATTANGAGCAATGGGAAACAAGATACCTTCCTGCTCAAGACTTCGGACTATTGATTCTAACAACAAACTCTGGAGTTATGCATCACTANGATGCTAAGGATGCAAGAATTGGTGGTAAGCTACTGGCTTACGTATATTGAGGTGATTAAGAATGGTAAAAATCGACAGAATCGAACATTCCGTAACCATCCCTGAGGGTGTAACAGCATCACTTAGNGAAGATGGCGTCGTATCTATNCAAGGNCCGAAAGGTTCCTTGNCAAGNCAATTNNNNAANTCCAANNTGGATTTATTNCAAGANGGAGGTGCANTAATTNTACGTACTGANNTGCCTCGNAGAAANACNAAGGCNCTTGCNGGAACNTGGAANGCNCANNTNAATAATATGGTNAAGGGNGTTACAGATGGTTTCACATATAATTTGAAGGCNGTTTACTCTCACTTCCCTATGACNCTTTCAGTCAAAGGNAATGTATTTGTTGTAAACAACTATTTTGGAGAAAAAGTTCCAAGAAATGCAGATATCTTAGAAGGTGTTGAAGTTAAAGTAAACAACAAGGTAGAAGTTGTTGTTTCTGGAACCAACAAAGAAAACGTTGGTCAAACAGCAGCAAATATCGAAAGATGTGTTACGGTGAAGAATCGAGATCGCCGTGTGTTCCAAGATGGAATTTATCTCGTAGGAAAGGAGTGATTTAGATGTCTGATAATTATGAAGATATGACTGTGGCNGAACTNAAGGTCATNCTAAAAGAACGTNANTTACCNGTTTCNGGNAAGAAAGCAGANNTNATCGANAGANTNTCNCAATCNNCTGAAGAAGTGGTTGAAGAACNANTTGAAGAAGNGGTNGAAGAAGCAGTNGAAGAAGTGGTTGAAGAAGCATCTGAGGATNATTTTGAAGAAGATGANAACTGGGATGACGACGANGATTGGGACGACNAAGAAGAAGANGAAGGCCATGTTGCAAAACAAAAGCCAGTACTTTCNGAAGAAATGAANGNTGCANTNGAACTTCGNTCNGANCAAAAGAAGAAGACTCCATCNTTTAGAAGAACTGAATGGTTCCGTTACAAGAGATTGTCACGCTCAGGATGGAGAGCTCCTCACGGNATGGACAGCAAGCAACGTAGAAACTACAAGTACAGAAGTTCNCTTGTACGTGTAGGTCACGGTAAAGTGNCTGCAGCNAGAGGNCTTCACCCATCAGGTTTCAAAGAAGTAATGGTCCAAAATACANCNGACCTAGATNTCATTGANCCTGAAACNGAGGCTGCAAGAGTAGGACGCAGNGTTGGTGGAAGAAAGCGTGAACAAATNTATTCTCGTGCNGATGAATTAGGAATTCGTGTCCTAAACAGAAGGAGGGATGTTTGATGCAAATCACCAATCAAAAGCGTTTNGCAGCAAGACTACTAAAGTGTGGAGTNAACAGAGTTTGGGTCAATCCAGATTATGTCGANCAAATCNCTTCAGCAGTTCAAACNGATGATATTCGTGAATTTATTGANGAAGGTTGGATTAGAGCTAAGCCAATCAAGGGAACTTCNCGTGCAAGAGCAAGAATCCGTTTGGAGCAAAAGAGAAAAGGCCGAAGAAAAGGTCAAGGTAAGAGAGCNGGTTCATCTAATGCAAGAAANCCTCGTAAGAANCGNTGGATGAGAACNATNAGGTCACAANGACGTGTTCTAAAGGAACTTCGTGCAGATGAAACAATCGAACCTTCACAATATCGTAAGTATTACTTGAAGGCAAAAGGTGGNTCATACCGTTCTATCGCTCACATGCGTTCACAGATGNCCATCGAAGGAATTNAACTCAAAGGAGGCGATGAATGATGCAAGGAACTCGTAGAAGATCAATNTTCAGAAGAAGAAAAGCTGGTTTAACCGACTATCACAGAAGATTGAAACTATTGAGAGGGAACAAGGCTCGTGCAGTAGTNAGAATCTCAAACACTCGTATAACATGNCAAATTGTAAANTGGGCAGTTAANGGAGACCAAGTNATGGCAACAGTNACTGGTTCAGATTTGACAAAGAAGCACGGATGGCCNGANGGATTCTCTCAAAAGTCAGTNCCNGCATGNTACCTTACAGGATATGCGCTTGGTAAGGCTTCCCTNGCTCTTGGATGCNATGAAGCAGTTCTTGATATTGGNNTAGCNGGAAGTTCTCCAGGTGGAAGAGTATTTTCNGCTTTGAANGGNATGGTTGACGCAGGATTGAATGTCCCTCACGGNGAGGACNTTCTTCCAGATGACGACAGAATTAACGGTGCTCACATCGATGATAAAATCAGTGCAGCAGTCGAATCAACAAAGAAGAGTATAGAGGAGGCTTANTGATGAGTGAAGAAGAAAATCAAAANATGGCNCCNGGTCTTATTCAGGCTTTNAACCCTGNNGAAGNAGAAGATANNGGAGACCAACGNAGNAGACGTAGAAATCAAGACGATCCTATCATGAATCTAAGAAAGTGGACTCCTAAGACNAGACTAGGTAATGCTGTAATGGCAGGACGTATCGTAACTTTCGAACANGCATTGGCTTCAAGACTTCCAATTAGAGAAGTCGAANTTGTTGANGCTTTGATTCCTAACCTTGAAGACGATATCATCAAGGTTAACATGGTTCAAAGAATGACAGANAGTGGTCGNAGNCCAAGATTCAATGTTATGGCTTGTGTAGGAAATNGAGATGGNTATGTTGGTCTNGGAATGGCAAAAGCNAAGGATGTTTCAATGGCTATTCGTAAAGCAATAACAGCCGCTAAATTGAATATTATTTCANTTCAAAGAGGTAATGGTTCTTGGGAATCATCTACNGGTCCNGGAACATCGGTTCCAATNAAAATNAATGGNCGCTCAGCGTCAACTAGAGTNACNTTGATGCCTGCTGCTAAGGGTAAAGGACTAGTTATTGGAGAAACNGGNAAGAAAGTNTTGGACCTTGCNGGAATTACTGACGTANTATCTAGAACCAAGGGTCAAACAAGAACAACTATCAATTACGCAGCAGCTACTTTCAATGCTCTAAGTAATTTGAACTCAACTAGAATCTCCAACGAACAGAAGGAGAGATTATTCATCCATAAAGGGAGGAANTTAGAATGAGNTGGGTCGTTGTAAGAGTAAGAAGTAACGTTAANGTTGAACGTTCAATTAGAGANACTATGGATTATCTGAACTTGACCAAGGTCAANCANGCAGTAATNATTCCAGAGAATGANCANTATCGTGGNATGCTTCAAAAGGCTAAGGATTACATTACTTGGGGAGAAGCNACAGAAGAANTCGTTGANAANATGCTTTCNGAAAGAGGNAGAATGTCAGGAGATAATCCTTTGACTGATTCCTTNGTAAAAGACAATACTGATTACAAAAANATCGGCGAATTTGCAAANGCAATNGTATCAAATGATGCTACTGTTAAGCANGTTCCTGGTNTGAAGAGAGTTTTCCGACTTCATCCACCACGTGGCACAAAAGGCTGGGGTGGAATAAAGCGACCNTTCGTTCTTGGNGGAGCGCTTGGTTCAAGAGGAGATNANATTGACGCTCTAGTNGAGCGAATGATTTGAGGTGATATGATGGGAANAAAAGCAAACAAACATCGTGGAAGAAACAGATACCATGGACGTGGAAAGAAAGCTGGCCGTGGTGCTGGTAAGAGAGGAGGTCGTGGTAATGCTGGTATNAACAAGCATAGAGTNATGACTNGAATCAAGTATATGCCAAATCATTGGGGTATGCACGGATTTAATCGACACCCTACACTTAGAAACATAAATGTCACAGTTAACGTTGGTCAACTCGAAGAGATGGCTGATGGTAAAGATACATTGAACCTAACCGAGTTAGGAATCGATAAACTTCTTGGAAGTGGAAGAATTTCCTCTGCTCTTACAGTTATTGTATCAGAGGCCAGTGCTAGAGCATCAGAAAAAATCAGTGCAGCCGGCGGTTCGGTTGAAGCTGGAGACGATGAATTCGGCGAATGGGAAGAAGAGTGATTTTAGATAGGTGAGAATTATGAAACATAAGCCAATTCCTTGGGCAATTGCACTTACTGGTGCTTTGTATTTCGGACTTTTGATATATTGGCAATCCGATGAGTTAAGTGGCACCTCTGAACAAGTGGCTGGCGCACAATTCGGATTGATATTATCTGTAATTTATGTTGCATATTTGATGTGGTGTTTCCAAAGAGATTTACCAAAAGGACTGCAAGATGCACCTGTTATTGGAAGATATGGTAAATTGATTGGATGGTTAGCCCTTACTGCAACTGCAGTATGGTATGTTAGGCCAAATGCTTGGGGAGGATACGATGAGGGAGTTGGATTCTTCTTAGTCGGTATTGTTCTTCTTGGATTTGCAGCAGCAGCGATTCTTACATGTTTTATGTGGAGTGGCGACAAGAGTAGTAGACTATACGCTCTTAGCAGATTCGTGGATGTATACCCAACAATCACTAAACCTGAGAGACACGTTAGATTCAATGAAAAAATGTGGACAACAACATTCGTTCTAATCATTTATTTCGCTATGACCAACGTAATGCTATACGGTCTATCCGGACAAGCACTTGACTTGTTTAGTGGATTTAGGTCCATTATGGCTGGTGCTTCAGGTACCATAATGCACCTTGGTATCGGTCCGATCGTTACTGGTTCAATTATTATGCAATTGTTCGCAGGAGCTAAAATTATTCGACTAGACCTTAGTAACTCAGAAGACAAGGCAATGTACCAAGGTGTACAGAAGTTACTTGTTCTTATTATGATTCCAATCGAATCAATTCCTCAAACCTATGGTTTCTTGGACCCTCAAGAATTCCTAATTGATTCATATGGAATCGGGTGGGCTAATTTCGTAATTGTCGCTCAATTATTCGCAGGTTCATATCTTGTATTCTTGCTTGATGAATTGGTAAGCAAGTGGGGTATTGGATCTGGTATGTCACTATTTATTGCTGCAGGTGTTGCCCAATCAACATTCGTAGGAACACTATCACCACTACCAGTTACCAAGGGACTTGGATATTCTCTGAGTAATCCTCCTTCAGGAACATTACCTATGATATTCTATATGTTCCGGGAGGCGACCAATTATGAGATGATATCTAGTAATGGTTTTGAAACGATATTGCTGACGCACGTCAATCCACTTGCAGCGCTGTTTTCTTCAGTAGTCGTGTTCTTAGTGGTAGCTTATGCCGAATCTAGTAAACTCGAATTGCCGTTGACGCATGGTAAGGTTAGAGGTCATAGAGGAAAGTATCCAATTCGATTGGTATATGCATCTAACATTCCAGTTATTTTGATGGCTGCACTTTTGGCAAATATCAATATGTTTACACTACTATTCTGGAGTCACCCAACATTGTCTCAGACTCCGTTATTAGGCCGGAATGGGGCTGGTTCGCTTTCTAAATACATAGGAACCTATGAACAAGGGCAGACTACTGCTTCAGGAGGTTTTGCATGGTATGCAAGTATGGTCAATGGGGTTAATGACTGGTTACTACCGCTGCTAAACCAGCAGGGCGATGTATTTGGGCATAGTTTATCCCAGATTATGGTGCACGTAGTGTTCTATGTTATTCTAATGACAGTAGGTTCAATGATTTTCGCTAAGTTTTGGATTGATACTACAAATATGGGTACCAAAGATGTGGCAAAACAAATCGAAAGAACGGGTATGCAAATACCAGGTTTCCGTAAGAACCCTAAGGTCCTAGAAAAGATCCTTGAAAATTATATTCCTCCTGTGACATATTTCTCAGGAGCCTTTGTCGGGTTGCTAGCAGCAGGCGCTGACCTGCTTGGAACAGTTGGTAATGCGACGGGTACAGGTTTACTACTTGCAGTAGGTATTATTTTACGTACATATGAGCAAATACAGAAAGAACAAGCAATGGAAATGCATCCAATGATTAGACAGTTCTTTGGTGCAGAGTAGGGCTGATATGAGGTCATAATATGGCCGCATTTCCTCTTCTTCCAACCATTGCAATACTAATTGGTTTGTTCTTGTTAGAATATATCATTTATGATTCTTACAAGAAGAACAAAGATGTAGTAGATAATACGGTCAAAAACTATTCTGTCCATGACCAATCTAGTTTATTGGATAGAGAAACTACTCCTTCAATGATTAGTCTTCCAAGTTTGCCTCCTGTACAGCAAATGCCTATTTTGGATTATTCAAGCGCATCTAATGAGCCTCAACTCCCATTAGAAAAGATATCTCGGGAAGGTATTGAACACAATCCCGTAAAATCAGTATCTAAGCCTCCAGAAATCCCTCTAACAGGGCTGCCAGAAGGTTGGTCAGTCGAGCAGTGGAATTATTATGGGGCACAGTGGCTTGAATCAAGAAATATGCCTTAATTTGAAATAGATTTTCAACAAATTAAACCGACTTATTTTTGTATAAATTGCTTTGCAGCATGTCATTTAACTTATTGTTATGCTAAGGTATGTTGATATAGGGGAGGTGACTCGGTGGGTTGCTTGCGTTGTTGAGAACGGCGTTGGCGGCAGAGTCTTCGGACTATGACAGTCGCCATCCTCTCGATACGTGAAGCCGAAGCGATTGCGATTTTGAGAAACCTTCCACCCACGGAAGATCGCTCAGAGTCAGGAAGGTGATCGAGATTATGACGTATTTTGTGCAAGAAGCTCAAGTGCATTATTTTCTCGCCAATTTTTTTAGGACAGCAAATTCAAATGAATTTCAGCGACAAGTAGCCTAAGGATCATTACAAGAGAAATCTGGTTGATCCTGCCAGAGGCGACCGCTTTTGGAGTTCGATTAAGCCATGCGAGTAGAAAGAAATTAGATTCTTTGCAAACTGCTCA
>NZXL01000024.1:0-512 GCA_002697705.1 Methanobacteriota archaeon
TCAGAGTTGATTCAATTCTCTGCAAATGGTTCTGGCGATTATGATTCTGAATGTTCAACTTTCCCTACCGAAGGGTTTTGGCACTGTTCTGAATTCGAGCCGAGTGCAGGTTCAGAGTTCCTTCTTGTATCTTGGGAAAGTGATTTGGATGGAAGATTAATTCCAACTAATGAAGACTGGTTAATGTTTGAAGGTAGACTATCTGCAGGCACTCACATCCTCACATTATCGGTAGATGATGGGATTCACCAGCCTGTTGAGACTTCTATTACGATTCAGGTTGAACAATCAGCCCCTCACTTAGAATTAGCCACTCCAATAGACGGTCAAACCTTCAATTCCTCGGATTATATCTTTTGGAATGCAGTTAATTCTCAAGATTTTGATGGCGATAATTTCTCGATGACAATTAGGAGCGATTTACTAAACGAACCTTTACTCGATTCCGTTTCTACCTCTGAAACTCATATTTCACAACTAGCNGCAGGAACNCATTCNATTGAAATTCAANT
>NZXL01000024.1:517-19529 GCA_002697705.1 Methanobacteriota archaeon
ATGAAACCGGNAAATCAGNNTCTACNTTNATCACTCTNNTNGTNCNAACNTCNGCNCCANANGCNGTNATAGANTCGCCNNCGAATCTTCAATCTTTCATNGGNGGNGATGAAATAATNCTTGAAGAATCATCTNTNGATGCTGATAATGATATTATTTATCGTGAATGGAGAGTNTTCCAATNNGGTAATTTCACNCCANTGCTTACTTATACANCNAGTTTGGAAAANATNACTTTACCNCCTGGNGACTANNATATNCAATTAGTAATNNGAGATAGTNTNGGNGAACAAGACCAAGAGCAAGTCAGAATTACAATCGAGGATACAGACCCTGAATTCGATGATCAATCTATCGAGATATCGCCAACCGAAATGATAACAGATGAATTGGTATTATTCCAAGTCAGTATAATTTTACTAGACCCAGACGGAACTACCAAAGATGTCAGTGCTACACTTACGCATAATTTACAAGTTTGGAATTTCAATCTTAGTGATGATGATAATGATGGTCTTTGGGAAGGCAGTATAAAGATTAGACCGGACCAATCTGGAAGGCCTAGTCTAAAGATTATAGCAAGAGATGGTGTTGGAGATGATGCCAATATTGATCAAATCTCTAGGACAGTNATTGTCAATGATTTAGAACAAGACAGCACTTCAATGGCATTTATTGCTATGGGTTCTGGAATAGTTATTTTACTAGTGTTAATCACTCTAATTGCAGTTAGAAGAAGAAAGAAATTTGATGAATTAGAATTGATGGAATCATGGCCGGCCTTTGGACGTAACCAAGAAGAGACTAATCAGCCAAAGGAAATTCCAAAATTAGAAGGTGGAATAGTGGATGGTGCAGCAGAGGTTCAATCTGAGCAAGAAAAATTTAGCATTGATGAATTACTAGAATAGTAAATCATTGTTCAGGTAAGTTTTTCTTAGTTGAATCTGGGTTTGAATCTCTTCCACCCCAAGGAGTCTTAGTTCTGTTTAGACCTAATCGCTTTGCAAAAAGGAACTTGAAATTTTTCCATCCATCTCCCCAAGTATGGATTTCAGCATCGCCGACTCTTGGCCTATAAGGAACTGAAATTTCAATCGCCTTACTCTTGCCTAAGTGCTTTCTAGCCAGAATTTTCATTTCTTCTGATAGAGGCATCCCATCATTTGATGGTTTCATTTTTTCATTTTTGAAAATTGATTTTCTAAATACCCACATTCCCGATTGTGAATCTTTTATTCCATAACCAAATAGAAGCCTAGCAGTGAACGATAACGCCCAATTTCCAAAACCATGTAGTCCTGACATTGAACCACTTTCTGCAAGTGATAAACGGTCACAAGTAATGAAGTCTAAATCATCGTCTAATAATCTCTTTACTAATTTTGGAACTAACTCAGCAGGATAAGTACAATCAGCATCCATTGTGACTATAATGTCATTCTTCGCGACATCAAAACCGGTTCTATATGCTCTACCGTATCCTTTTCGGTCTTCCAAGTGAACTCGTGCACCCTTCTTTAGGGCGAGTTCTCTCGTTTTATCGCTTGAATTTCCATCGACAATCATTATCTCAAGATTTTTACACCAACCTCTTGGAATTGAATCAATAGTTGGTTCAATCGCTTCTTCCTCATTTCTGGTGGGAAGAATCACTGTGACGGTCACTGGCAGTGAATCGGCCATATCAACGCCAATTAGCGAACAGTATTGAAAGCATTGGCTCAAGAATTCAANTTTTCATACTCCTATTATGGAGACATTCAAACGCAAGGTGCCCGTGGGGAACACAATGCACATCGCAATGATTGCTGGAGAATACCCTCCCAGATGGGGCGGTATAGGTTCTGTAGTTTTTCATCTGGCAGGTCATTTGGCTTCTTGTGGGCATCAGGTTAGTGTTATTACGCGCTCTCACAAGGGCAAAACCCCCATTCAATCAGGAGTTTCTATTATCGAAGTCCCATGGCTTAAGGTTCCGATGGCCTTTACACGCTCATATGCAAAAAATGCACTTAAGGCTCTAAAACACCTACATAGTTTAGATCCTGTTGACATAATTCATATTCATCTTCCACTTGCATCTTTCTCTAGGAAAGAATTTAGATTCATGGAGGATAATATCGCCCCAGTTTGTTCTTCACTACATGGATCTTGGTTGGGAGAGAAGCAAGGAGTAATTAGGGCTTCTAAGGCTAAGGAATCAGCCACATGGAGAAATCCAAATGATCTTGCTATTAGATTGACAGCGAAGTATTATTCCAAATTTGAAAGAGCAGGAATACTTGAATCAAGTATCTGTGTTTCCAATTCTAATTCAACACTTTCTGAATTTGAGAATTGGTATCAACCATCCGAGGATTTCTCTTGCAAAGTTGTATTGTGGGGGTGTGACCATAAGGTATTCCGGCCGCCAAATCAAGATGATGAAGAAGAGCAGTTGAATCATGAGAAAATACGCTCAAACTATGATTGTGGAGATGAGCTTGCTTTGAACTATATACCAGAGACGCAGACTCCAATGTTATTAGCAGTTGGAAGATTAGTAGCAAGAAAGGGTTACATGACTTTGATTAGAGCATTACCTGAGATCTTACAGAAGCACCCAGGTGCAAGATTGGTTGTAGTTGGTAGGGGCCATATGAAGAAGAGTTTACTCAAAAACGCCCGTANATTAGGTGTTGAACATGCATTATTTATTCGAAGCAGTATGTCCTTTGATGAATTAGCACAACATTTCCGTTCTGCAGATTTAGTAGTCTATCCTTCATATTATGAAGGTCAAGGCTTGATTCCATTAGAATCATTAGCAAGTGGCACTCCAGTTGTAACTGTAAATCAACCGCCGTTGACTGAAATGATAGATACTTCAGTTGGCGACCTTTTCAAATCAGGAGACCCCAAGGATTTGGCAAAATCGGTTTGTCGAATGCTAGATGCTCCAGAGGAGAGGATGCAGAAGGCTAAATCGGGTAGGGAGAGAGTACTTTCGAAGTATACGTACGAGCATAATGCAGAAGATTTTGAGAAGATATACAATTCTATTCTAAAGAAATAGAACTCTTTCTAATCTAAAATTTTGATGTTTTTACCAAGTTTGAACAATCGGCTATTTGATAGGTAGTATGCCGATTAGCCAACATGGTCGCGAAGCGATTCATGGTTTTGGCTTTGGCCGCGCTGATGATTTCATTTACGCCCCCTGTTTCGGCAGATAATAGTCTTCAAAGCGCTAATATCCTTGCTGAAGGGGTTTCTTCAGGTGGTTATGTCTGTTATGACGACGGTTGTTCACCGACCGATGAAGTTGATTGGTGGAAAATATACGCCTACAAAGGAGACATTGTCAGTATAGCATTTTCAGGAAATTTACCAAATCCTGAATTTTGGTGTATTGATGATGGATGGGAAGGCGACTACTCAATTCACGATTCTGGCGGTGGGCAAATAGCATCTCTATCAATGAGTGATGATAATCCCTCAGGAACTTTGAGTAAAACTATGTCTTCAGCAGATTGGGTTTATGTGAAAATTAAGGGCAAAGATAGTTGGTGTAATGATGCAATTCAATATACACTAACCGCATCAATTGATTCCGGTGATAGAGATACTGATGAAGATGGATTTATTGATACTGAAGATGATTGTGACAATGTCCCAGGTACTTCGCTATATGATCGAAAAGGTTGTACAGATTCAGATTCAGATGGATACTCAAATCCAGAAGTTGGGTGGGGCACAAATAATGGCGCAGACGCTTTTGCAAACGAACCCACACAATGGCAAGATACAGATAATGATGGTTATGGAGACAACGTAGATGGTTTCCAAGGAGATTTCTGCCCCTTCAAGAGAGGATATTCATCAATCGATAGATTTGGTTGTCTAGATAATGATGGTGATGGTTATTCTGATGCGGACCCTGGTGGCTTAGATGGGATTACTGAATGGTTTGCCCATCCAGTTGGATTAGCGGACGCTTTCCCTTATGATGAAACACAATGGACAGATACAGATGGAGATGGATATGGTGATAATTGGGAAGATGGAAGTTGGAATCAGACTCATCAAGCTTGGGGAATTGGTCAATGGTTGATCAATGCTACGCAGCCAGATGCCTGTCCATTCATCACTGGTACATCATCAAGTGATAGATTTGGATGTACAGATTCTGATTCTGATTCATATTCAGATGGCGATGTGAATTGGACTGTTGATAACGGTTCAGATGCATTCCCTACAGAACCTTCACAGTGGAATGATAGAGACTATGATGGATGGGGCGACAACCAAACCTTTGGAGCATTATTCATCGATGANTTCCCTGACAATCCGACTCAATGGAGAGACACAGACAAGGATGGATGGGGAGATAACCAAACATATGGGGCAACTCAAATAGATGATTTCCCATTGGTTGAATCCCAGTATCGAGATACTGATGGTGACGGATATGGAGATAATTTATTCGGCTTTGAAGGAGATGTTTGTGTATATTCTACGCCTGAAGAAGTTGAATCTGGCTGGATCTCTATGTTTGATAGATTAGGATGTAGAGATGTTGACAAAGATGGTTATTCTAATCCAACGGAAGATTGGATTGCCCATCCTGATGGTTTTGCAGATGCATTCCCTGATGAACGTAGCCAATGGCATGACACAGATTCGGATGGATTTGGTGACCAAATGGAATATTTTGATGGCCAAACTTGGCGTGAATCATTTAGAGGCGATGGCTGTAGAACTACTGTTGGTTCTTCAACTTTTGATAGGTGGGGTTGTCCAGATACAGACCTTGACGGATGGTCAGATTCCACAACAACATGGCTAGCAAGCCCAGGTGGTTCTGGCGATGCTTGGCCTGAAGACTCTACACAATGGCACGATAGAGACGGTGATGGAAGGGGTGATAATCCCCTAGGGACTACTGCCGATGTTTGCCCTGATGATGCAGGTACTTCGGTTGGTCCAGCCAAAGGTGGAGATAGATGGGGCTGTATCGATACAGATGGCGATGGCTGGTCTGACTTAGGAGATTCATTTATTCATGAGCCAACACAATGGCGAGATAGTGACGGAGATGGTTATGGTGATGCAATTAATGGCAATCAAGGAGATGCTTGTCCTGAACTTAGAGGAACTTCAATTCTAGACAGGCTAGGTTGCAGAGATACAGATGGCGATGGTTGGTCTGACCCAACAAATTCATGGCAAGCCCATCCATTCGGTACAGCAGATTCTTTCCCTAATGAGGCATTACAATGGCGAGATAGTGATGGCGATGGATTTGGAGATGTTGCTTTGGGTTCGATGAGAGATGATTGTCCATCTGAGTCAGGAGATTCAGTAAGAGATTTACAAGGCTGCCCTGATGCTAATGGAGACGGATGGTCTGATGATTATGGTGGCCTGAAAGCAGCGATTGCAATTCTAGGTGAAGACCCAGCAGCATCTTGGCTTACATATCTTGTAATCGGATTTGGATTTATTATTGGAGCATTACTAGCATTACTAGTCAAGATGTCTAGAGATGATGAAGTACTTACTGAAGAAGAAATGTTTGAATCAAAACAGCCTGCTGATTTTGAAACATTAACTCAAGAGAATATCGCAACCGATGGAATGATTCCATTAGATCAATTACCGCCATTGCCAATCCCACAACAAGAATTACAAGGAGGTGAAATAAATGAGTGAGATTAAAATCAGTAAGAGTCTAATGATGATTATGATTTTACTAATCACTATATTTGCTCCACAGATTTCTGGTGATGTTTTCGCGGAGGACTCTGGAGATGAAGAAGACCCGCTAGGTGATGCTGGATTGACTTTGATTGCACTTCGAAACGATACATTAGATACTAATCAAGATGGGGATATAGATTCTGTTAGAGTTGTAGTTGTTATGTCGACGACAAATGATTTTGTTAACTTAGAGTTGAGATTATTTGGAGAGCATAAAGATAAGGAAGTTGTTGAAACACAAATNATGTCCTTTTCAGGTCAATCAAATGCAAGCCTTACCTATGATTCATGGGCGAATGGAGAGCATGAATTGAGCCTTGCTATAATTAACGAAGCAGGGGATGAAATAACTACTTTTGAACTACCAACTTACTTGTTAAAGCCTGCTCTAAAGACTCCTAGAGTCATGTTGGCATTAAATGCCCCAGAAAACATTGAAACGGGAGACCAATGTACTATCAACAGGATTTTTGATGATGAAACAGGACCTAGATATGGGGCTGACGGAACCAGAACCTTTTCAGGCGCTCCATTCACTGTATTGGATTCTCAAGATGTTCTAGACTGTTCACACTGGCCAGCAGGAGATTACAATCTTAGAGAAACATACCGTAATGATTTATCGCAAACAGCAGAAGACTGGCTTAATCTGACTATTTCAAACCGTCCTGCACCTGCATTTTCTTTACTAACCGAAGGAAATGGTAATTCAACCGATACAGATTGTTCAGTTACTATAATCCCAGATTCTTCCGAGATTGATTTCACTCCTTTTGTTAAGATTTGGCGAGTTCAAGGTGTAATTTTACAAGATTATAATTCATCCAATTTTGATTGCAACATTCTTCCTGCTGGTGTTCATTTAGTTTCTATTGAAGTAATCAATAATGAATTGATTCAAACGATTCACGCCGTCAATATTGTTAGGCTTCCAGGATTAAATTTAACAGATGAAGAAGCAGAAGTACTACCTTCTCGTTCTTTTGGAGAAGATACAGAAACCGACTCAGTAGGATGGATTTCAATAGGCATTCTATGTTTTGTAGTTGCTCTATTAGCCTTTGTTTTCTTGGTAAGAGTGAAAGATGAAAAAGACATTTTTGAAATGCGAGACTTAGGTCCAGAGCCTATGATTTTGGCAGACGGAACACCTGACTCTGAAGGTTTGCCTACCACGGTAGATGATGAAGGAGTTCTTTGGCGACAGCACCCAGATGGAAACCATGATTGGTGGGACCAAGATCTAAGAATCTGGAATAGGTGGTGAAGTTCTGGAAGTTCTTGGTATCGACNTTCTAGGTANTATTTGGTCAATAATTNTAATATCTTTATTCGGCATTTTTNTTCTATGCCTACTTATTTGGGTAGTCAAAGTTTTACCCAAAAAGCCCCGAGAAGGCGTCGTATGGAATACAGATTGTGAATTCCAATCAAGAGCTATAGTTGATGGAGATAATGTCACCTTTACTAAAGTTAGAGACTTTTTTTGGAGAACTACAAAGGATAGAGACGAAAATTGGGATGATGATATTACTGTTAATGCCGAGGAGATCAAAGATGTATGGTTTGTAGTTGACCATTTTCATAAAATACATGGCTTAGCACATACCTTTCTGACAATAGAATTCAATGATGGCACCTGCCTTTCTTTTTCTTTTGAAGCAAGAAGAATCAAGGGTCAAAGATATCANCCATGGGATGGAATGTGGAGAAATTATGAGTTGTTTCTACTGGTAGGTTATGAAAGAGATTTACTTGGATTAAGAACAAATGCGCGTGGCAATAAAGATTACATGTTTAGAGCAATAACTCCGCCTGGAAAAGAAAAACAGTTACTGAAGGGATTGGCCAAGAGTATGAATTCATTAATTGATGATCCAATTTGGTATCATTCTCTACTTACTACTTGTAATACATCGATTGTTAAACTAGTCAATAAAGTGACGCCGGGTAGAATTCCTTTCTTCCTTAGAAACTTCTTACCAGGATATACTCCAAAAGTTGCCTTTAAGTTGGCATTAATTGAGGATTGGGGTGGCTTTGAAAAAACTCTTGAACTGGCAAGAATAGACAAGAAGGCTATGCTTTGGGATGGCGAGGGGGATTACTCTGAAATGATTCGCTCCCATTTACCGGCTTCTAAAAACGAGTAATTGTCCTTCTTTACAAGAGATTTCTATTTCTTTTTCCGTCGCAATATTATGTAATCCTCGAGAACTGGGATTGACTTCTTCATTATCAATTACCCACTTAGAACCACTTAGAAAAACACCCTTACATCGACCAATAGGGAATACAGAAAAAGTAGTGCCAATTTCTATAGAGTAATTTACTGTAGTTGAATTTACGGAAGAAACGATACAATCTTCTAGATGGATATAGGATTCGATTAGGCAATCTAAAATTGACCAATAAGATGCGAACTGGTGTTGATTACTGCCACCTTCGACACCTATTATATCGATTCTCGTAGCACCCAATTCCTGAGCAAAAATTATCGATTTTGACAAGTCATTATTATTTTGATCATCAATTTTGATGATTTGGTAATTTAATTCTTTCAATTCCTCAATGGTTATATTTTCCAAACTATCCATGTCACCAATGACATAATCAACTTTTATTTCTCTCTCCATGCACTTTTNTATCGCACCATCACATGCAAGTATTTTATCACTATTTTCAACAAGATTTCGAGTGATTATATCATTAGGAAATTTCGAGTTTCCAACAATAAGAACTCGAACCATATTACGGGCAGAAGTAGTTAGTTTGTCAAGGATTCTACCCGATGGTTCAAATTGACCCCCTATGGGGGTCAAGTAGGATTATAGCACAAGTATTTTTGAAGTGTCCGTGATGTCGCAAGTTTATGGCGAGTGTTAACAAGGGCAAAACCTCGCCAGTCCCCCTGCTTATCGCAATTATTTTTCTATTTCAATTGGTATCTCCATTGATGACTCAAAACTCCAATGAAGATAGTAATTTATCAATGTCAGAATCTTTTCTAACTCACCCCTATGTAGACGTAGATTCAACTCCGTATGGCCATGATTTTGCAGGAAGTGAGGTTTCTATTGATGGATTGGTCAATGCCAAAGTAAGAGCAGAATCAGCATTAGACCTTTGGGAGAGTCATTTGATTTTGAATGCAACTAATCAAACACCAGGGACTCCTGATATTGAATTTACTGGATATCAACAAGTTGAGATGTGTTGGAGCACCCTTGAGGGGCAGGTTAGAACTTACTCTCGAAACATATCTGGTTTTGAAACATTGATGCATGTCGATACAATCGGTTCATATTCTGATTTGGAAGAGGTTGTTGACTGCGCTCTTGCAGTCAAGAAAAATGGAAGAAAAACCCTTCTTTATGCTGATGGTAATAATTTGAAGGCTGCTCAAATTGCATTACATAGTTCATTGTATTCTCAAGGAGATACTTGGCATACTCGAACTATTTTAGAAAATGTAAATGCAACACATATTGAATTAGCCGTGTCTTCTTCTGATTTGGAATGGGGTGTTTACAGAAATGATTTGGCTCAATTAATTGAAATCAGTTTTACTGGAACCTTTTGGCAAACTAGATTATTGGATAATGGCCCTATTGGCGAAGATATTGAATTACATATCGATGAAAGTGATAATATTAGTATTCTGTATGGCAAATTAAATGATGCGATGATGATCAATATTGATTCATCAATAAACGGTACAATCTCAAGAGAAGTGATTCTAACTGATGCAGAACTTCATTCTCAAATGGGACTAGATTTTGATGATAGCGGATTAGCTCAAATCTCAACATCAACATTTGATGGAAACAACTCCACAATAACTCTTAAGCGAAGTTTGGCAAATGAGAAAAATCAAATCGGACCTGTGCCAATGCTATCACTCAAAGTAGGGGCAGTATCTTGGGGACAAGTTGCAGGAAATACTGTTTCTGGAGATTTTAATCAAGATGGATTTAGCGATTTAGTAATCTCTCAACCTAAACTTAGCACATGGATATCATCTGATCCTTCAAATTCTATAGTGGGTACATCTAATGGNCAAGTGGATGTATACTATGGTTCTGAAACAGGACTTTCTAATAATGCAAATTTGGAATACTACGGTGGGCAAGATGACCAAGAAATGGGTCAAGGTCTTACAGTTGGAGACTTTAATGGAGATGGATTTAGTGATTTAGCGGTAGGTTCTCCAGGTTATAATCAAAACAATGGAATGGTTGAGATTTTCTTCGGTTCTTCATCAGGTTTACCTACTACTTCAGAAATAATTCCTGGAGTCTCTATGCCTTCAACCATTGACCAAGAATATGGTTCTTTACTAAGGTCAGTAGATGATTTAGATGGAGATGGAAATGATGAGTTACTGATTCTTTCTCTTGGAGATGACAGTTTTGGACTAATAGAATTATTCCATGGCTCATCAGAAAATGACGGTTGGGGGACACTACAATCTCCCGCGCAATCTACTCAAGGTTCTTTTTTTGGGCGCTCAGTATCAACTTCAGGGGATATTAACAATGATGGATTCGATGATTTAATTGTTGGAAATACAGGTACTTTAGATAGTCCAACTGGTTATTCAGCGGTTGAAATTTTCCATGGTAATTCGAATGGATATTCATTAGATAGTACTAATTATTTCCAATCTAATCTACAAGGTACTTTATTTGGCTATGAAGTTGAAATCGTGTCCGATATTAATGGAGATGGTTATGATGATGTATTTATTTCCGAACCATATAATGGCTCGAATGCTTATCAGAGTGGAATGGTTTGGGTATTTTTGGGTAATTCTTCAGGTGTAGCCGACCATCCAGATTTAGTTATTACCGGTCAAATGAATGAATTGATTGGATTGAATATATTATCTGCAGGCGATACAAATTCTGATGGTTTTAATGATGTATTTATCACTCATTCAGGCTCATACACAACCGGTAGTGCCGAATTATATCTTGGTTCTTCATCAGGTTTAGAATCTCAACATTATACGGTTTTAGAAAATGGCGGTAATGCTGCTTTGAGTGCGATTTCTGGTGTAGATTTTGATGGTGATNGTGTTGAAGACTTTGTATTTAGTCAAGAGACTACAGATTCCTTAAATGGCCAACATGTCGTTTACAATGTCCATTCTCGCAAGTTATGGGAGAACCGAGAATTTTCTGTTGATGGGGAGTTAGAAAGTCTAGATTTGGCAGTTTCATCGTCTGGTAAAACAACTATGTTAGCCTCTTCCGATCTAGAAAATTCAACAATCACTACTTTATTTGAAAATGCTTTTGATGGTTCATCTTCAGGAAATTGGCTAGAACATAGATTGACAGATTTGAATCATAATAATTCCTCCAGTACTTTGGCAGTATCTTCTTCAGGACTTCCATATGCAGTTATTTCCGATGACAGTAAAGGTGTTGTTCTTAGAATTCCTAAATCAATGACTGNTTTAGAAAATGATGTTCAAAGTTTAGGTACATCACCGCAATTTATTGGTCAATCATTAGATCTTTCAAACAAGCAACATATCGCCTATTCAACCACAGGTAATACTCAAGTATATGTCAATAAAGAAACTAATTCAGGCTGGACATTTGAAAATATCAGAAGCTCTGTCTCTATTGCATCACCGATAAATGTATTAACAGACAGTAATAATTCATCTCATATTATCTACAGAGATTCTTCCACTCAACAAATGGAATATGCTTTTTACTTGAATGGGTGGAATATCCAAAATCTAGGGATATCAGGCCGAGCAGCATCGACATCCCATTGTTCAATATGGCTGCCAAATGGGGATTTGGCTATTGGACTTATTGAGTTTGATGGAAATAATCACAATCTTAGTTTGTGGACGTGGAATGGTACGACTCTCAACAGTTCAGTAATTAGAACAGAAGCAGATTTAGCAACAAATATCCAAGTAGAAATCACTGATGATGGTACGATTATTTTGGCAGCATTAACCTCTACAGGTTCTCTAAGTCTATACGAGAGAATGTGGGATCAAACTACATGGAATGGAGTTTTAATCGACCAGCCTAGCGGCAATGGTTCAGATATGACATTTGATTTAATTGGTGGGCAGAACCCTGCTATGGCAGTAAGATCTAATTCCAATTCGATTTATGTTAGACAGGCTTCAGAAACATGGGTTTCAATGGCAAACCAACCCAATTCTTCACCACAAGGGACATGGAGTTTATCTCAAATAGATACGCATTATCTATTGTTTACAACCAANCCTGANTCAGGGCTNTTGCAATGGAATTCTGTAGAAAAGAACGGNATTCATGATAATTTTGCCCCTTGGTTTAGTCAAACCTTCAATGGATTGATTACTAACTCTGAAGTCACTCCTCTTTTTGATGAAAATGGTACATTAAAAATTGCGGCCATTGATGAAATGCAGAATCAAATAGTTTCACTTAATTTTTACTTAGATTCTGATAGAGACTTAGTTTTCGATAGAATTGACGACCTTCCGCACTTATCTGGACAGTGGTCTGATAGCGATGGAGATGGTTATGGAGATAGTATTCTTGGTCCACAATACGATTCTTGTCCTCAAGATGACAGAACATCATCAATAATCATATTTGGATGTAGTGACTATGATGACGATGGATATGCAGATACAATAGATACTTGCAACAATATACGTGGATTTTCATGGTTAGGGAGAACTGGATGTGGTGATTTTGACCAAGATGGATGGTCTGATAATAAAATATCATATCAGAATGGAGACATATTCACTGATAATTGGAAACAAGTCTTCGACAGTGATGGTGATGGTTATGGAGATAATCATGGCCCTGATTGTTGTACCACTTGGTATGACGTAAACGCTCAACCTGGCGATGCTTTCCCATATGATTACAAGCAATATCTGGATTGGGATGGCGATGGATTTGGTGACAATACTTCAGACTTNATTGGAGGAGATAGGTGTAGATTTGAGTTTGGAACATCAATGTATGACAGAAATGGTTGTTTGGATTCTGATTTTGATGGATATTCAGACCCAAGGCCGGATTGGACTCTAGAAGATGGTGCAGATATGTGGCCTTTAGACCCTACTCAATGGGCAGACAGTGATGGTGATGGCTATGGAGATAATAGTTCACTTGATGCAACTAATCCCGATGCATTCCCGAATAATATAGCCATAGTAAACGATTCAGATGGCGATGGCTATCCTGATAACTTCACTTCATTTTACAATGGAAGTAACGCGAATGGAATCTATCTTGATGGCTGTCCATTAGTATTTGGTAATTCTTCTGATCCATTGTTTGGCTGTCAGGATAGCGATGGAGATGGTTTCATGGATCTATATTCTTATGACTTAAATTCAACAACCAATCTAAGAGAAAATCAATCTGGTGATGCTTTCCCATTAGATGATACCCAATGGAAAGATTCAGATGGCGATGGTTTTGGTGATCAACAATTTGGCTTCCAACCAGATATTTGCCCTTATGAATTTGGAGTTATAGATGGTACTCTCGGGGCAGGTTGCCGTTTGATTGATGGCAATGATGATGACGGTGATTTCGTGATCAATGATGAAGACACATGTCCAAATACAGATGCGGGATTAATTGTTGACTCTTCGGGATGTGCTCAAAATCAAATAGACGATGATGGCGATGGAATATTCAATGACGTAGATCAGTGTGAATCAACTCCAATTGGTGAAGTGGTCGATTCAATTGGNTGTAGTCAAGCACAAAAAGAAGTAGATGATGATGGAGATGGAGTTTTCAATTATCAAGACTCTTGCTCTAATACNCCGCAAAGCGAAGTGGCAAANCAGTTTGGTTGTTCACCATCCCAACGAGATACTGACCAGGATGGAGTTTTAGATTCTATAGATGATTGCCCAGAAACTCCACAAAATTATCCTGTGGATGAATTTGGATGTACTGATAATGAAGCTCTAAACTTTGATTGGGATGGAGATGGTTACCAAGGAGTTTATCTATACGAAATTGATTCAGTCCTTTCGACTAGAATTAATCAACAAGGNGACCTATATCCATTTGAGGCATCTCAATGGTGGGATAGTGATGGTGACGGATTTGGCGATAACACTCAAGGAGTTAATGCAGATGATTGTATTTTAGAAAATGGTACATCATTCGAAGATAGACTTGGCTGCCTTGACTCAGATGGAGATGGATGGTCTAATCCAAACTCTGTTGATTGGTTCGCTTCTCCTAACGGCCTAGCAGACGCCTTTACCAATGATTCAACTCAGTGGAGAGATATTGATGGTGATGGTTATGGTGATAATCAATCAGGANTAAATCCAGACCTTTGTCCAAATACTAAATCTGCTTACAGAGATAGTGTGGACTCCAATGGTTGTGCAGACAATGAGAAGGATACCGATTCTGACGGGGTTGTCGATAGTTTAGACAACTGTCCTAATGATGCTAAAGGAATCAATGGATATGTTGACGGTTGTCCATTAGAATCATCTGAGGAATCGAGTAATGAAACCCAAATATTGGGCATGAATATCTTAACCTTCATCCTTGTTTGTGNGGCTTCTCTTGTTGGATTAATAATTGTCATCTCATTTATTCGAAGGAGAGCAGAAGAGGATTGGTTTGATGATGACGATGAAGATGATGATTATGAAGACGATTATCAAGAAGAAAGATTGAGTTTCCTTTCTGATTTACGTTCCAATAGAAGCACCCCTTCTCAAAGTGTAGGTCCTTCGGGTGGCCCTCCTAGAAATACGCCACCCGCAGCTAGAAACGGACCATCTGGTGGACCACCTAAACAAAGACCCAGGCCAACGCAAGAGCAACGCAGTTCAATCTCACAGCCCGTTAGTTACCCAAGAGAAAGATTTCAAAGTGATAGTAGTAAATCGAAGAAAGTCAAATCTGTTACAAAAACAGGAAAGAAGGTTCGTAAAGCTAATTTAGAAGTTGATCTAGATATCTTTGAAGGTATAGAAGATAGCCATAGAAATTCTGCTATTGATTGGGTGGTAGAATCATTATCAGAAGGTGCTTCTGAGCGAGAAATGCTAATGCAACTTCAAGGAAATGGCTGGAATGCCCCACAGTCTCGGGCGATAATTAATCTTGGTAAAAACAGATGAAAGGAATTATTGGTAGACATGTGTTTTCATAAGATGAGTATTCAGCGTGATTTAGTGAGGTGTTTTTATGGCTGGTGATGTTCTCGAAGGTGCTTCTTTACCAGATGGTATTGAAGTCGATGAGACCGCAGCATATTTCGGTATCATAGAATCTTCGGATATAGTTCACCAACTAATGGAAATGGATTTTTCAGGTGCTTTAACCAAATTTTTTGAGAAGGTATCTGACATAGTTTTACTGCCAGGGGAGTTTGATTTTGAAGCGGCAAGCGAACGAATGAATTGTGAGGGGGGAGAAATTTACTTCTTGGTTGCAGGACATTTAGGATTGATGAGTTTTACCGATCCGCTACTCACTTTTTTGGGATTGACAAATTCACTTGGTGAAGATTCGTCAAATTCTAAACCAGAGGTAAGCGAATCTGAATTTGAGTCTTTAACTCGCTTATCAGACCCGATGAGAATTCTCAAACTATTGGCAATAGCCCAAGAAACTGGNGGAGGAGATGAGATTTTGAAATATTATCATTCTCTAAATGAAATGTTTTCCAATCCTCAAGCAAACCTCCAATCTATTATCCAAGTCGCTGACCAACTTGATGCTTCTTTGGATGTTATTGGCCATGCAATTCCAGTACCNGAATTGTCTCAGTCATCAGTNTCGATACCTAAAACAACTCCAGCNCCCTCTTCCAAACCGGCTCCAAGTACTGAGGTTGAAGATTCAGTAAAGTCTACNGGAATACCTTTACCTGGCCAATCATCCTCTTCAGATTCGCAAGATTCAGTACCTTTACCAAGTTTTAATCAGCCTGAAGTTGTAGAAGTAGAAGTTAAACCTGTGGTTAAAGAAGATGTTACAGACAAAAAGGCAGCTAAAGTCACACAAGATGCATTTGATGGAGCATTTGGAGTTGAAATTCCTCTTGTAAATGAGCCAGAACCAGAGCCAGAACCAGAGCCAGAACCAGAGCCAGAACCAGAGCCAGAACTGGAGCCAGAACCAGAACCAGAACCAGAGCCAGAGCCAGAGCCAGAGCCAGAGCCAGAGCCAGAACCGGAGCCAGAACCAGAGCCAGAAACATTTGTCAGTGTAGCGGAAAAATTTATCGAGGCAGATACAGATAAAGATGGAACGTTATCTGTAGAGGAACTCTCTAAGGCTACAGGGTTATCATTAGAAGAGACTAAAGAATTACATTCCAAAGCTGATGTAGATAATGATGGCTCTTTATCACTTTCAGAAGTTATTGCTTCACCCGCAGGTGAAAAATTATCTTCATTACCTAAGCCAATATCACCTGTACGTAAGCCTGTAAACAAACGAGAACCTGTGACCCCTCAAGAAGTCATGAATCAGCAACCAATTGTACAACCTCATCAACAACCAGTTCAGCAACATCCACAATATCCTCAGCCTCAGCCACAACCAATTCAAAGGCCCCAACCGGTTAATCCACAGCCTTGGAATCAACCTGTTCAACCGACTATTCGTTCTGGAGTATTATGTAGAGGCTGTGGTATTGGTCTTGATCCATATTGGAGATATTGTCCAATATGTGGTGGACAAAATCTTGGTTGATTATAGTTCAAGTATGAAATTTCCATCGTCTAAAATTTGTGTGTCATCAAGCCATACACTGGGAGATTTCAATACTCCAGGAATATGAATTCCTACAGATGAGTTTCCTCCCAAAGCAGTATTATCTCCTATAGCAATATAGCATGTTCCTAGTCGCTTTTCATCTTCTAGAACGTTGCCCCCCAATCTTGCTTGATCATTTACTCCAAAGCCAAATTCGGCGATAGTCCAAACATTTTCTCTATCTTTAGAACGAAGCTTTCTTGCAACTTCACCAAATTCTTGTCGGATGTTGGCAGCAGTAGTTCCACCTTTGACATCGATTACGATTCCATTTTCAATTTCTAATTCAATTTCTTCATTCAGAAGAGTTGCATCCCAAGAACCGTCGATTATGACCTTTCCATTCATAGAACCTTCTCTAGGCATGATAAATGCTTTTCCGGCGGGTAGATTTGTAAGCATCTTAGGACGATTACAGATTCCATTATCGTCCAATTTCCAATCTCTCCAATTAACTTCAAAGGTAATATCAGTGCCTTGTTTAGACTTGACATTAATGATTCTTCTTCTTCTAAGATAAGGTCCAAGGTTACTGATTTTTCTCTTAATTTCATTGAAATTAGCAGACATTCCTCCATGGGTGAACATCTCTTCAGTCATACCTGGCATTGTAGCAACACGTGCTCCTTCTTTCAATGCCTGCCTTATTGCTTTAGTGTGAGTCAAAGAATACCTTGTTGGTGCAAGAATAACTTGTTGTTGCCGCATTAAACTTGCAACAGGAGAAGGCGGTTCTTCGCCATGGTGTCGACCTTTGGGCATTACAATTAGTAATACTCTTTCTGAACGGTTAGTTACTGCTTCATGCAAAGCTTGTCCTATTTCTCCAGTGGTAGGGTCACAAACGATGAGAACATTTTCTCCTCTTCTTATGTCCATACATGTTTCCACAACCATCTTTGCACTGGTAGCAAGTAGTTGCTCGCTGGATAGTTCAGAATCATTATCAATTATGTTGGAGGATTTATCTGATGATTTATTGATTACAGATTCAACAACATCGACTAAATCGTCATCCTCGCTATCAGGGTTGTCAGCATCTTTTGCTTCAGATGACTTGCCCATGATAGCCGGATAAAGTCGTCAGTCTTGAATGTGTGGCCGTAATCACAAGTTTATTTTTGTAATAATTATGAAAGTATTGAAGAATCACCGGCTTGTCCCAAAGATATGGACGATTATGAAGATTTTATTTCACGAGTCAAAGATATTCATAAAATCGGGGCACTGCAAGGCCACCTTGGTTGGGACCAAGAAACGATAATGCCTGCTAAAGGCGCTCAATCTAGAGGAGAAATACTTTCTTGGCTCGCCAAAGAACAACATTTACGAACAATAGACCCGCAATTAGGTGAATTGATTGAAAGGTTGTCGAATAATACAGAACTTAACCAAGATCAAAAATCAAATTTGAAAGAAATTAAACGAAGATATCAGAAGGCTAAAAAATTGCCTTCAGATTTCGTGGCTCAGTTTGCTAAGACTAAGTCAGAGGCCTTATTATCGTGGCAACAAGCAAGAGCAGAGTCAGATTTTTCAATGTTTCAAGAGAAACTTCAAGACTTGGTGGATATGACCAAAAAGAAAATCGAATACTATGGCGTTGAAACCACTCCTTACGATGTATTATTGGATGAGTTCGAGGTTGGTATGACAGTTGATGATTATGACCCACTATTTGATGGATTAAAGAAGCGGTTAGTTCCTTTATTACAAAAAATTATCAATGCCAAAAAGAGTAACCCTGACCCTCAATTGCCTGAAGGAATGGAATTCTCTATCGAAGGTCAAACCGAATTTTGTACCAAGGTTTCACAGGCTATGGGCTTTGACTTTGAAGCAGGAAGAATGGATGCATCAACTCATCCCTTTTCTGCGGGTTTGTGGCCGGGAGATACAAGGTTTACAACTAGGTTTGATGAAAAAGATCCATTCTCATGTCTTTATGCGGTGATGCATGAAACAGGACATGCACTGTATGAGCAAGGACTTTCACCTGAGCATTCTTTTACTCCGAGAGGAGATGCAGTTTCACTTGGAGTTCATGAATCACAAAGCAGATTTTGGGAAAACCAAATAGGTAGGACTCCATCATTTTGGCAGGTAGCATTACCTTGGTTCAAGGAGCAATTCCCCCACTCACCAGACTGGAGTCCAGAGGATTTGAATAAAATCGCCAACAGCGTAACTCCTGGTTTTATTCGAGTAGAGGCAGATGAAGTAACATACAACCTCCATGTAATGCTAAGGTATGAAATAGAGAAAAAAATCTTCAATGAAGGGTTAAAAGTTGAAGATTTACCTAATGTATGGAACTCTATGTTTGAGGAATGGTTTGACATTCAAGTGCCTAATGACACCTTAGGTTGTTTACAAGATATTCATTGGTCAATGGCTGCTTTCGGTTATTTCCCAACCTATACACTGGGAAATCTATATGCGTCACAATTATTACAAGCCATGGCACAGGAACTTGG
>NZXL01000025.1 GCA_002697705.1 Methanobacteriota archaeon
AAATTTGCACACAGAGAATTCGTAACCATTTCCATTGATACATTGAAATTTATCGCCCCTGCAAGGCAAGGTGACTTGTTAGAAGTAACAGGAAAGGTTGTATTTACAAGCAGCCATACTGCATGTACAAAAGTAACTGCAATGGCAGTCAATAAAGCCACTTGGGAGAAAAAGAAAATATGTGAAGGTTTCTTCTTCTTTGTTGCGATTGATTCTATGATGAGGCCGATTCCAATTCCTCAATTGGTAGTAGAAAACGATGACGAACAACTCGACTGGGACAAAGCAGCACATATCAGAGAACAAATGCTTTCACAGAAAGAAAACTAGTACCCCTAAATTCATTTGTAGAACCTCGGTCGCGGTATTATGCCTGTACTGAACATAGCAATGTTTGGAAGCGATGAATTGGCCAAGGAGATCGCCAAACCAACCGACCAAAGAGATGTACATACTTATGTTCACAAAGAAAATAGCCCTGAAGGAGCAAGAATTCTTTCTCTAATAAGACCGGCAAAATATCCTGAGAGACTGCGCCCTTTCCTAAATGCATTATCAGCAGCAAGAGTGGGAATTATTGAAGTCACGGCTATTGATGCTACGCTTGGAGAGGCTCTAGTTGCATTTGCAAGTTCGAAGATATTTCGTGGTATTGCAATCATCAAGTCACTTGATGGTTCTTGGATTGATGAAGACCAAGTTAAAATGCTATTCAAGCAAGCAGGACTTGAAAAGTGGGTCTTTGCCACCGAAGACGGAATTGAACTAAGAACCCAATTATATGGTTTCATGGATGAGATCAAACAAGAACTCAGTGATGCTTCAGCCTCTCCTTTGGTGATTCCTATCGATCAACATTTTAATGTCAAAGGAATCGGTTTAGTCGCTATTGGTTATGTTCAGTCTGGAACAGTTAATGTCCATGATGAATTAATTCTTCTACCGGCGAATGGTACCGGAAATGCAAAATCTCTACAAGTTATGGATGATGATGTCTCTTCTGCAACTGCAGGAGATAGGGTCGGATTGGCACTACGTAACGCAAAAGAAGACCATCTTAGTAGTGGTTCAATTTTAGTTCATCCTGCTGTTGAAGATAAAAAAACCAATACAAGCGTGCCTTTGGCTGTAGAATTGCACAGGCGTTCTAATGTCGAATTGGAAGTTTCTCCATTCCAAAAGAGAATTCTTGCCGAAGGAGATGTAGTTCACGCAAGTGTGGATTTACAGTTCGTAGTCGGCCGTATTCAATCAGTTTCAGCCTCCACTTTAGAAATTGAATGGGAATCACCTCTTTTCATCCGTAGAGACAACCCTGAACCAACCGTACTTTCTCAATTAGATTCCAAACCTAGAATAATGGGTAGTGCAAATCTAAGCAAGATTGAATAGTCTCTTGGCTAAAAATAAAAGGTCGTAATATCGATATATTCGCGCCTTGGAAAAGCGGTGGATTGATAACCTTGAGGAAACGCTTCGCGTATTGGGATGCAATTAACGGGACGCGAAGCAAGTCCATCGAATATGAGGGAAAATGTAATTTTCAATTCTCTTTCGCTGGATGGAACTTCAGGTAAAGTTCGCGCTACAGTCGATGAGCGTATGCTTTGTATAGAGTCAAAAACTGGTCATGCCCTTGACATAAAAATAAATTCTATTAGTCGTGTTCATCACCATCATACCAAATTAATTCCATTTGGATTCGCATTGATTGGCTTTGGACTTGTTTGGATTGGAACACGAATATTATCACATCAAACCTTCAAAATAATTAGCATGACATTAGGAGTTTCCTTGATCTCTGGATGGCTTTTGACAAGAAAACCAACAATCACCATTGACACTGAGGCTGGTGATTGTCACGCACTAACTGGTAATGACGCAGCATTACTTAGATTGAACACGATTTTACTAAGACTTCAACAAGGATTCACAATTTCTGAAGCTCAAGAAGGATTAGATATTCTTGACCGTGACTCCGCTTATCCTCGTTCGGCTCTATTGGAGATGGAATCTGTGCCGGTTGCACCTGTTGAAATTCAACCACCAGAATCAATTGCTACATTTCTTGAAGCGGAACTAGGAGATTTCATGTTCGATACCAATCAACCCACTTCTGAGCCTACTCTACCAACAAGTATCCCTCTTAGCCAAGAATTTGAAACCCCACAAGAAGTTACACCGTCTTTGCCATCTTGGCTTGATAATCCGAAACCGGTTAGTCAAACTACTTCATCGGATAAATTAATACAAAGGGGCATTGAAAATGTTAGAGATAGAAGAAATCACCAAGAACCACATCCTATGTCAATGTTTAATCAAATTGAACAGCCAACAATAATCGAATCTAGCCAAGAGGCACGAACCTTTGTTGCGCCAAACTCACTTCCCTCTGAATCATCTTACATTCAAAATGGAGAGGCTGGAAGATCAGTTTTACCCGAACCATTACCCAATTTCTTCAGTAAAGAAGGATACCATATGCCTCAGCAAGACCTTTTTTCCAACCAACAGCCTGCTCCAGAATATGATATCTTTTCATCCCCAGATTCAATCCTGGGGCATGTTGACCAATACGGTGAAGAGGTCGAGTCATTGGTTGCTAGCGCTAGAAGGAATTCTGAAACAAGCTCAGTTGGTAACGATGTAAATTCTCAAAGTAAAGATTCAATACAACAAAAATTCCCTCGATTACGTTCTAAGAATAGTTCAATTAATTCAAGGCTCAAACCCAAAAAGAAACCTGAAAATAACGAAACAGGAAGTATGTTTAGAAATATTATGATGCCTGCTGCTAATCGTGTGGCAAATAGTGTTAAAGAAGCGACTTCTAACCTTTCTAATAGAATACTTTCTGGCAAAAAGGATTCAGAAACATCAACTTCTGCTGAAGAATTACGCTTACGTTCTAGCGAAGCCCACGAAAAAGAAGTAGAGGAACTCTACAGAAATCTAGCGATTAGCAATGGAGGTTCACTACCAGATGAAAAGGTTCGTGAAATGAAAGAGATTGCCCTTAGAAGAAAGGCGATTAGTGAGCAAGTTGAACAAGAAAAGGTAGAAATTTTTGATGATATTGGGTTTGGCGACCTTATCGACAGTGATACCAATAAATCAAATGCTGGAGGAAAAGAAGGCCTTCCACGTATTGATTCATGATTAACTCAAGATTCTCTTGTAACTGTCAAGCCTTTGTTCAAACTCTTCCATTGGTAAATTAATCAATCTCTCTGTCCCAAATGACTCAAGCGTAAAGCTCGATGTGACTGTCGCTGCAATTAGGCCATCTCTCAGTTCATTTCGACTAAGTTCGCCCTCCCCATTAGCAAAGTATGATGCTAAGGTACCTGCAAAAGAGTCACCGCACCCAGTAGGATCGATTACTTTCTCTGTGGGGTAAGCAGGCAAAGAAACTATTTCTTCACCATGAAAAGCAATCACGCCAAATTCTCCACGCTTTACTACTAAAGTCTTACAACCAGTCATTTCAACTACTTTTTTAGAGGCTCTAATGAAATTTTCATCTTCGGCAATCATCTTTACTTCACCATCGTTAATAATTATCAAGTCTACTCTTTTCATTACCGCAAGTAAATCATCCATAGCAGTAGTTATCCACAAATTCATCGAGTCCAACATTGAAAGTCTTGTATGTTGAACTTGGTCTAGAACTTTAGATTGTAAAATCGGAAGTAAATTGGCACAAAATAGAATCGATGGCTTGGTTGCAAATTCTGGCACCTTTGGCTCAAACTCGCCAAAAACATTCAATTGCGTATCATGAGTTTGAGCAACACCCATATCGCCATGATAAGAACCGGTCCATCTGAAGGTATTTCCTTCTGCAGTTTCAATACCTCTAAGGTCCAAACCTAAATCTTCTAGAGATTTACGGTCTTCATCCAAGAAATCATTTCCTACGACTCCAACGAGTCCAACTGAACCTAAATTCAATCTCTTAGCATGGAATTGGCTAGCAATTCCACCATATATTGCTGATCCGCCTAGCGCATCTTCGATTTTTCCCTCAGGCGACTGAACACTATCGTATGCAATACTACCAACCATTACTACGTCCATTTTCAACACCTAACCTAATAATTCTTGATGATTATCAATATACTGAATTGTGACATCTCGATTCAAGAAATCTTCCTCATCCATTATCCTTCTGTGAAGAGGGATGAGATGTTGAACTCCAGTAATTGTTGTTTCATCTAAAGCTGTACGCATTCTCTTGATAGCATCATCTCTATCTTTACCCCAAGTAAGTAACTTGGCGAGAAGTGAATCGAAACAACCTGGCATTTCATAGCCAGCATGGGCGTGAGTATCGCACCTAATTCCATATCCTGAAGGGAAATGACATTCCCATAGACGACCTGGACTTGGAATGAATTCTTTTGGATCTTCTGCATTTAGTCTACACTGTATAGCGTGCCCTCGCCACTCGATATCCTCTTGCTTCATTGGCAAGTCTTCTCCTTGTGCAACTCTAATTCCGAGTTCCACTAGATTATGTCCTGTGATTAATTCTGTAACAGTGTGCTCTACTTGTACTCTAGGATTGACCTCTAGGAAGTAAAAATCTCCACTTGAATCTCTCAAGAACTCAAAGGTGGCTAGCCCCTTGTAGCCAACTGTTTCAGCGCCCCTACAAACAAGATTTCCGATTTCTGCTCTTTTTTCATCGGAAAGCCATGGTCCTTCTTCGACCAGTTTCTGATGACGACGTTGAATTGAACAGAACCTTTCACCAAAATGAATCGCATTCTTGCCATCTCCAAGGACTTGAAATTCGACGTGCTGCGCTCCTTGGATATATTTTTCAACAAATACTCTCTCATCACCAAAAGCAGATTTTGCTCTTGATTGACATAGTTTCAAGGCGCTAGCAAATTCTTCGCCTTTCTCAACTATTTGCATACCGATGCCACCGCCTCCTGCGGCCGCTTTAATTATCACAGGATAGCCTATTTCTTCGGCTAATTTGCTTGCAACTTTCTCATCTGATATCGGCTCGGAAGAACCTTTTGCAGTTGGTAAGCCCGCTGCCTCCATAGCAGCCCTGGCTTCGATTTTATCTCCGAGTAGGGTGATGACATCCGCTGAAGGACCAATGAATGTAATTCCTTCTTGTTCAAGTCTCCTAACAAAATCTGCATTTTCAGCTAAAAACCCATATCCGGGATGAACTGCATCACATTCCAACTCTTTAGCAGCCTTTACTACTGCTTCAATATCCAAATAGGAATCAAGTGGGTTAGAACTGTAGATTGGATAAGCAATATCTGAGAGCCTAACTGGAAGCGATAATCGGTCTTCACGACCGTGAATAATCGCTACTTCAATGCCCATATCTCGTAATGTTCTAAGTATTCTGAGAGCGATTTCGCCACGGTTCGCAATCAATACACGCTTGAATCCCATAACCCCCTGTGAGTCGAGACATTCTAAGAGGCAAACGGTTAGAATATGAGAAATTTTATCGAAATATAATGTAATAAACCGGTGAAAAATTTCCTTAAACCTACTACAAAACTCCAAAATAATACTTTAAAAAATAAATATGTGGAAAAAATTGATATGATAATACACATATGGGATGGTATGGCGGAAAATGGGAAAACGGGCGCGGAGATTGTGGCCGAGTTGGGCGGCAAAGATTTGAATCGAGATGGGCGAGTAGTAAATCTGGTGATTTGCGGGAACTCGAAATTCTACGATTATTCTTGGCTAGAAAACCAATTGGACTTGTGGGTGGAAAAACATACTTACCCCGATATGATAATTCTTGGTGGAGCTAGTGGAGTCGACTTCCTTGCAGAAAGGTGGGCTGATAACAATAATATTCCATTAGCGGTTTACAATGAAGCTTGGTCAAAACCTAGACCTGATTTTGCCAAGGATAGTGGTAGACCTGAAGCGGTCTCCTCACTAGCAAAAGAAATGCTGACTAATGCCACTCATATGTTGGCTTTCCCTGGGCCTGATTCTGTTTGGACAAAGAAAATGATGGAAATGGGTGTTCAAATGAATGTTCCAATTGCATGCGTTGAGTTACCAACTAGTGGCCTGTGATCAGTATACGTCACGGAGATATCGCTTTTCTTCCCTCATCATTGTCTTTTCAATGAAGTGAGTTGCATCAGCCTCTGATAAACCGCCATGTTCTTGGGCTATTTCTATCAACGCTCTATGTACATCTTTGGCCATGTATTTCTTGTCCCCACAGATGTAGAAATAAGCGCCTCTTTCGAACCATTCCCAGACTTCAGCACCATGTTCTTTTAATCTGTGCTGAACATATATTTTCTCTTCTTGGTCGCGAGACCATGCTGTTGTAAATCTATACAGATGTCCTTCATCAATCCATGATTCTATCTCATCTTTATAATAAAATTCAGTCTTAGAAGATTGGTCGCCGAAAAATAACCAATTCTTACCACTGCCACCATCAAAGACTCTTTGTTCCATGAATGCTCTAAATGGGGCAATCCCAGTCCCAGGTCCAACCATGATGATATCTGTCGACTTATCTTCGGGCAGAACGAAAGATTTTGTTGGAGACATGAATACTCCGAGTTTCTTACTAGTTGTTCCGATTTCATCCGCCATAAATTGAGTGCACAATCCACCTCTGTCTCTACCGTGGTAACTGAATCGGACAATACCGACAGTCAACTCAACATATCCTGGATGCGCATCATGAGAAGATGCGATTGAATAGAGTCTCGGTTTGAGTCTTGAAATCAATTCGAAAAACTCTTCAGGAGTATACTTTACATCAAATTCCCTCATTATATCGACATAATCTCTTGTCCACAGATAATCTTCAATCGCTTTCTCATCTCCCACTATAGCTGCGACCTTCTCGCTAGGGTCATCAGATGGTGCAGATTTTGCGAGTCCTGGTGGTAAATCTCCTTCTCCAGATGAGTTCCAAGTATCTTTTCCACGAGAACGTGAAACTATTTTCACCGAAATTTTCATTCCAGAAGATACTACCTTTTGAGTCAATGATTGAACAAATTTCTTACCTGCTAGGTGCACTTCAAAATCTTTCTTCAAAGCATCATAAAGGGTTCTCTCTCCATTATGAGTAGTTACCATTTGTTCAGGGTCCCAGCCTTGAACTTCAAGTAATTCCTCTACGATATGAGGCGGATTTTCTGATACAACTCCGAGTGCATCTCCAACTTTGTAATCTAAACCTGAATCGCCTAATTCAAAAACGATATGTCTAGTTTCTTTGCGGGAGCCTTCTCCATTCAGAATAAAATTATCCGTGATGTTAGTCATGTACGGATTTTTTGCGGACCAATCAGACATTCTACCACCGATAGCATAGCGCTATGATGAACCCACATGGGGATTGTTTATCATCATTTTTAATTTTAGATTTTTTTTAAAGCATAAAATTGTCGATTAAAACAATATCTAATTACTCATGGGCATTGTTATGGCGCACAAGGTGAAGATGCTTGGAACAGGCAATGCCTTTCTTCCAAACGGGCGCTTACATTCTCATGTTTTAATCGATGGTAAGCATTTGATTGACGCACCCCCTACCGCACTAATCGGCCTACGACACAATGGAATATCGGTTAATACAATTGAAACTATATTCATCACTCACCTACACGGCGACCATGTTTTTGGACTGCCATTCCTATTCTTAGAGAGACAATATATTTCTGACCGAGAAGGCAACTCTCCATTGAAAATTATTGCTGCCCCAGGTGCAAAAGAACGTATTACAACTCTATGTAATCTTGCTTATCCTGGAAGTCTAGAAAAGTTTCTAACTCAAATTACATGGATTGAAGATACGACTGGAATTACTGATGATGGTTGGTCTTGGGAGAGATTTAGAGTCCATCATGATGATTCCGTAGATCCATTCGGATACCGATTCGAATCTTCAGATGGGGCGAGCGTAGTTCATAGTGGAGATTCTGGACCATGTGATTCACTTTACCAAGCGATTGGAAGATCTCAGTTGGGTGTTGTAGAGATGGGATTTCCAGAATGGGTCGATAGTGACCATCACCACAAACCTTCGGATATTCAGAAATTAGCAGATATGTATCCCTCGACAAAATTTGTTATTACTCACACTTATATCGACGATAAAGATTCAAAGTTTCCTAAAATAACCGAATCAAACTTTCCCGATCATCCAAGTAATGTTCACCATGCATCTGACGGTGATGAATTCCTTTGGAAAAATGGACATTGGAAATAAGTCGAAAAATGTTATTTTTTGNTAAAATTATGCCTTGATAGTGAAATAAAAATTTATTTCTAAACCTGCCATAATTTAATTTTGATTCCATTTTGAGTGGACATGCTTATGAGGGGGACTCGGACTCCCCGATATCATCGCACTTTGTCCTAACGGCCATTGTTTCGATGCTAAGGCTTGGTGAACGTATGACAGACAACATTTTCGATGGTTTCCTATCTCGAAAAACGTTGTTCAAAAACAAAGAAATTCTTCGTCATGACTATCAGCCACAAAATCTTCCACACAGAAAAACTGAAATCGAGACTTTATCATTCAATCTAGTTGAAGCTCTAAAAGGACATATTCCATCTAATATGACTCTTTATGGAGTCACTGGAGCAGGTAAGACTGCTGTAACTTCTTTTGTGTGTGATGAACTGGAAAAGAAAGGCCTAGAACTGAAGAGGCCTGTTCAATCAATAATGGTTAACTGCCGACAAATCGATACTCAATACAGGGTTTTGAGTCACATTGGAAATTCACTATTAGAAAGTCATGAAATCGATGAGATTCCTTTTACTGGATGGCCCACTGATAGAGTGTTTGGTGAATTGATTAAAAGAATGGATTCTCGAAAAGGAGTATTTGTTATTGTTCTTGATGAAATAGACCACCTAGTACGTAAAGCAGGAGATGATTTGCTGTATAACTTGACAAGTCTGAATGCATCGCTTAATCATGCCCGTGCTTGTGTTATTGGAATCTCAAACGACTTGAAATTCACTGACTTCCTAGACCCAAGAGTTCGCTCAAGGCTTGGACAATTGGATGTTATCTTCAATCCTTATGATGCGGAGCAATTACAAGATATTCTAAGACAACGATCTAAATTATCTCTTAATGAGGATGTTCTTGGAGATGGCGTTATCGCACTTTGTGCTGCACTTGCTGCACAAGAGCATGGAGATGCTAGATGCGCACTTGACTTGCTTCGTGTATCGGCTGAAAAAGCAGAACAAAGTGGTTCTCAAATGGTAGAACAACATCANGTCAGGTCTGCTCAACATCAAATTGAGTCAGACCAAATGACTCCAATAATATCTAAATTACCTAGCCAGCAGAAACTAGTTTTGTCTTCAATTTTAATCAATGAGAAAAATGGATTAAGAAATATTCAAACCGGCGAAGTTTATGCTATNTACACTCAAGCATGCAGATTCGTGGGTCAAAATGCATTGACTCAAAGAAGAGTTTCNGGATTGATTTCAAATCTTGACATGCTTGGANTAGTTACGGCTAGAACAATTAGTAGAGGNAGATACGGACGTACAAANGAAATCAATTCTTGTATTCCTCAAAATATTGACCCAATGCTGATAATGATTGAATCTGAACCACATATCGAAGATGTGTTTTCAAATAATTATAAGCATCAGAGCCGACTATGATTGTATTTTATTGCTAAATGAGACTATTTTTTGTTCGGTGTTCTTATATCTATAATGCAGGTGGCCAAATTTATGAGTGAAGATAACGATGACTCTACAAGCGTCCTAGAGATGATTATGAATCCTAACAAAACACTCGCCAACTGGTTTGTTTCATTAGGATTGTTAGGACTTTTGCTCGCTATTCTAAATCTTGCAGGTTGCATTCACCCAAGTTACAGAGTTTCTTGGGGAGGAGTATTCACTCTAGAGACAACAAACAAAGCCTTTGGTAGTATAGAAGATGCTTCTGCATTTGTAGCATCTGATGCAATTTTTATGGCTCTTTGTGCTGGCCTAGTTTTCCTAGGATTTAGAACAATAAATCAACAAGAAGGTGGCGTCGCAGCATGGTTCAAATCTATTTTTGTCAATGAAACTTGGCCTGCATTAGCCGATCCTTCCGTCGGTGGATGGTCAAGACTTGCAGGCGCATGGTGTCTGCTTCTTGGGGTTGTCAACTACCTATACTTTGGATTAAATTCCGTAGGATGGATTGACCCTGGTGTTTACTCAGTCACGATTGCTCTTCTATCATTTGGCTTAGCTCTAAACTACTTTTCATTCGCTCCAGAGGGCGATGAAAATTTGGACTGAGTAAATCTACTCATTTCGAGAATAAACGGCGATGGCCATTTTTCCCTGTTATTGAGTCAATTACTCCCAGTAGTAATCCCTTCCATAGTGCTAGACTCCACTGTAGTGTCAATGCTCTCAAAGAAAACAAAGCAATTATCTTCGGTTGATTACTTTCTCGAATCGAACCTCTAATTACAACACCTAAAGGCCCTCTTAAGAGTATAAACTGGTGTAAAATCAATAATGAAATTGTCAAAATAAGCATCTTGAACTCCCACCACTGCTTTACTACCTCCCAATCTAAACTATCTGAAGTTAGTAATGAATAGATAAATGGCAATCCTGAGACCAATGCACTAATCCAAAGAGGAGCTACCATCAAAACAATTGTTGAACTACCAATAAAATCTAAATCTGGACCCTTTCTTCTTCTTCGAGGGAAATTTCGCATTATTCTAACGTGAGCACGGGCATCTCTAGACCTCTTTGCCAAAAATCGTTTACGTCCTGACTCTGGTACGTGAGACACCAATGCATCAGGGGCATAAACAATAGTTCCTCCATTTTCGATAAGCCGTAGACTAACCTCCATGTCCTCTGCATGATACCACTTCGGATTAAAACCACCAATCTCAATCAAAGATTCTCGATGAAACATTGAACATGGCCCATTTGCTAAACTAGTACTTCTAGGCCTTGAACGATATTTAGATGCGATTTCTACCGATCTAACTTTACTGATTAAATCAGAAGCTCTTTCGAAAATTGTTCTTCCTGTTACTGCCACTACTCTCTCTTCGGTGGAAACTGGATTAGACTCTGAAAACAAATTAGCAATCCAGGTTTGTTCGGGCCTTACATCGATATCAGTGATTGCAACCCATTCTCCTTTTGCATTATCCAACGCTAATTGTCTTCCTGAAGATAATCCGGTCGGAGGTTGAGTTAGAACATAAACAGGAATTTCGCCATCTTCATCATGCCATTTTTGTAGGCACTTGGTTGAACCATCGGTAGATCCATCATCTATTGCGATAATTTCTAATGGCCTATAAGTTTGATTTTTCAATGCCTCTAAACACCCATCCACCCAATCTATACCATCTCTAACACATACTGTGATTGAGATTAAGGGGTTTTGTGATACCATTATTTCACCTCAAACATACTCAAAAGTTCACGACATCTTTCTTTTACCGCTAATGTTGTAATCTGTGAAACAACTCCTACATTTGGTTGCCCATAAAGAACAACGCTACCTATTGGTGCTAGGCAATGAATGTAAAGAGGCGCTAAATCTTCTTCTCCATCAACATTTATTACAACTGAATTTTGGCTAAATATTGCTCCTTCTATTGATTCTAATAAAGATGGAGTCAAACAACCGGCAGGGTTAGTGGCATTTTTTACCTCTTCGAAACGACCCATGTCGACAATGTCACTTTCTGACAAAGCGGTTCTCTTAGTCATTCCATCAATCAATCCAATATCTGGGATTATTTCCATATCGAGTAATGTCTTTACTGTTACATCACCTACTGCTATGATAGAGCCACGCTTTTCTGGTAAACTTTCTAGAGCAGAAGACATTGCTACCTCTGGTAAATCTCCTGGTCCTGAATATGTTTGCCCCATTGGAGTCTTAAGTTCACTGTCTAAAATTGGAGCCATTTTAATGACATTATTTCTTTGAATATCATCTATCCAAGGATTACCATCTCGATCTACAAATCCGCCTCTAATTCTTGATG
>NZXL01000026.1 GCA_002697705.1 Methanobacteriota archaeon
TCAAAGAAACTTTAGAGGGTCGCCCAAAGCAACGAACATGAGCGAAGAGTTTTCTGTAGCCGGCCAGTCAATGCCAAGAATCACAATTGGATTTGGAACTTTACTAATTGTGTGGGGCGTTATTATTTCAATAATCTCAGCATCAAATTCCATAACTTCCTTTTTCCCATCTCTGCTAGGAATTCCTTTGCTAATTTCAGGTATCATGGCACAAAAAGTTCCAGAAAAGCGAAAACTCTGGATGCACATAGCAGTAACTTTCGGATTATTATGTGCAATTGGTGGAACTAGATTTTTCATGGTTATGTCCGATGGCATTACCTATGCTTCAGGCTCAATGTTAATGCTATTAGTTACAGGTTCAGTATACACCTTTTTGTGTATAAAATCATTTAGATTTGCTAGATTAAATGCTAAAACAGAGTAATTGAGGTGAAGAAATGTCAGGCCCACTAGTTATTGATGTAGTTGATAACGGTGGCCAATGGACTCATCGTGAATGGAGAATGTTACGTTATCTCAAAGTAGATACACAAATAATCGAAAATACAACCCCGGTAAGTGAACTTCGCGAACTTGATGGAATTATTCTTTCAGGTGGTGCTGCTAGAGTCGGCCTTACTGGCGAGTTGGGTAATTGTGCAGCATACCTTGAACTCGATATACCAATTCTGGGTATTTGTGCTGGCCATCAATTCATGGCTAGGCATTATGGGGGAGATGCTCGAGAATCTCCGATCCCAGAATTTGGAGCGATGGAAATTGAATTAGAAAATGGAGGCGGTAAAATCTTTGCAGGTACCAATCAAAGTCAAACCGTATGGGAGTCGCACAACGACGAAGTACACATTGTACCAGAAGGCTTCTTCATTACGGCTAGTAGTCCTTCATGTCAAGTTCAGGGAATGGAAAATGAGGCTGGAGATAGATTTGGATTACAGTTTCATCCAGAAGTAAATGATTCAGAGTTTGGCAAGGAGATGTTTGAAAACTTCGTCGAAATTTGTAGAAAAAACCGGGACAGTTGAAAACACTAATATAAAAATCATCCAAGATTTTACGAATTATGGCAGAGTCTATCTTGATTATAGGTGGCGGCAGCGATATCGCACAACAATTAGCCCACAAGCTTACTCAAAATGGCTATCTAGTCACGATGTTAGTTAGAAATAATGAGTCGCTAGATGGACATATATCTAGTAGAGTTACTGTTGTTAATGGTGATGCATTATCTTCAGAAGACCTAACTAGTGCTATAGAGATGGCCAAACAACAAGGAGATGGCGAGATTTCAGGTATGGCCCACCTTGTTGGTTCTGTATTAATCAGACCCCCTCATGCAGTAAAGGTAGAAGCATTCGAAGAAGTGATTCAAACCAACTTAGTGAGCGCTTTTATGGCATTATCTATGACTTGTAAAGCATTGCTAAAATCAGGTGGAGGCAGGGTAGTTTTTACTTCAAGTGTCGCTGCTAGTTTGGGTTTAGTCAATCACGAAGCCATTGCAGCTGCCAAAGGGGGTATTGAGTCAATGGTCCGTTCAGCAGCAGCAACTTATGCTCAAAGAAATATTCGAGTTAATGCAGTAGCCCCGGGCCTTACAGATACCAAATTATCTGAACCGATTACTCGTAATGAATCGATGCGAGAATCTGCGGTTTCAATGATTCCAATGAAACGCATAAATAAACCAGAAGAGATAGCAGATACGATGTTCTGGTTGTTGACAAGCGCACCTGACAATTTAACAGGGCAAATAATGCACCTCGATGGAGGTATGAGGAATGTCCGAAATTAATACTGAAGATAATTGGCATTACGCCATTAAGGCTAGTAAATTAAAACCCGGTAAAAAGAAGATGATTAGAGTCGGTAAAAAACTAATTTTATTGCTCAATGTAGATGGAGATTACTTCGCAACAGAAGCCCTTTGCAGGCACATGCGCTGGCCACTAGCATATGGTGCTAAAATCAAAGATGACTGTATAAGATGCCCTCTCCACCAAACTACGCATAAAATCGACGATGGAAGTTTAGTTGAATGGTCACCTTTTCCTCTATTTCCCCCATATGGTAAATTGGTCGGTAAATTTTCTAAGCAGAAGGATCTCAAAACATATGAAACTAGAGTTTCTGGTGAGAATTTACAAGTATGCATCTAGTATCAATCGCTCTATTGAACGATTATCAAACGATTAAGAAGTGATTCAGACTTTGGCCATAAGCCCCATTTCAAGAGGTATTGAATTTGTAAACCGAGAGATTATTTTCTTATCCATATCAAATCTACGTAGGTAATGTTTGATTAATACCAATGGTGCAAATCGTGGAACATGGCCAACTCTAAAATCTGTGATTAATTCTATCAGTTCTTTCCTTTGGTCTTTAGTCAATTTTTCTGAAAATCGCCCAACTACTCTTTCCATAGCATGAGCAATGCGGCCCTTGCTGGTTAATGTATTGAGGGCCTTTTGGGCTTCCGTCATATATTCTAAAGCAACGAATTCTGGATTAGCGCCTTTATCAAACAGGTCAGCAATCAACCTTCCGAGCATTCTTTTTGACGAAGGGGCCCTACTTAGCAGGAATAATTTATTGTCATTATGGAATTGCATAATCTTCTGAGCATCCCAACCTCCTTTTCCAGTCATTAACCATTCATGGAAAAAGTGAACGCGTGCTAGGAAGTGTTCCGCTTGCCTCGAATCACTCATACGGCCTTCTTCTATTACTGGTATGTGAGGGTTTAGCGTAGTGAAAACGGTTGTGAACATACCCCTTCCGTCTCTGACAGCTTGGGGGTTATCGCCTCTGTAGACTTTCACCCTTTCAACACCACAACTTGGTGAATCTTTCTTGAAAACAAATCCACATACTCCCGATGANGCCAGTAAGTCAGATTGAATTTCAGAGTATTCGAGCATTCGATCTGTAAAATCTTCCCCGTTTTTTGGATTAACTAATTTTATCTTACCATCTTCTCTAACCAATCGAATAGTTGGTCTTGGCACGCCCATTCCAATCCCTACTTCTGGACACAAAGGGATTAGTTCTAGATGCTCACTCCATTTTCTAGAGAGTGTTCTAAATTCTGCAGCATCGCCATTGTATCTTACTTTTTGTCCAACTAAACATGCTGAAACAGCAAGTTTCGGTTTGTTCGCCATATCCACAGTTTATTCGTTGTACTTATGAAAGAATGTTTTTCTAAACAATTAGATTTTCAAACTTTCAAGTTTGCTTGTCTTGCAAGTAGAACGATTTTCATNCTGTGTTCAAGCATAGCAGCATTAGCCCATGCTTGGTCTAAATCTGCTCCTACTGCATAGGCTCCTTTTCCTCTAATAACAACGCATCTCATTCCACCTTGTTGAAGTGCCTCAGCAACTTGTCTAAGGAATTCTTCAGGATTATCGTCATCAGGGTCNACAATAATTATNTTACCAATATGTTTCTTTCCAATTTCATCTATTGGCTGGACNAAGACCAGGTCCTTTTCACAACTTGCAGCTGTTGTGAATGGGCCATGAGAATGTATCACTGCAGCTGGTCCGCCGGTGATTAAACTAACAGAAGCCAAGACGACTTCAAGAACTCTCCAATCAGTTGGTGCTCCTCGAGGCGGTTCTACTCCTAATTTAGCAGCACATATGTCTCTCTCATCCATTCTTGGAAGCAGAGCCATATGTTTTGTGGAAACAATAATTTCTAATTGGTCAGGGTGAAGCATTGCTATAGTNCCCATNGATGCNCGAATCANNTGTTCACGNTCTAATTGTCTAGCCAATCGAGCCATGTCTCCAACAATGTGGGCGCCGATTACTAAGTTGTCCATCACAGTAGGAGGCATTGGAGGATTCTCTAGTTCTTCTATTACTTCAGCAGCTCCAGCCATCGATCGTCTCAATCTTTCAACCTCGGCTGAAAGGCGGGCGATTTCTGCTTCAGTTTCTTCATCAGCAGAGGCAATGGACACTCCATCTTCTGAAATTTCAGTTTCTTCAGTAATTGTAGGCTCTTCCACAGGTAAAATCTCTGGTTGTTCTGTTTCTTCTGAACTTTCCACTTCCACGATTTCTTCTCCTGCTTCGCCAACTCCCTCTTCAATAACTGGCTCTTCGGGAGAAGATTCTTCTTGTTCTTCATCTGAATCACCAATTTCAGGTACAACTTCTTTTTGTTCTGTAACCTCTTCTGAGCTTTCAGTAACTTCTTCGACAACTTCCTGCTCTACTTCATCTTCAACAACAGGTTCCTCGGCAGATACATTTTCTTCGATAGGCGGGTCACTTGGTGGGCCACTTGGCGGACCACTTGGCGGACCACTTGGCGGACCTTTTGATGGCGGNCCACTTGGTGGNCCTTTTGATGGCGGNCCACTTGGTGGACCCTTTGATGGTGGGCCACTTGGTGGGCCTTTTGANGGCGGGCCACTTGNCGGACCTTTTGAAGGGCCGCTTTCGGGCAATGAAGGAAGATCCTTATCCTCATCTTCCGAGTTTTGCAATTCTTCTTCTGGAGGATTTTCTTCTTCGGTTGGAGCGTCTTCGGTTTCTTCCTTAGGGGCCGGTTCGTCGACATCAGAAACGACATCTTGAGTTTCCTCTTCCTCGGATTCTAGGATTTCTTGATTTTCACTTTCTTCCGATTCAACTTCGGATTCCACAACCGGGTCATTTTCAGGAAGATTTTCTTCCGGTTTANTGGTTTCAAGGCCACTCAGTGTGCCAAAAGCACCATCTAACATATTTTCTACTTTCTCATTTTCAGCATCTTCTCGTGCTTTTTCAGCAGATGTTTTTTTCCTAGCCATGAGCAACTCTCCGGTTAGGCCACATAGAGCGGCTTAAATAGCCGTTGCGCTCCGGTGACTCTGCTAAGGCCCGCTTGGTGTAGAGGTTATCATGCAGGATTGTCATTCCTGCGACCCGGGTTCAATTCCCGGAGTGGGCGCCAAAAGTATCTACGAGTCTACTTTAGAGTAAATTCGCGTTTTATTATATACACTGGAATATCTGTACTTCCGAGGAAGTATTATGTCAGATAAAAAGTACATTGTAGAGATAGCCGATTCAACTGGACATTCAGTTGTTGAAATGACCGCACGAGAGATAGTCGAGAAGACCAATGAAGCCAAAGGCTCATGGGTATTTGTCGACAATAGATTGGTTGAAACCAAAGAAATAGAGAACATGGAAATCAGCACCGATTCGAAAATTCGAATAATGCCTGGTATTGTAGGAGGGGCTTCTAAGGACGAAGAACTCTACACTGTTGAAGTTGCAGATAAAACGGGCCACTCAATTGTTGAAATGTCCAAGGCAGAATTAGTTAATACTGCAAGTTCTGGNGGGACATGGTTATTTGTCGATGACAGAATGGTATCAGCTACTGAATTAAAATCCATGGAAATCGAAAAGGGTAGCCGTTTGAGAGCGATGCCAGGTTTGGTCGGCGGAAACTCGGATGACGATGTAAGATTCACCGTTGAGATCGCAGATGAAACGGGCCATTCAGAAGTAGAGATGACAAAACCCGAATTGATTCACCGTGCTTCTAACTGTGAAGGGACTTGGGTTTTTGTTGACAATAGAATGGTTGCGACTGCTGACCTAGCTAAAACAGACCTACAGGGTGCCCAAAAAGTACGTTTGATGCCTGGACTAGTTGGCGGAATCTGTTGATTTCTATTGTCGATACGCGTAGGACAGGTTAAGAAAGAGTGCTTTGTCGGGTTGACTGGAGTTGGACTGAATGGTAGAGTTAGTTGACTATAAGTGTGCAGTTTGTGGCAGTATCGAATCTTTTCACCGAGAGCGTAATGGAATTAGTTGCAAGACTTGTGGATCACGTGTTTTCATGAAGCTACGTAGAAAAACCACTAAGCGCCTACCTGCTGAGTGAAACTTATTACGCGTAGAGTTGAAAGACCTCCGCCTCATGACTAATAACATGCCATCTTGGTTAGAGTCAAAAGCACCTTTGCTATTCCAAGATTTACTAGTCCCAGATAATATAATTGAAACGATTGAAAAAGCCTCGCTTCAGTCAAACCCTCCTCACCTTTTGATTTCAGGCCCAACAGGGTCNGGCAAAACCGCTATTTGGCGCTTGATTGCAAGACAAGTTTTAGGTCCTGCTCACCGATCAACAACCCATGTTCTAAATGCTAAAGATTTGGCTAGAACCAGTGGAGCAATGGCTAAATTTGAGACATTTTTACGNCCAGAAGGAAGTAGTTCCAATGATACGCTAGCAGGTAGAACGAGCCTGGATGCTTACGACCCATCTTTGATGATAGTTAAGGGCGACAACGGACCTCCTGCAGGTTTTGAATCTAGTAAAGATTCACAACATATTCCGATATCTAGAATCATAGTCATAGAAGATGCTGACTCATTGGGCAATATAAGGCAATCATATCTGCGTAGAATGATGGAAAAGAGCAGTAATAGTGCTAGATTTATTTTTACAACTACAACACCCTCNCGTCTTATTGAAGCACTTAGAAGCAGGACTCAACATATCAGAATACCCAAAGCAAAAAGACAAGACATNGAAANNATTCTANCAAANATATCNTCTGAAGAAAGTCTTGCTCCGGCTAAAGGAATTTTAGGAGACATAGCTCACGTAGCAAATGGAAATATCCGTAAAGCCATATTTTTACTCGAGGCATTGAAACATAGAAACATGCTTCAAGACCGTAAGAATTTACAAGATGTTATCGCTTCTTCAGCTCATAGAGAAATTCAACTAATGCTTGAAGAAGCCATGCGTGGACGAGTCCATGATTGGAAATGGGAGAAGCAAGGAAACAAAAATACGCGTGTTTTGAAAGGTGCTATGGGCGTTTTAGATCAGATTATGGATAAGCAAAGTCTTGAGGCCGAAGATATAGTAAAACATCTACATAAGTTATTGACAGAAGGAAGATTGCATTTGATGGATAAAGACCTGTCAAAACTGATAATCTCTTTAGCCAAATGCGAAGTAGCAATTCAAAAAACCTCACAGCCCCGAATTGAATTGGAAAAATTCATGATGAACGTTGCAGAAATTTCTAACCAGTAATCGTAACGCTCATTGCTGAATGTTTCTAGGGCCGGTTGGGCGTGTAGCATAGTTGGATAATGCGTCGGCCTCCTAAGCCGAAGATCGCGGGTTCAAATCCTGCTGCGCCCGTATTGATAACTTGAGTCGTTTTTCAAGGCAAGAAGTAAAGGCTAGGACCTCATGAGCGTTGATGGGTAAGATGGCTAAAAGGAAACCTTCCAATGATTTCCGCAGTCTAGAACTGCCAGATCCATATGGGCATGGTTTTGATAGAAGTGAAGACCCATTAGAGCACACTAGGAGTCAGTGGGAGAAATTGGAAAATAGAAGGCGACTGGCCGGTAATATAACTCGAAATCGAATCTTATTGTTCTGGCGTTCAGTTGCCGGTTTAATCTTAGCATTCTTCTCATTACTCGGAGTCTTATTCCCTCAACAAATTTCCGAGAAATCAAATTTAGTATTTTTACTCCCGGTTCCAATTCTATTAGCTACATTGCCCAGTATTATCGCTAGTGAATCTGCTTGGCATGCTATGCAAGCAAGATTATCATTGAGGGAACAAGGTGGATTTAGTAATGGTAGTAAGCATGCCCTTCGNGTCCAACCAGGAATGGATAGGATTTTGGACGGCTTGAAAGATCACAGGAGAAATAACCTAATCAGCACAGTATTAATTGGCCTTGCATTGGGTTTAATGCTACTTTCATTATCTCCTCCACCAGGTTCAGTGGCATGGAATCTTGCATTGATAATAGCAATGAGTTCAGGATTCCTCTATACTTTTCACGCTCAACATACTTTGGATTATGTTCGACAGTTAGGCGACAAATTTTCCAATTTAGTATTTCATGCACCAACCCACCATCCGACCCAACTTGGTAGCATTCTTGGTGATTTATTGGTTACTCATCTCGACCCAGATCTATATCTTGAATGGAGGGAATGGAGAAATGAGTTTGATAAATCATTGATACCAGGCTATGATAAAAGTCAAGCATTAGAGCGACTACTGTACATTCTTTACCTACATAATGAAGATGTTTTACAAGCGAAAAGAGTGCCCCAAGAACTATCTGTTTTTATGAAAAATGATGCCATAAAAGGAATCCTTCTTGAAGAAGAAAATCGGTTTAATTGGAGAACTTTGCAGAGACTTATTTCACATGCGAAAGCATGGCAACCAAGTGCATTCGAACTTTTAGATAGATTACAGAACGACCTTTTGGCGGGTAAACCTGAATTAATTAGGTCCAAGTGGAGAATGGACGTTTCTATTGATGAAAAGAGCATAGATGGTTCGACCAATTTATTNATCGCTCTAAACAATCAAACATTTGAACCGCGCCATGTAAAAGTAGAGGTATTGGTCCCTAATGGAGAGCCAAAATCTAGAGACCATCGTTTCGAGTTAAAGCCATGCCCTCCACCGAGGCAAGAAATAAAACTTTCAAATTCATCAGATGAAGATGCCCTTGATTGGATTCCAAGGTATTTGCAGAAAGGAGTTGTATTGTGGATTAATGTAGCATGGAATCGTAGTTTTAGTGGTAACTCTAACATCCAAGTGATTCTAAGAGATGACGATGGAATTATTCTTGAATCTAAGGTTTTGACCACATTTGTTGAAAGAAATTCAGCAGACAATACGAGGGAGCGAATCAAGCGTTTAGAGNTCGCTAGAAAGATAGGGGAACTATCNATTCCGAATGTTGATTTNAGNTAGAAATANCAAAANCAAACNNATTNTCNAAGCGCTTTACTTATGGCTNTTCGACGCTTGGCTCAGTTCAACGGGTGAAAAGTAATGGAAGCATGGGATGTTTTAGTCATAGGNGACGGGCCCGCAGCATTGCGTTCAGCAGCATCAGCAGCCAAGCAAGGAGCACAGACATTGATGCTTTCAGCCACCGCTTTAGGCGATAGTGGAATTATGGCCGCAGATGGACTTTCTTCCGCAATTCAAGAGATGAACAACAAGGGCCATAGGGAAGACACAATCATTGCAGGTGATTTTCTGTGTGACCAAGATATAGTTTCTTTGAGNACAAGTCAATCNATAAGAGAAATGGACNTGCTTGAGAGGCGCGGNGTTATTTTCCAAAGAGATGCTAAGGGGGNNCCAATNGCACAAACNGGNATNGGNCANTCAAAGCCNAGNGTGGTNAANTCTGGCGANGGACTTGGNCAAGAAGTTCAACAAGTATTNGAAGAACANTGNATGAGGTATGGNGTTGTAAGNAGAGGNGANCAANCNCCNNTAATGATNGTTCAAAANAATAATTCAGTNTGTGGANTGATNACCGCNGATATGGTNAATGGTAATTTTGTTGCNATTCAATGNAAATCAATAATTTTGGCAGANGGNGGNTTNGANGNAATTTTCTCTACNGGTAAGTCNAACCTTGGNATNGANNTNGCNCTNCAATGNGGAATNCCTCTGCGTGGAATGGAATTNATTTCTNAAACNCCATTGGCAGTCAAAGGTACAAAAATGATATTACCNCAAGGTATGTTNAACTCAGGGGCATCTCTTCANCANGTNGATGGCTCNCCAATTGAAGGCTCANCNATNNCNGAATTATGTGATGCTTCAAGNGACTTAGANACNGTNGTATTNGANGCAAGGNANATGGGNGACCAATCAAANTGGTGGAATTCCATATTTAGAAATGTCAAGCAGAGAACTGGAATCGACATTTCAAAGCAGACAGTCGCCGTAGAAAATCAAGTAGATGTAACATTGGGGGGTTTGCCTGTTGATGAAGTTGGTAGAGTAGTTATCGGTAGTTGGTCACGCTGGTTTACTGGACTTTATGCTGCAGGAGATGCTTCTTGCTCTGGATTCCATGGAGCAGGATTGCTACAAGGTAATCGCTTACTAGATTCTTTAGTTGGAGGAAATTCAGCAGGCCTTCACGCCGGAGAATGGACGGATAAAGCCAAATTTTCTGGTAATAGTTTAATCAAACAAGCCTTGGAAACAACAATTTCCAATCACGGATCTATGTTTTCGAATGATGATGAGTCTACTACTGTTGTAAGGCTTGGCATAGTTTCTGATAAGTTAATGGAAATAGGAAATAAATTTGTTAATGGCGACAATGATTCTTCATCATATAGTCAATATCTAGAATCATTGGAGCAGTTGTCGATACAGGCAGAGTCCATTCACCTTGACCAAAAGTCTCTAATTTCAAACTCAAACATGTTATCGATGTTACAAAATCAAGCAGGAATTAGGTTATTGACTTGTGCAATCCAAGCCAGCCTTGCTAGGAATGAGAGTAGAGGGCTTCACAAAAGAACAGATTTCCCAGAAAAAGATCAAGAATTACTGCATCACATCACAGTTGACCAAGAAGGAAATATTGGCACACTTGCTCTTAGGAAGAGCGAGACTGGCAACTGGGTACTTACTCCACAGTGAGAAGTCAAAAACCCCCTTGCTTTGGCTTGGCTATGAGCAGCCAAACTTTGTTTGAGCGTATTATCGATCAGGAGATACCTTGTCACAAGGTTTCTGAGGGAGAAAACTGGTTTGCCTTCTTAGACATTTATCCACGAAGAGAAGGGCATACACTCGTCATTCCAAAGAGGGGCGTCAGCAATATTTCACAATTGAATGAAAAGGAAACTTCAGACCTTTTTATTGGTATGAGGGAAGTACAAAGCATTCTTTCAAAGCATTTTCAAACCAATGATTTCACTATCTGTATTCACGATGGAAAAATGGCAGGACAAGAGGTTCCCCATGTCCATATTCATGTGATTCCAAGAACTCTTGGGGACGGCGGTCTAACATTGATGTCTATGTGGCCTAATGGTGAGCCGATGGGTGGAGAGCCAAATCATGAATCACTAAGCAAATTAGCATCAAACCTTTTGGAGGCACAGATATGAATCATCCAGACCCAAGTGAACTATATGATGGAGCAGTAGATCATAGAGGGGAGGCATTACCATATCTTTCTAAATCAGCAAAGAATATGAAAATGGAGGAATTATTGAAGACCCCCATGCCAAAATATTCTGGCTCAACACCAGGGTCTTATTTTTGGACTAAAGTCCTATACTGGATTTGTAGACGAATTAGCGCTGTACAGTTTAGAACCCATGAAGCCACAGGCGTCTCAAACATCCCTCTAGACCGCGGCACATTGTGTTGTGCTTGGCACACGAATGGGCTTCTAGATGCATTGCAAATTACTTTAAATCATCCAAAACATTTCGTTTTAGGAGCTAGACATGACTTAGTAACCAGGCCAATGCTTGGCTGGTGGACAAGAAAAATGGCAGTACAACCAGTTGTTCGTAAAGCAGAATTATTACGAGGCGGTTGTTCTGAAGAAGAGGCAAATTTCCTCAATGGGCGCTCGTTATTGACACTTGCTTCTGGAATCGCACACGGGTTTGGCTGCGTATTATTTCCAGAAGGAACTAGCCATAATAACTCATACATGCTGAGATTTAGAACAGGTCCTGTAAGAACAGTTCTTGCAGCCGGGGCATTAGCAAGTTCTCTAGGAAAAGATCTGCCAGTTTTGATGCCTATAGGTCTCCACTTTAGAGTCAGAGAACATTTTAGGACTGACATTTGGGTTGAATATGGCACTCCACTTCAAGTGACCAAAGATGACCTTCCAAGCGACTTAATCGAAGCAGTATCAAAAGGTAGTTGGTCAGAACCTCCAGCAGAAATAGTATTCCAATTAAGAGATAAACTTAGGTTAGAGATGGAGCCATTGACTCCTAATGTTGCAGAATGGGAAGAACATAGAGCTTTACATTTACTAGGGCACGTTGAACAGAGAAGAAATAACACCCCTCCCGATACCTGGAGAAAAGAAGTCTTAGCGGCACGAGATATTCAAAATAGGCTGGTTAAACAAAAAAGAGAAATTGTAAACGATGAGCCTAAACCTGATGAAATAGAACACCCAATTATCAAACCAGCAAAGAGTGCAGCAAAAATCTTACAAGAAAATAATTTAGATGGGCGCGACTTAAATTCCAAAGGCACAGATCTAAGGTTTGCCAATCTTTCCAAACTTCCGGTTTCTTTAGCAAGAAGTTTTGGATTCATTGCTCTATTGCCGCTGTTTTTGTTATCTCTTGCACCACAAGTAATTTTGGGCCGTCTATTGGGCGATTCAACAGATGAAGGAGTTGATGCTAGGACCTCTTACCAATTCCTGGCAGCGATGTTTGGCTCACTTTTAATTTGGCCAATAGCCTCTACTATTGCAGTGATTATAATTGCCTTACAAGAGGCTAGAATATCTGATGTTATCGATCATAATTGGACTGAATTACTTGGTCATGGGGCATTCTATAATGGAGTCATGCATTGTATAGCTTGGCTGTTATTCATTCCATTATTTTGGCTATCGGGTAGATTAGGTTCATTGGCTTGGGATGATTATACATATTTGCGTAAGTTTGTAATTAGGCAGAGAATGAAAAAGACCACGCGTCAAAATCTTAGGGCACTTTTGAATAACATACACGAGGAACTTCCTAAAATCTAGTGTTTTAGGGGTTTGCTTCAAACGGGATGAGTGTTTGGACTATTTGTGACGCCAGTCGATGTAGCAGCCACAGTTCGTAAGTGGCTTAGTAGTGAACGTTTGATTGTCAAGGAGCAAGAAGACCCAAGGGCCGTAGCGCATATTTTGATAAAATATCCGCAAGGTCCTCAAGGGCACATGTTTGCTGTAGTAATTCCTAAGAATAGAGATTTAATTGCAATTTCAAGCATGACTAGAGTTGACATGGGTCAACAAAAAGAGATGAAGAACCACATGAAGGAGGATTCTGATGGGTGGTCGGAATGGATTCATGAAGGCCGACTACAATTAATTCGATCATCTGTAGATTGGGGTATTCACATGGGTCATGAAGGAACTCAAAAGCCAGGTCCTTTACAAGCATTCAATGTAAGCCTACCAATTTGGTTTGATGGTCTGACCAAAAACGAGATGATGCATGGTTTACGCAGACTGTGGCTTGCCAAGTTGGGACTTATTCACGAGATAAAATATTCTTATGGCCCCGGAGTTGGAAAACCAGGTCCTGTTGATGATTGGGCAAAGAAAAAAGAAGCCATGGAATCTCAAGGTGCCAAATCTCCCGATGGTGATGTTGAAAGCGAACAAATAGAAATCGAATTCGATGAAAAGATGTCATTTGGTTCAAGTTTTGACCCTTCAGAATGGGCATAAAACTATCTTTTCCAATGTATAAAATTGTGACCCGAAAGAGTCGCGGTTAAGTATGAAGAGAGAATGGTTTTGTTTATCCTATCTGCCAGAGGTCTATTTATGAGTGATAAAATTAAATCAATGAGCCTAGTTTCAATAATGCTAATCGCAGCAATGTCTGCTATGGTGATGTCTTCAGTCCCTGTTAATGCTAACACAGTTGTCATAACTGAACCACAACAAATCGTTGATGGCGGTTCTGCTTCTGATACACAAGCGTGTATTGTTGCAGATAGTGAAGGAAATGCCCACATAATTTGGTCAAGAAATAATCTACACCTGTATTACTCTATGATAGCGAGCGATGGAGAGGTTCTAATTGATGCAACTCAAATTACCAATGCAGGAATACACAAAATCTGGCACCCTGATATGGCAATAGATGATGACGACAATCTGCATATTGTGTGGACTGATAAGTCAGGAACTCACAAAATTATGTATACTGCAATTTCACCGTTTAAGATTCAACCTTTCAGCGGACAATCTAGTGATGACGCATCCTTGACATCAATTGATGACATGGTGGTTTCTCAAAGAGCACAAGATAGAGATTGGCCATCGATCGATGTTGATAGCCAAGGCAATGTTCACATTGCATGGGAAGATGAGTTCGATGAATTAGGCCGCTTTTTCAACCAACCACAAATTTACTACTCGATGCTACAACCAGATATGATTGCACAAGACGCAATCGTTCTTTTCGATGATACTTTACTTACTCCAATCATCGGCCATAAAGGGCACCCAGATATTGTAGTTGATCAAAACGACCAAGTTCAAATTGCATGGGACGATACCCGTGGAGGAAAAGTTGAACTTGTATTCATAGTAGATACCTCAGGTTCAATGTATACCGAATGGGCCGACATATGTACTGTTATTTATGGAGGTAACTTTGCTTCAGGTGGGCAATTCGAAGGAATCAAGCCACTACTGGAAGTTGCTAACATGACAGTGTTTGAAACAATTTATGGTCTCGATGGTGGATTTGGTTTACCTGGAGCTGCAAGCAGTGGCGATTGTGCAGGATATAATATGAATGCAGGGCCTAGGACCACTCCTCTAAATGAAGGAGACAGTTCTGGCGGAATACGTTCTCTACAAAATACAATTTACAATGGTAACCCTTACTCTGGTAATTCTGGAGAAGATTGGGGGCCAGGTGCAAACTGGGCTTGTCTTTCATGGAAAGACGTCAATGGCAACGTTCCAGGAAACCCTGCAACATCTGCAGACCACAAGTGGAATCCAAACTCTACAAAGATAGTTCTACCAGTTTCCGATGAAGGCCCTAAAGATGGAGACCCTTCTCAACAAGCAGATGATATTAGTTCTCTTGATGAGGCTCACGACAACTGTGTAAGAGCAGGTGTTGTACCAATTGGCCTTTATGGCCAAGGCTATGGTGGTGCAGGAAATATTCAATCACACTTTTTAGACTTGGTAAAATGTCCAAATGGTGTAGTTTCAACTCAAACCAGAAATTGCCCCGGTAATGACCCAAATACCAATGCACGTACAGTAAGTGCTGGCGGCCAAGCTTATGAATTCCCATCCGGCAGTGGTGGAGCAGGTGCTATGGCTTTACTTGTTGAAGCAATGGTTTACATCGCAACAAACAACTCCCGTGAGATATACATGTCAGTATTAGACCCATATGCTAAGATGAACAACGACCCATCTTGGACTCCAGGCGCTCCTGGGCATACTGTTGTTGGTGGCACATACTATGAGGATACAGGATCCGGCGCTGATGGCCATTTAGTGGTCGTAAACGATACTAGAGTCACCATCGATGACGCTTACTCATTCCATCCATCAATAGCCGTAGATAATTCAGGAAATACTCACATTGCTTGGATGGACGGCAGAGATTATGGTTTTGAAAAGTCTACAAATTATGAAGTATATTATACCAAACTAAACCTAGCAAAAGCAGGTGCTTTTGACGGTGCAGAAGATGGTCTTGGAACACAACAGATGAAGGTGATTGAAGATACTGCCATTTCTAATGTTGAAGGTCTTTCTGGATTAACTTCAGCATACTCTGGGCATTCCATATTCCCTGCAATATTGACAGATAAACAAAGCAACGTCCACATATCTTGGGTAGACTCTGGAAATACAAGTGCAGGAGAAGAGGTTCAGTATACTCGTTTGAATCAAACAGATATTTCAGGAGCTGGTGAGTTAGCACTAGACCCATGGGAGATTATCTCAGTAACATCTTGGGCAAGCAATAAATTAGGTACAGATACCGGAAGTCGGCCAGATTTGGGTATGCCACCAGCATTTGCTAATGACCTTGGAAGTGGGGCGCACATAGGATGGTCTGACCAGAATAAGTGTAACGATGAACAGAATAACGGAAGATATACGATTTGTTATTCCCACGTCTTGACAGGTCAAGTCGATGTTGAATTGGATGTAGGAGAAACCTATTACCACGTCATTGAACCTGGTGAACAAACTATTTTCAACATGACACTAAACAATTCTACCCCTGGTGATAAGGACCTTGTTGCAGATACATATGGAGTAAATGTATCAGGAGTTCCTCAAAACTGGACAGCAACACTATTCTTTGCGGACAATCAAACACAGATTTTACCTACAACCCCAATTTTCCTTGAGGGTGGAGAGTTTACTAGATTCTATATTAGAATAAAGGCACCTACAATCTATCAAGCGAATGAAGATGAATTAGCCCAAATTGTAGTGACTGCGAAGTCATACAAAGACCCAGCCATACGTTCGGACTTGACTACCTTGACATTGATGGATGTTGTTCATGGAATTAGTCTAGATACTTCTCACAGTGTTCAAGACATTGAACAAGGTGGCCAGGCGACGTTCTCAATTACGATCACAAATACAGGTAACGTGCAAGATAGTTTCTTGTTTTGGGACCCTAACACCTTGGAAGGGCAACAAGAATGGCTTCTACCATTCGGCTGGGAAGTAACCTTCCCAATGCGCGTCGAATTAGACCCTGGAACATCAACTACCAAGATTTTGACAGTTAAGGTTCCAACATCTGAAGACCCAGGTGCTTTCGTGATTTATCTCAAGGGTTGGTCAGAAGGTGAACCTATCAAATCTGTGGATAAAGGAACTTATGATATTCTCGAATTGGGAGTCTATGTTTCGATAAGGTCTTCAGGAAACATTGTCTTCGAAGCGACAGATAGTGAAGCATTTGTCCAAGCAGGAGATCCTAATGATTCATGTCATGAGTATGAAGTACCAGTTACAAAGAATTACGATTCAGGAGACCTAGTATTTACTTTGCCAGGTGCCCCAGAATCAAGGCCTAGTGAAGTCGATGTCAACACATGGCGCCAAGATAATTGGGATGTATCGGTCGATTTCAGAGATGCCCCCGGCACCAATGACCCTCTAGGGCAATCAAGACCATGGACAATACCTCCAGGTCAAGATTATGTTAGACACACAGTATATGTCGAAGTTTGTGCACCTGATAATGCCAAGGCTGGAATTGGCCCAACAATTATTCTCAAAGCATACCTCGATGGATATCCGAAGATTTCAGATTTCATCAAACTAGATACTACAGTAATTCACGAATATAGTTTAGCCGCCTCTACAAATCTATCCACTGACAGAATTATCTCAGTAGAAGGTGCTAATGGTGGAACGGTTTCAGCATATTCTGTATATCCTGGTGAGAAGATAACATTGCCAACAACGATTACAAATAACGGAAACGGTCCTGACAGATACGACTACCGCTTGGCAACAGTGATTGACCCATCTGGCGTACCGGTTAGAAATGGCCATTGGGATATCATTATTCCTCGTGATTCTTTGCAAGAATTATCAAGAGATACATCTCAAACATTCGATGTTTTGATGAATGTACCGGAGACTGATATCGGTGCAGGTTTGTATACAATTATTTTCCAAACCTACTCTGAAGAAGCATATCCTGATTCTCAAGGAAGGTCGACAAAGCTGAGAGATGTTCAAACAATGATGGTTTATGTTAACGAGTTTTATGACATGGAAATAGTAATGGATCCAAGAGTCGACAACCCGATTAAGACTTCAGCACCTGGCAAGATTGTCAGTTTCACTGTAAATATTACCAATAATGGAAACGTAGAAGACTGGCCTACTTTGGCAAATCACACTTCTTCACTGCAAGGTAATGACCGTATTTGGGAAACACTGCCTGGAATGGGACAACTAACCGGTTGGAGCGTTGAGTGGAGAACCGTTAAACAAATCGGTAATGATTTGACAACCGATGAGGCTTGTGTTGAAGTAGCAGCAATGCCTGGCAAGACATCTGATGAATATTCATCATGGCAAACTGCATTAGAGGAAGCTCAAGACGGTGAAATGTGTGCAGTAACTCCAGATGGAACATACATAATGCCAAAGATGGCACCATACCAAACCATTGAGATGGTCGCTGTTGTTAAAATTTCAACAGATGCCAAATTGGATACTAGATATGTTGGTTTGAAGGTTGTCTCCATAGCAGGAGACATGACTGAAGGAGGAGACTTCGACTCTTCACCATCATGGCAAGGAGATCTACTTGACAGCAATGAATTGATTCTTCAACTTCGTTTGAGAGCACCAGACTTGGTAATTAAGGAAATCATCAACCCATCATCCTTTAGTGGCGATATTGATTCTACAATTCCAATTGGAATTATCTTACAGAATACTGGTAACACACACGCAACAGACATCGAAATAGTTCTATGTCAATATGATGATGCTAATGAACAAGATATTATTGACGAAATAGAAAGAAACGGATGTGCAGATGACAGCATAGTAATGCGCCAGGTAGTTGGAGCATTATTGGCCCCAGATGCATCAGAAGACGCACAAGAAGTCGAGATATACCTTCTATATCCAGTCGTCGCAGGAAGCAAGGGAATTTACGTTGTAGTAGACCCTATGAATGAGATTGTTGAAGCAAATGAAGATAACAATATCAAAGCAGTATCTGAACCTTTGGAATCTCCAAGTCCATTCCTAGACGTTGCTGGACAAATAGTTGGTAAAACGGCATTGCCATTTGTTGTAATTCTACTGACCTTGTCATTACTAGGTGTTGTATACTTTGTTGGTAAAGGAAGACGTGAAGAAGTCAATAAGAGACTAAGCGAACAATCTTCTTTGATCTCAGTTCTAGAATCCAAAGAGTGAAATCATTCTTTAGGTTTATAGTCGCCTAACCACCAGTGTAAACTAGAGTTTTCAACTCCAGCAATAATATGGCCAGCCCTCTGAGAGAGTTGCCTTTGCAGTCTACTACTGACTTCATCCATCAATTCATTCATCTGCTTCTGTCCGAGTTGAAGCTCTTTACTTAGAGCAGTAAAATCGATACGCTTTGTTGGCGCTTCAATGATGGAATGAACCATTGCTCTTTGTTCATATATATCGAAATCAGCATCTACAGCAACTGAGATTCTATTTCTAATATGTTGGTGTAATGAAATAATAGCATCTCTTTGTGCATCCATATCTTCAAGAATATTATTTAATTCTGCTAGATGTGAAACTCCTTCACCAACAGATATTTTCTTTCTACCACTAACAGATTCCGCAACTTTCAAACTATTTTCTGGTAATGATTTCGATAGCCTCATAGGACCTCCTAGGGGTAATTTGCGCTGTTCACAGTGAAATAAGTCGGGCCCTAGGTCGATACGTAGAGAAATTGATTTTTGGACAGAATAAATAGTTCTGGGAGGTCCACCTTTATCACTTGGAACTTTCATTTTTGCAACAAAATCCCCTCGTTCTAATTCCTTCAAGTGTTTCATAATGGCTTGCTGACTTACCCCAATTAAATCTGCTAATTGCATTGGGTAGTGAGGCTCTCTTACAAGACGCTCTAATATTTGCCTACGCACCTTATTTTGAAGAATAGATAACGCAAGGTCCACATCAACCATACTGCTCAACCTAAGGTTACCTAGATAGTGCACCCTTTTGAATGCGTCGAAACATCAGAAAAGGGTACCCCTAAAGATTGAGTAACTCAAAAGACCGATTCCAATTAACAATAATGGCGTTGTAACTCCGCTTTTTAATGTCGCCTCATATCCCCAATCTACTGAGAATTGCTGCAAAGACTGAGAATCCTCCCCTCCTGCTACAAAGCGATATTCTCCCGGTTCAGGCGTCCACTGAATTTCTCCATTTGACGTATCTCCACCTTCGATTAAGGTGACAGAGTTCTTGGCACACTCATAGTAATCGTTTTTTAGTTCGCAATTTTCTATTTGATCCGCTTCAGCGATTCCAATCCAAACCCCGTCTTTAACCCATGAAATGTCAACTACAACATCAGCAGCAATCGCTTCTGCAGGGATTTCGACAATTTCAACCGACATTCCCCAGTAACATGTTACTTCTTCATCCCCCGGCCATGGCATTCCATCATCGACAGTACAAGGTGGAAGCATAGCATCGACACTATCTGATTCTACCAATTCATTATTCATTCCAACCAATGAAATTATCAAGAGTATAGAACCAATTATACCTGCAGTGATACGAATATATTTTTCCATTCTAATCACTCACAAATCATCCCAATCTTTCCATGCACCAGTTTTAGATTGGCTGCCATTGGCTTTGGTTGGAGATTTATTCCTTGTGTCCTTAACCACTTGTTTTGCCTCACTGGAAGAGAATTGCTTATCATCTCCCGAATCCCAAAATGCGATATCCTTAGAATTACTAGTTTTCTTTGGGATACTTTGTTCAACCTTTATTTCATTATAATCGGCAAATGGATCACTAACTCGCTTTTGGGCTTCAGCAACATCTCCTTTCATCAGAGCAAATACTTGGTCAGTAGTTAGTAGAGTGCCGTTTTCAACACTTTCACGCCCATCAACAAAATCTTCTGATTTTGAAATCCCAGTATCGGCAAATGGATTATCTACAGGTGGTAAATTATTTGCATTCTCAATCTTACTCACCGTCTCAGGGGTCAATTCTGAAAGCGGCATTATCATGCCATCGTAATTAATCATCATAACCTTTGATTTATTTCTATTTGATAGGTATAAAATTAGGGCAACTGGAAGGGCAATAAGGCCGAAGCAACACATGCCTCCTGCAGCTATGAGTCCAATTTCACCAAATATATTCCATTGAGCCTCAGATACATCAACCAACCAAATCGTTGCATTTTGACAGCCATTTTGCTCCAAACATTCCATCTTTAGCACGTATTCGCCTTCTTCAGTGACCTCCCACTCTTCTATGAAATAATATTCTTCGCCGCTAGTATCCATTGGTTGCCAATCAGTAGGGCATGAACTTGGCTCTAATGATTCACTTGCAGGTGAAGAACCGAGCATTTTTGTCAACGATATATTCCCATAATCGCCATCATTTAATCCTACAGCGACATAACAGCTCGAATCTAATTCACCAATCTCACTACCATCGCCAGTCAAACTTATTTCACTGACATTTCTTGGGCTAAACGCATTATCAATAGCGTCAGATTGCCCAAACAGCATCACTGAGCCTATGAAAATACAAATCAAACCAAAAATAGCGACGCGGATAGACCAAGGATTTGCCTGCCCAGAAGACTTCGCCATGATAATTCGTTTTCATCTTCACAANTCAATCCTTGCACAATATAATCATGCAAGTCCTAATTCGGCTAATTTTTCTGGCAAGTAAGTTTCAGTGACGAAATCTAAACCATATTTAGCGAGAGATTGTTGTTCAGCCTTCTTACCCAATTCTAACATCATGTTAATTTGGTCTTGCCACCAACTATCTGCAAATCTAGGGTCTGAGAGTTCAGCGTTTAATGCTTCAATGTCCTTTTTCGACAAGTCATCACTAGGTAGGTCATAAGCCACTATATCATCAGCAGTGATCCCTAGATAGGTTGCGCTTGGAGTCGCTAAATATTCTGAAATGTGAGCGGTCTTAATAGCACCGTAAGCAATCGAAGCAAAAATTCTGAAAGACCATGGGTCGCCGTCGAGGAAGACAACTACGGGCAAATCCCATTCTTCACTCATGCGTTTGATGATTCTCCGAGTAGACCTTGCTGGTTGCCCTTTTAGATGCAATAATCCACATCTAAAATCTTCATCAAAGCCATTTTCAATAAGTCTGTCAAACATACCACCTGTCTCGATAGCCATGATGAAATCAATATCATTTTCTAGCAATTCAATTTTCTCCGTTTCGACATTATATGGTACTCCATAACCAGAATCTCCAACATCATCTCTAGCATTTATTGTCATCCATTCGCCTCGTCGATTTCTTTCACGTAGAGTCAGATTTCCTATCATTCTAGCACCATCTTCTTCAGGCCTTAACTTGAAATCTTCACGAAGACATTTCGTGACAATTTCCAAATCCTCTGCCAAGTTATTCGATTCATTTTGGCTTCCAAATTTACCAAGGCCCCACGATTCAGAAATATAGTACATTTCTCTTAGAGTTGAAGACTTACCAGCATCTATCATCTCTTCAATGAATTCTACAACATATAATGCTCTAAGCAATTGTTTTGCAGAACCAAGACTTGTAGCATCTCTAATCGATCTCTTCTTACCATACTTGTATACTCCGAGTTTCTTATCAAAACCAATATTGGTTTTAGTTCTAACAGGTAATGTCATGGTAGGCGGTTCACCGCCGACGATTTTATCGTACATTTCCTTTACAACTAGGTGCATTGCCTTCTTAGTTTCATCAGATGTAAATCTTTGAACCATCACAAATCACCTCCAAAAAGAGTACTCTGCCCGCTTGGCGGCGCAACTTTAGGCTCTCCTAGGGATGCGATTATTTCGTCCAAATCAATTTCAGGAGCATCTGAATCACTCTTAACCTCATCAATAGTTTCTTTTTGAACGTCTTGATTATTATTTTCTTGATTCATTTCTTTCATAATCTGTTCTTGGTTTCTTATTTCTTCTAGATACTTTTCATCCATTTTCATAGCACCAATGACTTCTTGAGAACCACGATAAAAGATATCGGTTTCAACCCAATCACCCTTCTCTAAACCACTAAGGCTGTATGAGATAACAATTTGTTCACCAGGGTCTAAGGTCTGTAGTTTCCATGCCCAAACCCCCATCGCTTCCTTTCTTCCACCAGTTTCGTTTCCAATCATTTTTGCGCCAACCTTTTCGGGCCAAGTTGCTAAAATTGTATATGCTCTTGAACGTGAGGTGTAGTTGTATAGTGTAATGGAAACATCCGTATTTTTAGTTTCTTTATTCCAAACAGTACTTGTTTCACCGATTACCGCGGACATAATTTTTGTAATAGAGCCTGAAAGGTTAGGAATTGGTTTATCTAAAATTTCAGCAGATTTTGCAGCTATTGCTGGTAAAATATCATTTATCAATTCAAATTTTTCTTGAGTCTTAGCCATTTTCTTTTTCTTTTCAAGGTGCTTTCTTAGGCCACGGCCCATTTCCAGCATCGCTTTTCGGGCTTCTTCAATAACTTCCTCATTTTCAGCTAAGGCTTCCTTTGCTTCAGATGTNAATTGAACGTTGGTACTAGCAAGGTGAACCAAGATTGCAGCAGGGCCCTTTGGTACTCCTTTAGCACCAGGTTGGTCAAGTCCATATTGACGCCAATCTACACTTTCTATCGCCTTTGTCAAAAGACAGCCACCTTGTTGGTACATCAGAGGTACTCGATTTGCAAATCTAAGAACTTCAACAGCTTTGTCACCGGGCATGTCTCCGCCAAAAATTAGCCCAACCTCAATTTGATATGGATTTCCTTGGGATACATTGGGCGCTCTTGTCATCGTTGTTACGAATCTTGAATCAATTGTTTTAGAGAGCCCCTTTTTGATCAGCATTTCTTCAATAGGCGAGAGACAGTTTGTAGGTGGATTTAGCATTTTTACTGGTTTGCCATTGAACATTCTTTCGCCTTGAAAAGCCTCAAGCAATGCTCTAATGTCATCGGGTTTCATCTGCTTAGGCTTTACACTAACATCAAGTTCAGCAGCAGCACACAATTCTTTTGCAGCCCTATTTGAGACGCCAGAGAAGTTCATTCGAAGGAATACAGATAATCTTGAGTCAGTCGATTCGCTGAGCATACGTTGTAATTGGCCAAGTTCAATTCCATGCGGGTGGGGTTTGATAGATTCAACTTTAGTAGGTAATCTTTCAGTTACTCTAGGCCAATGGTGAACTTCTCCATCAGGATCTATGAAATTTATCTCAGCATGAGGGTTTACGATACTTGTCATTCTAAGGTATTGCCAAACGCTTTGTCTGCCTTTTTGATATTTGGCTTTCAATTGTGTGGTTACTTCCAAACCATGTTGCTTCATAGTTCCATCTTTAAGTTCCCAAAGTTCCCGGCCCTGGTTACTCTTAACTGCTTTATTTTTTCTAGTGTCCAATCCAATATCTACGACAGCCGCAGTTGATTCAGTTGAAATTTTAGAACGTACATGAGTTGGTTTACCTGTGGTTAACTGACTGTACATGACAACTCCAGTAATTCCTATTCCTTGTTGGCCTCTAGATTGCCTAATTGCATGAAACCGAGAACCAAATAATAGCTGCCCAAACACCTTTTCAATACTCTTCTGAGGGATTCCAGGACCATTATCCTCAACTTTTAGTTCGATGATATCCTTCTTCAAATCAAGTTTTTTTATCTCAACATTAATTTCTGGCAATATACGAGCCTCTTCACAAGCATCAAGTGCATTATCTACTGCTTCTTTTACAGCAGTTATCAAGGAACGAGATAGAGAATCAAAACCTAGAAAGTGCTTATTTTTTTCAAAAAATTCAGATATTGCAACTTGTTTTTGATTCGATGCGAGTTTTTGTGCTATTCCAGCCATACTTAGACCTCCACATCTGGTCCTCCTCCGTCCCAATGACGTCGGGCCAGTAGTGATATTGTCTCTCGCATGTCGACGGTTCTTAATCCTAATACTACAGCAAATCTCCGATGTCCCGTTTCTGGACCCTTATTCATTTTCGAATGAAGCGAGGTTCTTAGAAATTTTACGACTCCTTATAACAAGCCATATTGTTAGTAAAATTGAGAGAATGATACTTATTGTATAACTCAAACCCTTCTCTTTTGTTTCTATGGCACCAGCAATTATCCTTGTCTGTGAACCCCACCACACATACATCACAGATGGAACAATCATAGCAAGATTTCCAATGATGTAATCTTTAAGTTTTATTTCAGTTGCTCCAAATGCATAATTCAATATCCCGTATGGAATTATCAAACTCACTCTAGTCAGGGCTACAGTTTTCCACTTGTCACTTGTTATCGCTTTTTCTAGCCCCTTTAATTTTGTATTATTATCGAGTAGTTTTTGGGCAAAAGGATTTAGCCACCTCTTCGCTAGTAAAAATGGAATAATGGCGGCAACCATCGACCCAATCCAAGCGATCATTACCCCTAGAGAGAAACCAAATAAAATTCCTGAAAGATATTTGTGAAAACTAGCAGGGATTACTAGGATTCCAAAAATAACATACAATAGAATGAATGCTAAAATTCCCTTTATTCCAGAATCTGCGAACCAAGAGATTTGTTCTATTATCATAGTGAGTAATAATTGAGTAATACTCATTGAAAGAATAATTCCACCAAT
>NZXL01000027.1 GCA_002697705.1 Methanobacteriota archaeon
AACCATTGTTCAAAGACTTCGACCATATTTAGGAGACCTTGTTGCTGGACATCACGGTTCAATGGACAAGAAAATTAGATTAAATGTTGAAAAGAAATTAAAACATGGCCATCTAAGAGCAGTAGTTACTTCATCTTCTTTGGAAATGGGAATAGATATAGGTTCGGTAGATTTAGTTCTTCAAGTTGGAAGCCCCGGGGATATTGCAACTGCATTGCAGAGAATTGGTCGTGCTGGCCACCATGTAGGAGGCATTCCAAGAGCGAGATTCCTACCGACTAGTGTTGATGATTTGATTGAATTAGCCGCACTTCAATCTGCAATTCAAAAAGGCGACATGGATAGACTAGATTTCCCAGAAAATTGTCTCGATGTAGTCGCCCAATTCATGATTGGGCTAGTGATAATTAATGAAATGGATATAGATGAAGCATTTGAAGTAATTGTCAATGCGTGGTCATATCGTAACTTCGAATATGATGATTTCATCGAAGTACTTGACATGCTAGAAGATGAAAGGAGAGTTTGGGTAGATTGGGAAGAGAATACCTATGGTAAGAGAGGATATTCTAGAATGATTTATTATACAAATATTGGAACTATAGCACCTGATAATTCATATTTAGTATTCAATGCAGAAGGCTCTATTCTTGGACAATTATCTGGCTCTTTCGTTTCCAACCTTAGAAGTGGAGATGTGATTTTGCTTGGTGGTTCAACTTACAGGGTCACAAATATCCAAGGAACAAGAGTGAATGTAACCGCTGTAACTGGATATAGACCAACTGTACCATCATGGTCAGGTGAGGCGCGTTCCCGTTCTCGTGAGTTATCTAATGCATTGCTCGATTTAATAGGTCACTGTATTATCTCTCTGAGGAAGGAAGTCGATCCAAGAATAATTTTACGGGATGCATATGGATTGTCTAATCAAGTCTCAAATGCAATTGCTAGGCACTTAGAAGAGCATTCTATAGAATCTTTTCAAGTACCTGACCCTTCAAGAATGTTAGTTGAACAAATAATCAGTGGTGGACATCCAACCTATATGATCACCACTTGTAGAGGTAGAGGATTTAATACTGCACTGGGTTACTTTTTGGCTGGGCTGGCCGAAAGTAAAAACATAAGTGTTATTGAAATGTCATTCGATGAAAATGGACTTCTTTTGAGAACTTCCAAAGAAATCGAACCAAGAGAAATGTACGATTCCTTTAGAACAAATAACCATATTGAAATTATTGAAAGATACATTATCAGTACACAAATTTTTGCTAAGAGGTTCAAAGAAGTTGCTGGGCGTTCATTGATTATTCCTAAAAGAATTGGTGCTGAAGAGATTAGTCCTCAACAGTTCCAGCAAAAAGCTGATGCTTTGCTAAACAAGCATAGAACAATAGATGATAGTCTTTTGATGCGAGAAGCAAAAAATGAAATTATGTTCGCAGATATAGACATTACAAGTCTGAACCAATTCCTAAACTCTTGTATTCAAGGTGATGCTCGAATTGTACACCAAAAAATGACTATTCCTTCAAGACTAGGAATGTCATTATTCATGTCTGCGTTTGAAGATTTAATGTCTATGAAGACAAGGGCTTTCTTGGTCAAAGACATAGATCCAACTGTTTTACAGAGATTACTTGGGACTAGAAGTTTAGCGACAGAACTTTCCAGTGAGGAATTAAATGAATATTATTTGAATAAGGCACCAATTCCAAAGGATGCCCCCGGATTATTGAAACTTATGTCACATGGTGGTGGTTTGGACAAATCATTCAACAACCCACTGTACAAGGAAAAGTTACAAGATATTGAATTGAATAAATTACGTGTTTGGGTCGAAGAATTATGTCAAAGTGGCAAGATTGTAAAAATAAATAATTGTGGCTCAAAAGAAATTGATGGAAAATGGTTCACCCCTTACATGGCAGAAATCCACGGAACTTTAGGAAGTCTATCGATTAACGGCGGTAAAGATGTCAAAGATCTGAGGGAATTAAATATCCAAGGATTAACATTTGATATATCTGCTGAGCATGATGGTAGAACACCAACTAAATGGAATAAAATTCCACTTGGTGACCCTCATGAAGCAATGCGTGTAAAGATAATAGAAATGCTTGGCAGTGAAGGACCAAAAACTTCAGATGAAATGGAAAAGAGATTACCTTTCACAAAAGAACTAGTCGAACGTATTTTACATGAACTGGAATCAAGAAATGTTGTATCGGTCGGTTTCTATAAGCAAACCGATGATGCAGAATATATCTTGAAAGTCGATGAACATAGGCTCACTGACGGAGATGAAGAAGTTGTTGAATATAGATGGGTTCAAAATATGGTATTCCAGAAATCATTTGCGCAATATGATGATGGATTCGCAGCATTTGATTCTCACGTGATTTTTCAAAAGCAACAAGAGTTGTTGTACAGAGTTGAGGAATTTAGATTCAAGGATTGGAAAGATTTACAACTCGATTCTGATGTAATTATGGGGAGATTATTGCACAATAGAATAGGTTATACAACCAAGAAAAATATTCCAATGCTACTAGGATTAAAACCAGAACCATGGGTTGGTCCAATGGAAGAAGAAATACTGGCTAAAATTCCTCCAGGAATCAATGTTACTAGGCAAGAAATAATGCAAGATTTCCCTAAAGGTGAAGAACATAAATCCCTTCAACGAGATCTTAAGAGAGCTCTAGATAATCTTGAAAGGCAAATGCTTGTAGTTAAACAATTTGAAGATGTTGTTGGTCGACGAAGAAGATTATCACTATTCCATAGAGTACATGGCGTATATGAACCGATGGACTTTGAATCATCTCTTGTTGATGTCATCAAAAGACTAGGCCCAATTAAGGCAAATACACTCAGATTCTACATAACTCGTTCCTTTGAAGACTTGACAGTTGCTTTGATGAATTTAGAAAAATCAGGTAAGATTTCTAAAGTAATTTCCTTGGTTCCAGACCCTGAGGCATTCTATTGTATGCCTGAAGAAGTGGAAAAGTTACAACGTCCAAGAAGAGAAGATAGAAAATTACGAATTATGACTCAATCAGACCCATATGTTTCAAGGTTCATTTGGGAAGTTAGAAGCATACTGGATAGAGGATGGTACCTACCGGTTTTCAAGGGTGTTGACCCAATAGGTAAGATTTTGATGTTCAAAGTGAATGATTATTTGGAGATTAAGGACCTACATATTCCGAATGCATATATCGAAGAATTTTGTCAAGCATTTTCAATCTTGCTCGACAATCACTCCGATCAGTTGGTAGATGTTGCAATTCTGAGTAATTTCAATAGTGAGCCTGTTTCTAGTATTGACGAGGTAACTAAAAAATCGCTTGAATCAATCGGTTTCAAATTAACTGGAGAGCGAATGATTAGAGGTGGAATCGTAGACCCTCAGCCGAGAGAAATTGCAGAAAGGGCTTTGTTCCATAGGCATCATCTTCACCAAAACACTCGACTTGAGAATGAAATTTTAGCTATGAGAGAAACTCCTGAAGTTAGAGATGATTTTGCACTAAGAGGAAGATGTGAAGTTTATCGTGCAGATTTGAAGAGTATGGCCAGTGCAAATAGATTACATCAAGGAATAAATCTTCGAGGCCATCAAGTTTGGGCAACTTACGAACACTTCCAAGACCTTCTCATAATAAGAGGGGAAGAATACGACCCTGACCTTTGGGATATTGTAGAATTCTTCAGTAAAAATTCCGACCCTAATATTTTCAAAGAAAGGCATGCTCTTTCTCAGTCTGAATTTAGAAAACTAATCCAACCACTAATTAGAACTGGCCATATTGTTCAAGATTTCCGTGGAGGATTTAGAACTGTAAGTTTGAAGAGTAATTTAGACCCTGTTGAATTAAGAAAAGAATATCTCCGTAAGATGGTGAAAAGTTATCCTGTAATCACGCTAAAACAACTTATGCGACTTGCAGGAACACCATTTAAACCTGAAGAATTAAAATCGGTTCTAAACGGTTTTGAGCAAGATGGAACATTGATTAAGGGATTCTTAATTGAGGACCTACATGAAGTCTGCTGGGGTAGAAAAGAGTTGCTTGAAGAGGCTAAAAATATCACAACCATCAGAGATTTCGTACTCCCTCCTAGCGACCCAATATCTCCATACTTCGCTGATATATTAAAAGAGAAATTTGGTTTCGGTTCTGCTTATTTAGTTTTCAAAAATGCGGAGCCTGTCGCAGCATTCAAGGCAAATACTCGTAACAAGAGAATCGAAGTCAAGGATTATGAAGGTTCTGAACAAGGATGGAGAATTGTAAAAGAATTCGCATGGGAACATCAAATGCCTCTTGAAACCGAATTACGTATAGGTGGAAAGAAACTCACAAAGTAATTGTAAAATCATTTACCCAATACGTTCAAATTGGATAAGATAATCGAAGGATTGATGAACGATAGTTATCACAGCAAAGCATATTTCATTATCGGGCTTTTTTTAATTTCATTATTAGCCCCAATGACATCCAATGCTAGTGCAGAAGAAAGTGGAGATATTACAATATTGCATACTGCCGTTAATCCTGAAAATAATAATACATACCATCTACTAAGTGCTGCTTCTTGGGAAGATTCTGCTTCTGCTGCCAGAGGATTGGATGGATTTCTAACAACTATTGATGACTTGAATGAAAATCAATGGATTTTCGATACTTTTGCTGACTTCGATGGACAATCACGCCACCTTTGGACAGGTTTGACTGATAATGATGAGGAAGGAGTTTACAAGTGGCATGATGGAACGCCATTTTACTACAGAAACTGGGGTGAAGATCAACCTTCTTCCAGTGAAGAAGAAGATTATGTTCACATTGCTGGTACCAATATTGGAAATATAATGCCAGGTACTTGGAATGATTTGAGCAATAATCCAGAACTAGTTCCTGTTTACGGTGTTGTAGAAATTGGCCCAGGTGCAGACTATGCATTGAGATTTGATGGAATCGATGATTTTGTAATTAGCGATGAAGAAATGCCAGATTGGGGGAGCCACATTGAGATTGAAGTATCTATTAATATGCCAGATATAAGTGGTATAAGTTTCATTACAATGATGGGAGACTATGGCTGGGGATTATACATTAACAATGGTTATGTTGCCTATTCAAATGAATACTCAATGTCGAATAATCCAAAATCTAACATGACTATCACTGCAAATAATTGGACACATGTTAAGGTCGTTGTTGAGGAGAACTCCTATGGAGAATTCTTCATCGATGAAGTACCTGCTGGAACATTTGATTCAGACCAAGCGATGATACCGGAAGGGGACTTTGGTTCCAATAGTTGCTTTCAAGATGGGCTTGAATGTGATGAACTATACATGGGTCGAATGGGTGCTGGATGTGATTGTAATTACTTCATGGGAATGATGGATGACGTCATAATAAGCAATGCTGATAATGACTCAAGTTGGCAATTCGCGGAAGGTGAGGGGACCAATACAGTAGATAATTCATCACGTAACGCTAACATCAGTGGAGCATCATGGGTAATGCCCGATGGAAGTATCGTAACTCAAGCCATACAACTTTTCAAAGGAGAAGATGTTTTTGATATTACTGGAATGCCAGGAGATCAATTACTATTCTTTGCAGAAATAGATGAAATGACAAAATCACTTTGGCTAAATGTATACAATGAATTCGATGATTTTTGGATGGAGGATGAAGTAAATTATGAAATCTATGTTGGGCACGAATATATTCCAAATTCATGGAATTATGATGAATTATTAGAAACCGACTGGGGCTTCATATTCGAAGAATGGCAATGGCCTGAAGCAGGAACATGGTGGTTCGTGATAGTTCCTATCCAAGAGATTACTTCTTTGACCCTGTACCTAGATTGGGATGTTGCAGACCCGCCACCTCCTTTAGAAGATATGACTGAACTTTTCAATGCTATTCCAGTAACAGATCAATCAATTACTGGAGGAAGACAAAAACCAGTTGAAGAAAGAATCCTTTACTATTACGTTGATGTAACCGAAAACCTATCATCTCTTTCTGTTAAAACCTATGGCGGTTCTGGTAATATCGATTTGGGCATCTCTTGGGGCACTGTACCAGATCCATTCGATAGTTTTGGATTCTGGCCCGAGCCATTTGAAGATGATGGATTCTTCGAAGGAAATGACATGAATGAAAAGGTTGCTTGGGATGGTGGACAAGGAAATGACCAAGTTGTTACGCTATATGATGTTGAACCTGGAATTTACTATGTTGCTGCCTACACCTATCAGAATGCCAAAGATTTCACTATCGTTTCACAACTTACTTACCAACCAGATAATATTGAACCTGAAGATGCTATTGAACTAACACCTGGTGAGGAGTATGGTCCGCTTAGTGGTTATGATGGATTATTGCAATATTTCAAAGTCAATGTACCGATTGGTACCGAGAGATTAGAAGTGGATTTAGCAAAAGGATTTGGCGAAGCATCACTATTTATGAAAATTGAACAGGCACCTACAGCATCTGACTTTACTTATCTATCATCTAGCCCAGGTGCTGGTGATAAGATCGGTTTCAATGACCCAACACCAGGAATGTGGTACATATTACTAGAAACCGAGCAAGTGTTCGGCTCGGTAATGATTACTGCTTCATTTGAAGAACGATATGTTTGGACATATGATGGAACTCCTATCGAGATGTTCAATGGCGAGGAAATAAGTGGTATTGAAGCGCCTGAAGGGGAAGATTTGTTCTTCTTTGTGAATCTAGAAAAACCGGGAGATTATTTGGAAATTTCAACATTTGGTGGAAGTGGTGATTTATCAATGACTGCAGAAGGTAAACAAATTTCTTTTGGATTTGAAGATTTCTTCTTTGAGTTTGAAGATGAAATGGGTCGACAACGTCCTTCCCTTGATACCACTTCCGAAGATATAGAAATCAAATCTTTTGGTGATGGTACTTCTCAGAGTATATTCATAGATTTACCTGCTAATGGTCGATTCGATATAACCGTTGAAGCAGTCACCGATATTTCAGATGTGACAATTGTTGCCAATTGGGTTTACTCTGATTTCCTAGAACCAATTATCGAAGAACCAATTGTAGAGCCTACTGCAGATGATTCTTGTAGGGATGTAGCGGACCAAATAATGAAATCCACTGATATTGACTCTAATGGTTTGATAGATAATGATGAATTTAATAATTCTAAATCGGAGTATGATATTAAAAATTATAACTATAATATGATGGATAAAAATTCTGATGGAGACATCGAGTATACTGAATTGTTGCAGGAAACATGTAACTGTGATAATGAACTATGGATAATTTTCGACCAATTATCAAATGATGATGAACCAGTATTGATAGAATTACTAAGTTCTCAAATTTATGAAAATGATTTCAACTTTATTGGGATGGATTCCAATTCAGATCAGCGAATCTCTGAAACAGAAATAGAAGTAATGTCTTTAATTTGTGATACAACTTTTGACGCATTTGATGGAGATGGAGACGGGGTTCCTGATGATGAAGATGCTTTCCCTAATGACCCAGATGAATCAAAGGATTCGGATGGCGATGGTGTTGGAGATAATGCTGATATTGCGCCTAGTGTAGCTAATGATTTAGTATACTCAATTGGAGCACTAGTATTCATTGGACTATTGGCTCTACTAGTTGTATTTGCAAGAGGAGGTAGAAATAATCTAAATTCAACTGCTTGGGAAAATGATAAGAATTTCGATATTGCCGAAACAATGCTTGGCATGAATGAACCGGAAATTACTCAACCAAGTGAACAAATTAATGATTCAACTAATACAGTTTACCAATCATCATTTGAGAGCATGGATGATTCACAAGTTAATGTCCAGCCTGCAAGTCAAGAAATCAGTATTCCTAGTTCAGTTAATCAAAATATTGAGATGTCAGCATTTGAAGATTTATTGAATTCTGAAGTGAATTCACAGGCCCCACCTAAACAGATAATGGGAATGATCGGAATTGATGGTAAAGAGTCGATTGAATACCCGATAAATAGCGGCATTAAATGGGAAAGAAAAAATCCTAGCGATGAATGGTCAAAATCCTAACTAAGTTTTATTTTTCTTAGGCTGTAATATCCCAAGCGGCTTTAGAAGCCGAACAATATGCCTATGTAATTCAGGAAGTATTTCGAACATAATTAGTGCCATAAAGAACATCGCGAACAAAGATACAAACCGTGATGCATAATTATGCCCAAATTCGAAAACCGACATACCAAAATAGCTCCATGAAGTATATGTTTGATGCATCCATATCAAACCTACATTTCTAAATACGTTCAAAATATGAATTACTGGAACCGTGAAAATAAGAGCACGAATCCTTCTACGCCAATCTAAATCGAGAACTGAAATTGCGCCGATAAAAATCACCATTGATTGTAATGCAGTACATGCTAAAACAAAATTGATTCCTATCGCCGTACCATCTCCAGCAATTAGTTCGGTTTGATATGGAAATTCTCCAAATGTTTCAGTACTAAACCACCTATTTCCACCCCACTCGTTCCAATTTATCGGTCCAGATTCAGTTTGAACAAATGTTTCACCTAAGTGAATATCTCCAGTCCCAGACATTCGGTAAAATAATGCGACTTGAGAGGCAACAAACCATATCGCTAGTACACTAAGCCAGGGCACATGAGCAATCAGCAGATAAGGTCCACCTGCATATGCCATTGCCCCTCTAGACCAAATCAAAGCATCCTTTGTTTTTCCATCTTCAACTCTGCCTTCCCAAATTGACATTCCAATACCTAGAGGAAGTGCAAGCATACACATTATGGTCAGAATATAGTCTTGGTGAGAAAAATATTTCCAAGAACCTGCAAAGAAATATAATGAAACTAAAATCCATCCGAATTGAGCAAGAAGAGGATTATTTGACTTCCTAAAATGCCAAGATAATGCCAACAAGACTAGTCCAATCGCACCAATAATTGCGACAATGGACTGTTGTTCCATATGAGTGTGCAAATATTAACTTGACTTGAACGCTTGTATCTCAAGGACAAATCACTTCAACAATCTTACACAGGGCGATACATGCGGGGGCCGGTAGTCGAATATAGCCCCGGAACTTTTCCTACTGGAATAAACAGTAATGGAGCAATAGCATATATCGATAGAGATGGAGTGCTAAACATCGGAAGTTCATCTTATATCAACAAACCAGAAGAGTTGAAAATTTTAGAGAATGCACCAAAAGTAATTGGAGATTTGAAACGATTGGGGTTCTATGTTTGTATTGTGACTAACCAATCACCAATCATGCGTGGTCTTTGGGATGAAAATCAATTATTCTTGATTCATCAAAAACTCCGAGAGTTATTTTTACAACAAGATCAAGATGCTCATTTTGATATGATTATCACTTGCCCTCATCGTCAGAGAGATAATTGCGATTGCCGCAAGCCAAATCCAGGTATGTTACAACTGGCCGACCGTATGCTTCGAAGTGAAAATCCACCTACGACTAATTCAAAACAAGAGATAATTGAAATTGACTCTGAATTTAAACACGTAAATTGGTGGAAGGAAAAAGTTCAACCAAAACATGAATTGGACCTACTAGTTGGAGATAGGAATAGTGATATGGGAGCAGGATGGGCTGTTGGAGCTAGGTTGTTTAGAGTGCCTGAATCGATTGGAATTTACTCTGTTTCTCAAAGAATTATCAACGAAAAAGACAAAGGCGATGATTTTAGTCCAATAAGGTGAGAGTATGGGTTGGCTAGGATTAGATGATACCGATCACTTAGGTGGAGGTTGTACGACCAAAACTCTGGACTTACTGATTCAGGGATTACCAAGAGATGTAGATATTGGTGAGATAAGGTTGGTTAGACTTTGGCCTTTTGCTAAACAAAGAACAAGAGGTAATGCATCGGTTGCAGTTGAAATTAATTGTCAAGATGAAAATAAATTATTGAATCATTTTGACGCATGGTGGGATGAAAAAATTTCTCCTTTGGCTGGTGAGATTTCCTCAACTGAAAATTATGACAGACAACAATATCCTGCTGATCCTGGAATGGTTTGGTTTTCAAGTCAAATTCCATCAGTGGAATTTTACTACAATACAGTCAGAAGAGAAGTAAACATTGACCAAGTGCCAATCGCCGATAAATCCTGGGGAGGGCAGGGTCGAATTGGCGCCACAGCAGCAATTGCATGGGATAAAGCGCAAGTCACTTACGAGGCCATTGCTTGGAGGACTGAAATCAATACAGGAACTAAAAATCTTAGAAAAATCGACACTAAAAGATTGGAAGAAATCGATGAAATGGAACATACTTTCATGTCTAGAGATTCAAGAACAGGAAATAGTATGATTGCACCAAGAGGACCTTGCCCGGTTCTATTTGGCTTAAGAGCAAGAAATTACAGTGTGGCCAAGGAAGCGGCAATTCATCTGCTTGATTCGGAATTTACTGAAGAAAATTCGGGATTTCGAGTTTTCACAACAAATCAAGCAAGCGACGACCATCTAGATGAAAACCTGACCGATGTAGTTATGGATATCGAAGTACTATCTAGAGGCACGGTTATTATCAATTGTAAGAAAAATAAACTGTTAGCATTTTCTGAATCAGGTGAAATTAAATTATTAGCCCAATGGTTGAAAAATGAAGATTTGATTAGTTTTAATGGATTGCTAAACCATGAAGGAGTATATCATTTAGAACGATTAAGAGTCGACAAAAGTTCTAACGAGAAGATTCGACCATTATGCAAAAAATGTGATGTTAAAATGAAATCAATGGGAAAAAATCAACCAGTAAGGTGCCCAAAATGTAGAGAGAAATCCGACCAATTATGGGTTGAAGTGTCTAGAATACCACCCCTGACGGGTTGGGTTCAAGCACCAATGGATTCTAGAAGACACTTGACTAAGCCACTCGAGTGGAATTAATATGAGAAATTTATCATTAAATTAGAAAAATCATAGGAAATAATCATATCATATACCCATGAATTAGTTTCATGGCGGATGAACAAACAACCAAGAATGTAGCATATCTAATCCTAGGGATTTCATTTCTAGTTATGATGTGGTTCATTTTGAAGCAAGCCAAACAGAATCGTGAAGATAGTATCGAAGAAAGTTCACCCAATGTGGCAGGTAGTGATGAAAGACCTGGTTCTGCATTAAATCCCGAGCAATTCGATGAACCAGATGATGATGCATTGGAGGAAATGGCTGAACTTCTAGGTGAAGATGAAGATTAAGTTTCTAAGAAACCACTTTCTGTTAAATTCAAATCAATACTACCGTCACTCCATTTGACAATCCTAAATGGTCCATCCTTTGGACGAGACAATACAAATATCGAAAATCCATTATTGATCATAGATGCCTCTGCTCTTGCAAATGAATCACCTTTTTTCTTGCCACTGGCATCGATCGATGATTTACTGATGAGTAATAATTTAATTCCCGAATTAATATGTTTAGTTAAGCGTTCAACTTCTGAAATTAAACTAACTGGAATTTTTCCAGAATTCGAACACCAGTCATCTAAAACAATTAGCCTTACTGAAGGCAATGAATCTAAAGCTGAAATGATTGCATCTATAGCCTTATCAAATGAACTAGAAAATGACATAGCATGAAATCTAGAGGCATCGATTAATGATAAATGTTTGAAGAGTTGTGAAAATCTCTGATTATCAGGCATCTCTTCTCCAACCCATAATACTCTTCCACCATCTCCGATTGTATCTGCTGCAACATGTAATCCTAGAGTTGTGCCGCCCACACTACCTTCAACTGCCAAGTGAATGAGATTATTTTCAGGTTGAAATTGCCACCTCGCCATGAATCTCCGACAGGTAACAAGTGAATGACAGTTACGGAAAAATGGGAAATGCTCATGACCTTTCAACTACAGGAGGTTTCATGGCAGGTACTAAGAACGAGTCTGATGACTCCGCAGTCAGTGATGTTGTAATTCGTAAAGGAGAGAGAATTCCTCGACGTAGCCCTCCTCAATTCGAAGAAGCCAGCAGTTTGTTAGATGCCATTAAGCGTGATGGCTTCTTTGGTACCGCAATGAATGATAAAAATCAATATGGACCAGTTGTAATGATGATATTGCTACTAATTGTAGCAACAATTACTGGACTTATGATAAAGATTCTTCCACCGATATTGGATTGGTTTGGAAACCTCTTTTCAGGCCTTTTTTGAACTTAATCAAGGCTTTCAGCTTCTGAAACCCTATATGGATTCATTGCTAATCTAATGAAAATGATCGCAAGAATTGTTGAAATTATGAAAAATAAACCTACATATGTTGAAATGTTATACCACATCATTCCAACTCCAACTAGAGATATGTAAGCAACTAACTGACACAATGCAGATGCTTTTTGAAGTCTGATTCGCATCTCATCAGTCAATTTCGCATCATGTTCCATTACGAAGGTATATATCAAAAAGTAAATTCCTTGAAATGGCAAAGTAGCAGCAATAATTGCCAATGCAAATTCTCTTATTTGCGTTGGATTAGATTCCTGTTCAATTCCTTGAAAAAGCATTACTGCAGTATTTGTACCAAGCAGTGCTGCCATAATGGTCCATCTTTTGTCTTGAGATGACGTACGACTCTCGACATTGACTGAATCTTCTGCCATGAAGTTGCTTGAATGAAGAGGGGTTATTATTTTCCCCTAATAACATAGTAGTTGATGCATATTTTAGCGTATTAGTAGATTATTCGAATATCAAAAATAATTTTTTTAGTACAAAGTCGATGTAGGAAGGTTCAATAGTCTATTTATAGACCATTAATCATGGCCTTTTGCCCATTAGACTATCGATACGGTTGCCAAGAGTTCAAACACATTTGGTCTGAACTTGGAAGACATGAAAGACAATTAGAAGTTGAACGGGCTTTGATTTGGGCACATATGCAACTCGGCAAGGTTTCGCAACAAGATTATGATGCTGTAGCAGCGATTGCAAATCCAAAATCTGTCACCAAAGAAAGAGTATCTGAAATTGAAGCAGAAACTAAGCATGATATCATGGCACTTACCAAGGCAATGGCTGAAGCTGCTGGCGATGCTGGATGGTGTATTCACCTTGGAGCGACATCAAATGATATTGTCGATACTGCAGTTGCCCTACAATTGCGTGATAGTATTGTCCTTCTTCGAGAACAATTATGTCTACTGATCAAAGTTTGCGCTGATGTCGCTGAAAGAGAAAGAGACACAGTGATGCTTGGTCGTACACATGGTCAAGCCGCAGTTCCAATCACATTTGGACTAAAGGCAGCGGTTTGGCTAGATGAACTTAGACGTCAATTGATTAGACTGGATGAAGCATCTCCTAGAATTTCTGTAGGAAAATTCCTTGGAGCCGTTGGAACAGGTGCTGCTCAAGGAGAAAATGCTAGAGAACTTCAGCGCCTGATAATGACACATCTCGGACTTGGAGTTCCTTTAGCAACTACCCAAGTAGTTGGAAGAGATAGATACATCGAATATGTTTCATGGCTCGCTAATGTGGCGGCAACATGTGAAAAGATTCTCCAAGAAGTAAGAAATCTACAACGCTCTGAAATTCAAGAAGCAGGAGAAGGTTTCGACATTAAGAAGCAAGTTGGCTCCTCTACAATGGCTCACAAGAAAAATCCAATTAAATCAGAAAACGCCTCTGGCCTAGCAAGAATAGTTCGTTCCATGATTATTCCAACATATGAAAACGCCCTTTTGTGGCATGAAAGAGATTTGGCTAATTCTAGCAGTGAGAGATTCACACTATCTCATGGCTCTGCCCTTTGTGAAGATGTAATTGCTAAAACAAGAGATGTTTTGACTAATATGTGGGTAGATGCAGATAGATGTATGGAAAATATCCTTGCTCAAAGAGGATTGGTCATGGCTGAAAAAGTCATGATAGAACTAGTAGAACATGGAATTGCAAGAGACGAAGCCCATGAAATTCTTCGTTCTGCTTCCTTCGAAGCAGTCGATAAGAAAATTGAACTAATCGATGTTTGTTCAAGAACTCCTGAAATATCTGCTGCATTCAGTATCGAAGAATTGGAAGCAATGTTTGACCCAGCAAATCACCTTGGTGATTCTGGAGAGATAGTTGATGAATGTGTAAAACTGGCACGAGAAGCAATCAAATCTTGACCAGTTTTACTGAATCTATTTTCAATTCCCCTCTTTTACCATCCCAAGTAGAGACTCCTGATACTTCGAGAGAACCATGGAAATGTGGACCTGAGACGACTAAAGTCTCGTATTCTCCGCCTTCACCATCTACATTAAATCTAAACTTATTAGAAAGTTCTTCCATTTCCTTTAGTGATTCCTCGGTCAAAATATGGCCAACCCACTTTTCGGTTAGTCCTTCACATGCCACACTTGTAATCATAACTTCAAATCCATTTGATACAAGACCACGCATATGACCAAGACTACTTTGATGCCATAAAGGCGTCCAACTTTTGATCCCTAGTCTTTCACACATTCTCTCAATCCGTGACTTTTGGTAATCAGAACGAATCGCACCTGATACTAAGCCGTCAATTTCAAGATCTCTTAATTTATGTTCCAAATCTAAAATCTCTTCCTCTTGAATACCTTCACTATCTATCTTCAACCATTTCAATCCGGCCAATTCAGCTTGTTTCTCAACAATTTCTGTACCTGGTATTTGAAACATCCAAGAATCACGTCCAGTAATAATTACTGTAACAAGACATTCAATGTCCCATCCTTTGCACTTTGCCCACCACCATGCAGCCGAGGAATCTTTACCTCCTGATGACAAAACGGCAACTCGCATGAAAAGGGCAGATACTCTTACCTCAAGAGTTTGAGGGTAAAACTCGTAGGAGTTATATGGGTCGAGCATATTAACATACTTAGCGAGAGTGAGTCAGTAGGGAGTAATCAACCCTTATGCTCATAAAGTGTCGAGTCAAGGAAGGGATAAGTGAGATTATGCAACCAAGTGGAAGAGGATACGATCATGGAATTACAACATTCAGCCCAGATGGAAGGCTATTCCAAGTAGAATATGCTAGAGAATCTGTAAAAAGGGGTACTACTACTGCTGGTTTGAAGTTTAAAGATGGTGTAGTTTTAGTCTGTGATAAAAGAATTATTAGTCGATTGATTATTCCAGAATCAATAGAAAAAATGTTCAAAATCGATAATCACGTTGGTGTTGCAACATCTGGACTTGTTGCAGATGCTAGACAACTAGTGGCTCGTGCAAGAGTTGAAGCACAAGTCAACCGTATCACTTACGGCGCTACAGTTCCTGTAGATGTTCTAATCAAGAAAATTTGTGACTTTAAGCAATCATTTACCCAATATGGTGGTTCAAGACCATTTGGAACAGCTCTGTTAATTGGTGGAGTTGATGCAAATGGAATTCACCTTTACGAAACTGACCCAAGTGGAGCATACCAATCATATCATGCCGGCGCTATTGGAAGTGGAAGAAACACTGTTATCGAATATTTCGAAAAGAACTGGAAAGAGAATATGACTCTAAACGCTGCAATGAAAATGGGGCTCGAAGGTCTTAGATTCTCAAATGATACAGAACTCAACCGTGATGCTGTAGAAGTATCTGTAATAGATTCAGATGGCTTTAGAGTCCTAGACAGGGATGAAGTCAACAAGCAAATTGACAGATTGAAGCCACTAGAAGAGTGATTTCACCGTTACCCTCATTGGGTGCCTAATGTATGGTACATCGAGGGAGACACATGGTAAGCCTAGATAATTCAGTTTTGGCACGGATGGAAAAGGGCGGAAAGCGCTATGAATTATTGGTTGACCCAGACCTAGTTGATGATTTTAAAAATGATCCAACTTCAGTCAATATTGATGACTTCTTAGCAATGGATGAAGTGTTTCACGATGCCCGNTCTGGAGAAAGNCCAACNGGGGAAGCAATNGAAAATACTTTCAATACCCAAGATATNCTTGAAATTGCAAAAATTATTCTCGACAAGGGTAGTATTCAACTNACAACTGGCCAACGTAAAGAGATGGTTGAACGTATGCGACAACAAATAATACATCATATACACAGCCAGGCTGTTGACCCGAAATCAAAGAGTCCTCATCCTAGGACTAGAATTGAATTAGCACTTGATGAATCTCGATATTCTGTCGACCCTTTCAAGAAAATTGATTTACAAATCCAAGAAGCAATCGATAAACTAAAAGTTTTGATTCCGCTNTCTTTTGAAACTATTAGGTTAGCATTCAAAGTCCCTGGAACTGCCTATGGTACAGCACACAGACTTCTGCGACAATATCAAGTCAAAGAAGGTTGGCTAGAAGATGGCTCATGGGCTTGTGTCGTCGATTGTCCAGCAGGNATGAAGGGNGAAATTATTGGTATGATAATGAAAGTTTCTTCCCAAACAGAAGTCAAAGAGATATGAATTAGTCTCTGAATTCTTTGGGTCGGCTTTATCATGGGTTGTCGTTTCGCCCGTTTTGGAGAAGAAGAAATGTCCCAAGGTCGAAGCGACGCCGAGCTGCGTCTCGTGACCCCGGGTATGGCAATCGGGCCATGCGCCGGGAAGCGAATAGGAAGTGGTGCAATCGCACTGAATGATGAAATTATTGCAACCAAGTTAGGTTGGGCTAGAGAATTTAACGGCACCGTATCGGTTGACCCAATCAATAGCTCGTATATTCCACGTTCAGGAGACCTAATAGTAGCAACAGTTGCTGAAGTTAGAAACAATCTTTGGTTCATGAATATTAATGGGGCTTTTCAAGGATTACTTCCTATGTCACTTGCACCTTGGAAAGTAGAATTTGGAGCTGCTAGACAACACATGGGAATTGGAGATGTAGCATTGGCTCGTGTCCAAGANGTCGATGAATGTCATAATGTAGTTCTAACAATGAAAGGNATTGGACTTAGACGTCTAAACCAAGGCGCTCTTCTTACCGTTCCTGTNAATCATATAGATAGAATCAAAGGAAAAGATAACTCAACACTTGAAAGACTCAAGAACGCTAGTGATTGTAGAATANTCGTTGGACAAAATGGGAAANTCTGGGTTGANGGTNATGCTCAAGGCATTGCATGGTCACGTGCAGCAATTGAAATTGCTCAAANAAGTGGCCACAAAGATACATTCGAGGCAGAACTTACTGCNCACGAAAAGANTGCTCCAATTAGAGGTGAACAATGATGGGTGGATATGGCGACGTACAATTATTAAGAGATGATGGTCTAAGACTAGACGGAAGAAAAATAGATGAAATGAGACCTGTTAGTATAGAAGCAGGAATACTACCTGCTGCAGATGGTTCTGCTATGGTAACACATGGACTGAATGTTGCAGTAGCAGCAGTTTACGGNCCAATGGAGGCTCATCCAAGAAAAATTCAAAGACAAGATAGAGCAGTTATAGATGTTAGATATAACATGGCACCATTTTCAACTAGTGATAGAATTAGACCNGGTTACAATAGAAGATCTAGAGAGATTTCCAAAGTGACTGCTGAAGCACTTGAATCTGTAGTTTTGGTTGAACGTTTCCCTCGTTCCAAAATTCGAGTAGAAATCGAAATACTTGCTGCTGAAGCTGGTACAAGATGTGCTGGNATTACCGCTGCTTCTGTTGCTCTGGCCGATGCTGGAATACCAATGAGAGATTTTATTGTCGGAGTTGCATCTGGAAAAGTCGAAGATACTGTAGTATTAGACTTGGATAAAGCAGAAGATAACTATGGACAGGCCGATTTNCCAGTTGGAATCTTACCTAATACAGGTGAAATCGCATTCCTTCAAATGGATGGTGACCTTTCTCCTGATGAATACAATCTAGCAATGGAATATAATTTCAAAGCGGCTGCAGAAATTCACGAAGTCATGGTTGATGCTCTCAAAAGAAGATACGAAGGAGGTGAGAACTGATGGTAGAATTAGTTCCTACANTNTTAAGACAAGAATTAGCAAGATTNGCTGAATCNGACGANNGAATGGATGGTCGTGCTCAATTTGAAGGTCGTGAAGTNACTCTTGAAACTGATTGCTTATACAATGCTGAAGGNTCTGCTAAGGTAACAATGGGTAAAACCATAGTTTATGCTGGTGTAAAATTTGAAATCCGTACACCATGGCCAGATCGACCTGCTGAAGGTTCTTTGATGTGTGGTGCAGAACTACGTCCTGTTGCACACAGGAAATATGAACCNGGNCCGCCATCTCCTGAATCTATCGAANTAGGTAGAGTCGTTGANAGAGGAATTCGTGAATCNGGATGNATTGATATGTCCAGTTTATGTATTGTTCCTGGCGAAAAAGTCTGGGGTGTAATGATTGATATTCACGTACTGTCTGATGGTGGAAATATTTTCGACGCTTGTGGACTAGCTGCAATAGCTGCTCTTAGAACCGCAATTGTTCCTGCTGAACGATTCGATGTTGGTGAAGATTATACATTGAAGGTTAACGGAACTCCAATTATGGCATCATTCACTAGAGTCGGTGGAAGATACATTTACGACCCTTCTGAAGAGGAAGAATTGGGCGGAGATGAGCGAATTCACATCACTCTTGGTGATGAAGGTCACCTTCACTCACTACAAAAGGGGTTAAGAGGGGTGTTCACGCCCGCCGAATTTGCAGAGATATTCGATGTAGCCCAGCAACGCTGTGGTGAACTCAGAAATATTGTAGCAAACCAGGAGGGGAACTGATTGGCAAAGCGAACACAAAAAGCAGGCGCAACAGCAAGATTCGGTGCACGATATGGTGTATCTGTTAGAAGAAATTCAGGATCGGCATTGGCAAAGAAAAGTGCCAAATATACATGTCCGGTCTGTCAATATCGCAAAGTTACTCGTAAATCTGTTGGTATCTGGGAATGTTCAAAGTGCGATTATAAATTCGCTGGTGGGGCTTGGGAGCCTTACACAAGAGCATCTGATGCAAATAGCAGAATCCTAAGACGTTCNGTTGAAGGTGCAACTACTGCAGATATGGCATTTATCGCTCAACAAGCGGCTCTAGATTACGAGCGAAGTCTTACTGAGGCATCCTCTGAAGAAGAGTGAAACCACCGAGGTTTCAAGATGTCTAGTGAATGGAAACTGAAATTAGATGTCCAGTCGAGAAATAGTGATTGTACTGAANCTCTTTCAGCCGCACTAATTACTGACTGTGAGATCAATAGGTCTGGCGATAGTTTCAATATCGTAATTAAGGAATCTAAAGCTAAAGATTTGCGTGCCATGTGGAATACAAGAGTTAGGGGTTTAATCGCCGTAGATTCTTTGTTAGATGTAATTGATGAATACTAAGAGTTCATCAACCCCTACCCTATGAGATGTAATGGTGAGAATATGGAAAGTATGGAACAGTTTCANATTNTTGTNAGTGAAATNCAATCTGCAAGACAACAAATTGCNGGTTTNAANGCACAAATTCTAGAATTAGAAGCTACTGCTGAAGCGGTAAAGAATCAGCCAAAGGAACTCGCTCTTCATCAACAACTAGGTGGAGTACTCATCGAAGTTTCAGATAGAAAATCTCTTCATGAAGTTCTGTTGAAAGATATTGAATCACTAAAGGAACACATGACTCGCTTTGAGACACGTGAAAAAGAACTTGTATCTTCATATGAAGAATTAAAGAAAGTTCTAGAGGGATCTCAGTGACTTCTGAGCAAAGCCAAGATATGTCGGCCTTGATGGCCAAACTGGATGCTTGGATAAACAAACATTGCTCTAATGGAGCAGTTCCAGTACTTACTGGAATGAATGGAGATATGGATACTGTTGGTTCAGCAATCGCATTATCTTCAGCAAATAGTAACATGATGGCTTGTGGCTTACATTTAGGAAGAGTTGCAAAGAAAGTTTGTGAAGAACTTTCAGCACCTTTCAGAAAAATCGGCGCCAATCATTCAAATTGGCCAGCATCACTATCTGGAATAATTATTGTTGATGCAGCATCACCATCACAAGTTGGAATAGAATTACCAGAAAATGTCCCTAAGTGTATAATTGACCACCACGATACAGATGACTGGGATGTTTCTGAAGACGACATCATGATTAAAGCGAGTGTTTCTGCCACAACTGAAATAATTACTCAATACCTATCTCAATATTCTCCTGATTCTCTGACAACACCGGTTAGAAAACTTCTCATCGCTGGTCTAATTACAGATACTGGAAGGTATCGTCATGCTGGAAAATCTGCATTTTCTGCTACTGTGACTCTATTAGAAGATGAAGATATCGATTTTCCATCTCTAGTCGAATTCATTGAGAGTCAAGAGACAAGCCCTAGTGAAAGAGGAAGTATCCTAAGAGGGCTTGAGAGATCTAAATCCATAGAATCAGGAAGTTGGAATATTGTTTATACCAATAGTGGAACTCTAGAAGGACGTCTAGCAACTTTACTGATTGGAACTGGAGCTGAAATTTCCCTAGTTAGCAGAACACGTGAAGGGGTGACTAGGCTAACTGCTAGGGCGTCCAGGAAAACCACTCTAAATGGAATCCATCTCGGTGAAATTATGGAAACTATTTCTGAAAAAATTGGCGGAGATGGTGGNGGTCATAGTGGTGCAGCAGGATGGAGTGGCAACACGGATAGAATCGCTGCNGAATCTGCCTTTATAGCTCAAGTAGCAACAATTGATCGTAAGGAGTGAAATATATGACTCACATAGATGTTCCAAATTCTCCGGGATATTTTATTTCTCGATGGAGGGATAAAGGACCTGTTGATATCGAAGAATTGACTGATTGGAAAGATGAAATGAAAATTGAATCATGGTTGATGATTGCTGAGGCTGCTATGTTCCTTGATGCCGCTGAACTTTTGGCTATCATTGAAAAAGAATTATCACCTGCAGAAAAAGCCACTTTGGGACTTGTNCGTAGGAGAATGTTAGGTGACCAACATCTCGAACAAGCGATAAATGATGCAATAGAGATNGCAAAGAACCCCGAAACAAGGGATTTGAAATTGGAAGGACGTCTTCGTATGGAAAGAGGATTAAGTCGATTTGAGGCAGGAGATACTGAAGGGGCTGAAGATGATTTAACTTGGGCGGAAATACGCTTGAAATCTGTTTCCAAAGCAAGTCGTGACCATGATTTATCATTACTCAATAAAGCGGCATTTCACATGGCTGTTGGAGCNCCACTTATGGCACTAACAGTTTACTCAGATATTTCAAGAAATGCTGGNCATGCNGATGAAACGATAGCAATTTCAAGGATTGGCGCTAGTAGAATTAGAGCATCTTTAGGTCACATCTTTGATGCTGCAAGACATGCTTGGAATGCACATGGCCATGCAATCAAAGCATTCCAGACAAATATGGCAATTGAGGCTGGAACACTTTTCATAGAACTTTCATTAGATTGNATAGATGNAAATGCTGAACGNATGAAAGAACAAATTGCGCAGGCTAAACCNAGAAGTGCTACAGATGATGAACCAAAATATAATNCCAATATTCAAGATATTGAGGANGTTTTTATGTGGTGTCACTCCAAATTACCCGAATCAAATTCTGGAGAACAAAGACCAGACCTTAGAGCAATGGTTAGTATAGCATCTAAAATTGATAAATTAGATTTATTTCAAGAATTATTATCTAACCCTGATGATGTTGAAGATTCAATGTTAGTCGCCATAATTCAAGCATGCGTTGTAGATGAGGAGTTACGTAAAAAGTGGAATCAAAGACTCACTATTCTTACGATGATATAATCTATAGATTAATACACCATTCACTTAAATCTTGGAATTCTTCGATAGTCCATTCGATTAGTGGAGGTACTTCGCTCCACCATCTTACTTCGCTAACATTCTCATCATCAACTTCCCAATTAGAAATTTCTTCAAGGTCTTTGACAATAACGTGCCCAACCCATCCTTTTGGATAGTAGTCCTTATTCCAAGCAATAAGTTCCCCAATGCAACCAGTTTCTTCTTCCAGTTCTCTAAGCAGTGCTTGTTCAGGGGTTTCTCCTTCCATTATATGGCCGCCTGGAATTTCCCATCCACGCTGTGGATGACGAACGAATAAGACTCTTCCACCTTGCCCCATCAGTGTTGGTTCTTCTCCGGCACAAGTAACCCATGCCAAGGTAAAGATTGGTTCATCCACTTCATTCACCAAAACCTAATTTAGCCTTATTGAGCCATTCTTCAGCCCAATCTTCGCCCTGAGCAACCAACCTCCTAGCTAAGAAAAAGGCCTCAGAATAATCTTCATTGTTAATCAATTCTTGAAGTCTAATCATATCAGGATGAAGATTTTCTGGTTCCTCTACTTCTATATTCTGAGCCTCTACAATTTTATTTGGCTTTGAAACTCGTTGTGATAATTTCAACATTTGGTCCAAAAATTGATCACGCTTCTCAACTGTAGGTTGCGACCAAGGCTTTTGCTTTTCACCATCCATCTTGCCGGTTAACCTCGAGAGGAAATCATCTCTTGGAGATAGATGTCCACGAATATTTTGAACGTGGTCATAACACATCCATGCTTCATCGACTTCCCCTCTCCTCTCATGTAGCCGACCTAATTCCATCCATAATTCGTGATTATTAGGCCTATGGGCAAGAAGGTGTTTTGAAAGTTCAATAAAGATTTCAGTATATCCCGAATCCCTAAGTCTCTCAATGCGCCTACCAAAAATTATGTTGGCTCTTTGGTCGGTAAAATCTAATCTCTTACATCTTGAAACAAATTCTTCGATATTATCTTTCAGCGAGTCGTTCTTCGAAAGGTTATCCCACCAATTATCTGGTTCCAAAGGGTCTCTTGCGAATGCTGCTTCTAGTAATTCCAAACCTAATTTAAGAAAATCAATTCCTTTTAGTTGTTCAATATTTTCCGAATCTCTTCCAAGAACTGAAAAAACATCTTCCAGCAATGCGCATAAACCATCACCATCCCCTAAAATCACCTTGATATCAGCTAGGCATCGCCAATTTCTTTCATCTGTGAAATCGTGAAGTATCGCTTGCCTAGCATTTTGTTCTGCCCATGACATATTCTCATCGAACCGAGTCCTATCTCTAGTTGCCAAACCGACAAATTTCTGAGATTGTGAACGATATCGGTTTCCGAGGTTTCGNCGAGGGTGTTGAAGAAGGTCTCCACTATCCTGTGACAAAAAAACACCTCTCATTGTACAGACATAAATCCACTTTTATCATAGCCAAACGGAATTGNAGCATCAAATCCTACTTTAGATGTTGTTCCATCTTCATTACGTGATGGATCTAAAGAACTACCTTTTTGATTTGATAAAATAACAGTATCTTTGTCAGGTTGCCATCGAGTCGCCATTGCCCATTCAACTCTAACTGGGTCTGAAATATCTATATCTTCATCTACAATAGTCACCATCTTCATACTACGATGACCATCCAATGCCGCATTTATTGCTTTTATTCCGTCATCATGATTATTTTTCTTGATTTTTACTACAGCGGATAACCAACCACATCCACCTTCAGTCATGTGAACATCTAGACACTCACAGACTTTGTTCACCGCATCTTTGATAGTTGGTGCTCTTGGTAATCCCATCAGAGTTTTATGCTCTGCTTCTCCAGGAATTAGTGCGTGGAAAATTGGTTCGTCACGGTGAAATACACCCTCGATTTCAATTACTGGTTCTTGACGAACATCATCAACTGTTCCAGTAATGTCAACATATGGACCTTCATCATCATTATCTAGAGTAATTCTACCCCACATGACATATTCTGAATCTGCAGGAACTTGAATCCCATTCGGCATTTTGGTAAGTCTAAGAGGTTTTGAATATAATTTTTCATGGAGAGCAGCGGCAATTGTTAATTCATCGATATTATCATTGAATGACATTGCTGCTGCAAGTAAAACAACAGGGTCTGGGGCATTTACCACAGCGATTTCTACTTCTTGACCTTCTTCGCGTGCGTTTAGCATCATTGTTCTAAGATGTCTAGGGACCAATCTTACAACTGTGTGATTAGAATCTCTCAAAAATTGACGGTGGAATGACATATTTCTAATTCCATTATATTCAGCAATAATTACACTTGCAGANGAATATCTACCCCTATCCTGTGGCCAATGATGTGGGATTGGAATCAATTCTAAATTTACTTCGTCTTGCATATTCTCATAGCATTCCGCTTCTGAAGCATCTACCAAAATAGGTTCTGAAGGGTTTTCCATGGCCCATGCGAGAGTGTCGATATATTGTTCAGGAGTTATTCCTATTGCTTGACACAAACGTTCCCGAGTAAGCAAGTTTACCGCTGCTTTATGCCCTGGAGTTTCGATAATTTGGTCAAATACAGTAAGTGAATGATTATGCTCATTAGAATACTTCCACATACCGTGAATCAAACTAACCGGAGAGGTTTCAGTTTGTGCAAATTCCAAATGGTCACGAAACGCCATATACTGCCCACAAGAAATAGTCGCTTGAACCTTTCACCTAAATGCCCTTAATTTATACATAATTTAACCATTATCTTATTTGTTCAACTACAATCTAAAATTCAGTTCATGGGTCGTTGTTAAATAGGGGCTTCGAGTCGGCGAATTGCTTCAATGAGGTTGATATTATGGGCAGAGGACTCTTCGCAGGTGCCAAGATGGCAAAGGATCGACAAAAATTCCGTTGGTCAGATCGCAGATATAAGAAGCGTATGCTAAAGTCTCGTGCTAAGCACGACCCTCTTGCAGGTTCAACTCAAGCCAAGGGTATCGTCGTAGAAAAAGTCGGTATTGAAGCNAAACAACCTAACTCAGGAATCCGTAAAGCTGTCAAAATTTCCCTTATCAAAAACGGAAANAAATTGACCGCTTTCGCTCCAGGAGATGGTGCAATAAANTTCATCGATGAACACGATGAAGTAATGGTCGAAGGTATCGGTGGACGTATGGGTCGTTCTTATGGAGATATTCCAGGAGTTAGATACAAGGTTATCCAGGTTAACGGTGTATCTCTAGATGAGATGGTCCGTGGAAGAAAGGAGAAGCCAGTTCGCTGAGGTGTTTTTTATGACAGAAGCAGAAGTAGTAGTAGAAGAAGCAAAAGAAGAGGTCGAAGATTACCGACCTATCGCTGGAATCGGAACACTGGTTTTTGGAAAGTGGGATGCTTCTGAAATCACTTGTAAAGATCCTGGACTTGCCCCTTACATCAATCTTACAACCGTAGGAGTACCACATACCGGTGGACGCCACGCTAATGCTTGGTTTGGAAAAGCAAAGTTATCAGTTGTTGAGAGATATATCAACAAATTGATGAGAACTGGACCATATACTGGTAAGAAGCAAGGCGCAATGAAGGCTTTCGAGGCTGCTCTTGACAATATTGCTGACAAGTCCGGTGGAAATCCTTTGCAAACATTTGTTGACGCTATCTGTAATGGCGCACCTATGGAAGAGATTACTAGAATCAAATTCGGTGCTGTATCTCAACCAAAGGCTGTTGATTCATCTCCTTCAAGAAGACTTGACGTTGCTCTAAGAAACCTTGCAAANGGTGCACAACAAGGAACTCACAAGTCAAAAAGAACTCTTACAAGTTGTATTATCAACGAACTCAATAAAGCAGCTGCTGGAGATGTTACATCTTACGCTGTTTCTAAGAAAGAAGAACTTGAGAGAATCGCATCTTCCGCAAGATGAGTCAAAAATGGTGCACAATATGTGCATCTTGCTCATGCTATAAACTATTGATTAGTTGGCATTTTATCTTGATACTTCGCTAATTACATGCGAGTCACTTAAGAACCCCTTTTTGGTGGCCACAATCAGCGAGAGTTAGGTGATACCATGGGCCGTAAAGAAGACAACATTAAGAAAGCAACAGAAGTTATGCATATACTACCACAAATTCGTAATTTGTGTATTGCTGCACACATTGACCACGGTAAGACAACACTCTCTGACAACTTGATNGCAGGNGCAGGNATGATGTCCAGCGATCTTGCTGGTGCTGCTCGTGTNCTAGATTTCGATGAGCAAGAATCTGCACGTGGTATTACCATTAACGCTGCTTCTGCTTCCATGGTTCACGGTGTAGAAGGAACTGATTATCTAATCAACCTAATCGATACCCCTGGTCACGTTGACTTTGGTGGTGACGTTACTCGTGCTATGCGTGCTGTCGATGGATGTTTCATCTTAGCATGTGCTGTTGAAGGACCAATGCCTCAAACTGAAACTGTTGTTAGACAAGCATTGAAAGAAAAGGTTAAGCCTGTTCTTTTCATCAATAAAGTTGACAGATTGATTAACGAATTACAAGTAACTCCTGAAGATATGATGGAGAGATTCAAAGGTACTATTACCAAGGTAAATCGATTGATTAAGCAATTCGCTCCTGAAGAATTCAAGAAGTCTTGGCAAGTTTCTGTTGGAGACGGAACTGTTGCATTTGGTTCCGCTTACCACAACTGGGGAATTACTGTTCCTTACATGGCTAAGTCTGGAATTTCTTTCACTGATATTTTCCAATACTGTAATGATGAAAACCAAAAAGAGTTGGCTCAAAAGGCACCTGTACACGAAGTTCTTCTAGACATGGCAGTAACAAAGTTACCAGGACCAGTTGAAGCACAACCATACCGTGTACCAAACATTTGGACTGGAGACCTAGAATCTGATATCGCAAAGTCCATGATGGCATGCGACCCTGAAGCAGAACTAGCAATGATGATCACAAAGATTTGGATGGACCCTCACGCAGGTGAAGTAGCAGTTGGTAGAATTTACTCTGGTGCAATTGCACAAGGTGAATCTGTCTATGCAATCGGTGCTGCAAAGCCTGAACGTGTCCAACAAGTCAGTATGATGGTTGGTGGCGACCGAATTACCGTACCTAAGGTAGTTGCAGGAAATATTGCTGCACTTACCGGNATCCGTACGGCTGCCGCAGGTGTTACACTTTCTCACGACAAAGACTTCACCCCATTCGAAGCAATTAGACACTACTCTGACCCTGTTGTTACTGTGGCTGTAGAGCCAAAGAGCATGAAGGACCTTCCAAAGTTCATCGATGCTTTGCGTTCATTGGCTAAGGCTGACGCATCACTTCAAGTAACTACAAACCAAGAAACTGGAGAAGCACTACTAGCTGGTATGGGAGAACTACACCTTGAAATTACTGTTTACCGTATTGAAGAAGAACAAAACATCAAGGTGAAAGTAAGTCCACCTATTGTTGTTTACCGTGAAGGTATCGAAGGAAACAATCACGGAAGGTCTTTCGAAGGAAAGTCACCTAATCGCCACAATAGATTCTACTTTGAAGTTGAAGCACTTAGTAATGAAGTAGTTGAAGCACTACGTTCTGGTGAACTTGGTAATGGAACTATCCGTACAAGTGATGCTAAAGAAACTGGAAACAAATTTGGTGCTATTGGAATGGACAAAGATTTGATGAGAAAGATTTACGCAATCAATGGAACAAATGTATTGGTTAACGATACTAAAGGTATTCAGGGACTGCACGAAACTCGTGAACTCATTATTGAAGCATTCAATGAAGTCT
>NZXL01000028.1 GCA_002697705.1 Methanobacteriota archaeon
TTCCCTTCCATCATTCAATCTCCTTGGCATTATTCCAACCGTTCCACAATAAACAAGGGGTTTGCCAATGTATCTATCATCAAATACAATGGCTCCGTTAATTGTTGGTATTCCTGACTCGTTTCCTCCAACTCTAACTCCTGCATGAACGCCTCGTAAAACCCTAGATGGGTGGAATAAGTTGTCTGGTAAATCACCTTCCCAGTTTGGCGGGCCAAAGCAGAATACGTCTGTATTGGCTATTGGCCTAGCTCCAAGGCCGGTTCCTAAAATATCTCTATTGACTCCAACAATTCCAGTCATTGCGCCGCCATAAGGGTCTAATGCAGAAGGGGAATTGTGGGTTTCTGCTTTCATACAGACACTCCAATCATCATCCCAAGCAATAACGCCAGAATTATCATGGAATACTGATAATAACCAGTCTACTTCTTTTTGCATATCGTGAGTTGGATTCATGATGTGGGTTTTGAAAATTGAATCGATTGTTGCTTTCTCACCCGTCTCTAAATCTGAATGGTAGATTTTTGAGGCGAAGATTTTGTGTTTACAGTGTTCGCTCCATGTTTGAGCTAGGCACTCTAATTCAACATCAGTAGGGGCATCCGGGACTATCCCTGCCGCCCTACGCGATTCTCTTACAGATTCATCTCTATAATGGGATTGAATTGTTTGCATTTCTTCAAGATTTAAGGCTAATAATCCATTTTCTGAAAGGTCGATTAATTCCTCATCACTTATCTCTAATGAGACATGTTTCGGGTTCTCAAATACTTGTTTTGGTTTAGCAGTATACTCTATTTCTGGCCAATTTTTGTTTTGACACTCCTCTTTAGTTGAAGAAATTGCTCTTTGGATGAGTTGGTTGTGTAGGATATTTTCCAGCCATTCTGTCGTAATCTCATTTGGTAAGTCATAGAATATGTAAGTGATATAGGTTGAAATTTTTGATTCGGAGTCGGTATGAGAGAATATCGTCCTAAACCCATCAAGTGCCGCCGCCCCAGGATTATCAGTAACCCCTGCTTTGAATCCAACCGATATTACCGCATCCGGAGTTTTGGAAAATAGTTCTTCATTCCTAATGAATAGTTCATCAGTACAAGAGAATTCGATAATCGGGTCTGCAAATAAATCATCTACTCTATCTGAGATTTCTTCAGATGGAATATTTGATGATATCAAAAACCCAACTATGCTCCTTACATCGCCAACTTTTACATCATGATCTGCAAGTAATTGACGCCTAACAACATCACCTCTAACATCACTCAGGCCATCGCCTTGTTTTGGGGTTACTTCGACTCTTGTGATGTTCAACGCGCGGCTCCCTCCGAGGAATAAATCATCGGGGTAATAGGACGCCCATCAATACTACTATTGTTTACAGATATTATTTGTAAGAGAAATCATTGTTTAATTGAAATGGGTAACAAATTAAGCGCCCAGTCATCCCAGTCATATTTTTCAGCAGTAATACGGATATCTTCTAATAGATCGTCGTTAAAATCTTTAATTAATTGGTCTTTTGATTTGTTAGCTTCTTTACGGCCTATTAATTCAGAAAGGTTGTCAAAAAGTTTGGTTTTTGTTGAATAAATTAATCCGACTAATAGTGGATTTCTGAACAACTTGCCAAACCCTTGGATTTCGGGTATCATATCAATATCTTCAAAAGCAACAGAATGAGGGGTTTTCACGTTTTCATTTAATGAAATATATACTGAATTATTCGGACGAATCGGTGTTGCGTCATATCTTAATAGAGTATTTGATTGTCTTCTACAAATATCAGATATCTCTTCAGGATATATTGAGTAATCTTTCGAAGAGTTGTAGATATTTGAAGTGTTTAGTAAATAATCTATAGCAACCTGATTTGATATTAAGGTGTCTTCTTCTGATGCAGTAATTTCTTTAATCCCACAAGAAATTATATGTCTTAATGAATCTCTAAAACTAGCGAAACTCGCTACTGGGTTTCTTTGATGAACTATAAGAGAGCCTTGATAAAATGCAACAATAGAGATTAACGATTCTGACGCAGATTTCAATACCACCTTGATATCTTCGTCTTTAACATAAAATGAAAGTCTTTCTAAGAAGGCGCCCCAATATATTGATAGTAAATCTAATGTTTGTTCGTCTTTACCTTCTTCACCATATTCATCGATGAGGAATGGATTGTTATTTGATAACCAACAATTCTCAGGATTTGATGACATTATTGATTCCCTCCTTGGTCTCTAATTTCAAACAGACTTATTCCAAAAGTCATTGATGTTGGTCGGTGGACTGGGCAATCTCGATTTTGATCGTCATTCGCATTCGGGCTACAAATACAACGGCTATGATGTTTGAAGCTCATTCTATAAGCCTCCTTTTTGGAAATAATTCATCTAAACTAAATGTCAATACATCTTCGAGGAATACTGGGTTATTGCTGGGGATCATATAGGTTTGAAGTTCGAGATCTTTTGCTGAAATCTTTTCTCTACCTTTATGACTTATCAGGCCTATGTGATCAAATCCTTGCAAAGATGTAGATTGATCTGTGGTGGCGAATTTCAGTATTAAATCTGAAATATTATCATCGTCTCCATACCATACAACTTCCCAACCCAGGGATTCTAATCTTAAGGCTAGAAATTGTGATGATTTCTCGTGTAAAAAGACAATGGCTTTCTTGTACCCAGGTACTGGACTAGTATCATATCCAGAATGGAATGCAGAACGTAAGACTGGCCCCTGTGCTGTAAGGATCTTTTCTGCCCGTTTTTTACCACCCCCGAATATAAATTTGTATCGTTCAACTGCTTGCTTCATTTTATTTCTTAGATTTATCATTTTAATCCATTCCTGGTCCGCCGACTTTCCATCGGCCGACAACTCTTGCCCAACGGCTCGGCCATATAACTCCTCCGCTTGAACCACTGTGGGTGGTTCTAACGCGAGAGGTGTCAATCGTGGCGCGAACTCCGCGCGAATAAGTGTGTTTTTCTTATATTCGCGCTACTCAGCGCTATCTCGCGCTATCCAAAGCCACTATTTTATCACAATTTAAACTTGCATAAAAAATATAATATGGTTTTTAATTTTTATTTTTATTAAAATTTTATACACTAGTTAAAAATTAATAGCGTTAAATAAATATTAAAATCAATAGCGCAAATTTAATCTTATTTTATTAAAATTTTATACGCTAGTTAAAAATTAATAGCGCTAAATAAATGTTAAGATTAATAGGGTTAAATAATTATTAAAAAATAACGCATTATGTTCTTATTTTTATTAAAATATAAACGTTAATTAGAAATTAATAGCGCTATTAAAATTGTTAAATTAATTATAGCGATAAAAATTTTATTTGTAGCGCTAATAAAAAATGTAGCGTTAAAAATAATTACAAGATAAATGACGTTTTTGGTATTCTTTGGTTTGAGTGTTCTTTAATTACTGTTGATTGTAGCGATAAACATGGATGTGCGCAAGAAACATCGTGAATTCTGCGACTTGTTGGGTAACAACTTAAGATCTAAAATAGTAGTAAAATTACTTGATGGTGCAGAGTTTACTAGTGACGAATTGTTAGTCTACGTCAACAAATTTAATCTGGAAGATGATTATAAGAAATCAATAATAAATAAGAATCTGACTGGATTAAAGGATTTGGGATTTGCGCATAAGAGAAAGGATGGGCACAAAACATTTTGGACAATTAACCAAAAAAATAAATTTATTTCCAATTTAATAAAGTTGATGAGAGCGCCAAAAAATGATAATACTAACTTTGACGGGATTAAGGAAAAAAAGAAAAATAAAACTACTGATGAATGGAGTGAAATAGTGATGGAAAAAATTAATTCAATAGTAACTAGTAGGGATCTTAGTTTCACTCCGAAAAATATTCTTGAAACTGGAATAGATATTAGTAATCAAAGATTGTATCAAATCCTCATAAGATTAATGTCTGAAGATAAAATTACGAAACGTAAAGATATCGATGGAGAATATATATTAATTTTAGAGTAGTTCTGCTAAATATTGGCCAGTGAAACTGTTTTTATTGGCTGCAATGTCTTCTGGTGTGCCTTTTGCAACCAAAGAGCCTCCTCTATCCCCGCCTTCGGGACCCAAATCAATAACCCAGTCACAACACTTGATGACATCTAAATGATGTTCGATGACAATTACAGTGTGGCCTTTGGCTCTAAGTTCTAGTAATACGTCTATTAACATTTGAACATCTGATAATGCAAGTCCTGTTGTTGGTTCATCTAAGATATAGACTGTGTGCTTGGTTGGAGGTCTTCTCAACTCACTAGCTAATTTCACTCTCTGGGCTTCACCACCAGAAAGCGTAGTTGCGGGTTGTCCCAATCTAACATAAGAGAGCCCTACTGCCCTTAAAGTGTCTAAAATTCTGTGAATTTTTCTATGGTTTTCAAAGAATTTTACGGCTTGTCCGATTGGCATTTCCAATATATCGTGTATGTTTTTGCCCTTCCATGTTACTTCTAGACATTCTCGTGTGTATCTTTTACCATTACAAATATCGCAAGTAATCCAAACATCGGGTAGGAAGTTCATTTCTAATTTTATCGAGCCGGCTCCACTGCATGACTCACAACGGCCGCCTTTGACGTTGAAACTGAAGTGCCCGGGGGTGTAGCCTCTTTCTTTAGATAGGGTGGTTTGAGAAAATAATTTGCGTATTTCATCGAAGACTTTGGTATATGTCGCCGGGTTAGACCTTGGTGTTCTACCAATTGGTGACTGATCTATGATGATTGATTTGTCGATTTCTTCTAGCCCTGTTATCGAGGTATGTCTTCCTGGGTTGGTGTCTGCTTTGTGTAATGTTCTCTGTAAAACGGGCGCTAAAATTCCAGAGATTAGTGATGATTTACCAGAACCAGAAACTCCGCTAATCGCTGTCATGCACCCTAATGGGATGTCGACATTAATCGACTGTAGATTATTATGAGCTGCTCCTTTAATTTTGATTTTATTTTTGGTGGGGTTTTTTCTCTTTTCTGGAACTGCGATTTTTCTCTTACCACTAAGGTACGCTCCGGTTACAGAACCTTCAGCCTCCATTACCTCATCAGGTGGGCCGTTAGCAACTATTGTTCCACCTTCAAGGCCAGCGCCTGGCCCTAAGTCACATAACCAATCAGCCTGCTTGATAGTATCCTCATCATGTTCGACAACGATTAGGGTGTTTCCTAAGTCGCTAAGTTCTCTTAAGGTCTTTAGAAGACGGGAGTTATCTCTTTGGTGGAGACCTATTGATGGCTCATCTAAGACATACATTACGCCGGTCAATCTACTTCCTATTTGGGTAGCGAGGCGAATTCGTTGGCTTTCACCGCCAGAAAGGGTGTTTGCTTTACGGTCTAATGTTAGATAGTCCAGTCCTACGCTGTTTAAGAAATCCAATCTATTTTCTATTTCCTTTAGGATTTCATTTCCAATAAATAGGCTTTTGTCATCTAAAACTTCTAACTGATCAGCATAATCCTCTGGGGGGCCTATTTCGGCTTCAGGCCTCAATGATTTTACCAATTCTAATGATTCAAAGATTGAGCAAGATGAAATTTCTGGAAGTCGAATTCCACCGACTGTTACAAATCTCGCTGCTGGATTTAATTTTTCACCATGACATTCATTGCAAGGCAAATCTGTCATGCAATTGATAAGTCTTGTTCGTGTCCTATTAGAGGTGGTCTCAATGTATGTTTTTTCTAATCTTGGAATTATCCCTTCCCATGGCTTGCTATATTTGTACTGAGAGCCGTTTTCTGAAGTAAACTCATAATGAATAATTGTGGATCCTGAGCCGTAAAGTAAGATGTCCTTTTCGTCATCACTTAGTAATTCAAATGGCAAAGTTGTTGATATTCCATAATGCTGACAAGTTGCTTCCATTAATTTTCGATACCAAGATGGTGACATTGAACGACGCCAAGGATTGACGCAATTCTGAGAAACTCCGAGATTATGGTCGATGATCAATTCGAGGTTGAATTGGCGTTGGACTCCTAGTCCTTGGCAAGAACTACAAGCACCAAGAGGGGAGTTGAAGGAAAATACTCGTGGGGATAATTCGGGCATAAATGCCCCATGGTCGGGGCATGCAAAATCTTCAGACCAGGTGATTATTTGGCCTGCTTCAGAGTCCATAGATTTGCTCCCTTTGGCTAGTTTAATTCCTTCTTCAGGCGCCTTGAGACTTTCAATAGCAATTGTCCCGCCACCTAATTTTAGAGATGATTGTGTTGCCTCAGTAAGCCTTTGGCGGTTTTTGCGAGTACATTTGAAGCGGTCAACTCTTACATCGATGTCGTGCCTGAAATTTTTATCTAAAGTTGGTGGATTTTCAAAATCTGATTCGTGTCCGTTTACTTTACCTCCAAGATATCCTTGTTCGACAAGTTGTTTGAATAAATCGAGATGGGTTCCTTTTCTTGCTCTAATTATTGGTGACCAAACAGAAATTACGTGGCCTTCCAAGTGCCATAATATATCGTCAACGATTTCTTGTACTGACCGTCTTGCAACTTCTCTACCACAAGTTGGACAGTGTGGTTTACCAATTCTCGCCCATAATAAACGAAGATAATCTTGTATTTCAGTTACGGTTGCAACTGTAGATCTTGGGTTGTGGCTTCCTTGTTTTTGGTCAATTGAAATCGCAGGTGAAAGACCCTCTATTCCATCACAATCAGCTTTTTTCATCTGACCGATAAACTGCCGAGCATAGGAGGATAGGCTCTCAACATATCTTCGCTGACCTTCAGCATATAGGGTATCGAAAGCGAGTGATGATTTGCCAGACCCTGAAACTCCTGAAACTACTACAAACTTACCTCTTGGTAATTCGACATCGATATTTTTCAGGTTGTGGGTCCTTGCGCCCCGAACTGAAATCCAACCATGGTCTTCCTGATTACTCATAACAACACCCATTGGATGTCAAGGGTTCAAGAAGTCCTCTATTTGAATTAATGCTTGAGGCCCGATTTTATGATTTAGCATCGAAGGGGACTCTGGTTTCGAATCTTACTGGTTCATCTGTTCTTGGGTGTAAGAATTCCAATGAGGACGCGTGTAGACATATTCTCCCCATCGGGTCTGTTTCAGCGCCGTGTAAAGAGTCGCCTACGACTGGAGTTTCGAGAGATTTCATGGCCATTCTAATTTGGTGTCTGCGCCCGGTATCGATCATAATTCTAACTAGTGATGTTTCTTGGTTTTCTTTCATTACTTCCCAATGAGTTATGGCCTGTTTGGACATTTTTGTTTTAGGGTTTACTTTTTTGACTCTGAGGTTTTTATCTTCTAGAAGCCATTCAACTTCAGTACCTCTTTTTGATGGTAATTGGCCTTCTACAAGTGCGTAATAAGTCCGATAAACGCTTCTTTCAGCAAATTGTTCCTGTAGGTACTCCTTATTGTTTTTAGAATATGCAAGTAACATGATTCCAGAGGTTTCTCTATCCAACCTGTGAACAATGAAGCACCAATTGGATGGGTCTTTTGATTTTACATAATCTACACAACGTGAATGAAGAGTGTCTGGTTCCATCTTATTGGTTGCTATGGAGAGAAGGCCAGCTGGTTTTTCAACGAGTAAAATATCTTCATCTTCAAAGATAATATTGAGATTTGTTGGTTTTTGTTTTGGCGGGGGAGTTAATTCTCTACTGATGGTTTTATCCAAAATTTCGACAATGTCCGATTCTTTGAGGGGCCTCTTCGCTTTGTGTTCAATTTCACCATTGACAGAAATTCGCCCTTCAGTAAGCATCTTTCGGATTTTGTTTTTACTTGAATTAGGAAATGATTTACTTAGAGTCTCGATCAAGTTTTGTTCGGATTCAATGGTTATTTTCATAGTCTCACCTCACAATATCAAAGCGTCACAAAAATCGCCCTTTTTTCCTGCATCATTTGGACCAAGTAGTGTTAACGCCTCACCAAGCGCTATACTAGCAATATTTCCTGAGCCTTGGTGGTGTTTTGTAGTTGCAAGGATCTCTTGGCCATCATCAAAAAGATGAATTCTTCTAAGGGTAATAAATCCTGGAACTGTTTTGATATCTTGGTCTAGTTTGACTTTGATTTTAGTTTCTGTGGGTTGTGTTGAATTGGTTTGTGCCCTAAACCATGGTCCGCATAAAACTCGGAAAACCACGTGGCTGCTAACTGGATTTCCTGGCAAGCCGAAAATAGGCGTTTCTTTCCAAGTTCCAAATAATGGGGGTGAGCCGGGACGAACTTTTATTCTCCAAAAGTCAATATTTCCTTCATCTTCCATGATTTTCCTGACAAAATCTCTATCACCCATTGAAACCCCTCCTGAAGTAATTATTACATCACAAGTTTTTGAGGCTGAATCAAGAGTTTCTCTGAGTTGTTCTAAATTATCGACAACTGAAGGAAATCTAACCGGCTCATGGCCAAGCCATGAAACCAGTCCAGAAAGTCCGAATGTATTTGACTCATAGATCTCGCCTTTCTCTAATGTTTCNCCNGGNAATCTCAACTCGTCACCTGTTGAAATAATTGCAACTTTGAGAGGTTTAAACACCTGGATTTTATCATACCCCATTGCCGCACATAGGGATATTTTCTCTGGAGTTAGATGTGTTCCTTTTTCTAGGAGTGTTTCGTTTTTGGTGAANTTTTCGCCTTTTTTGCGGATGAAATGAGGTTTTGACTCTTGCTTTAATGTGACTGTGTTGTTGTCTTTGTCAACCTCGCAAGCNTCGATTGGGATTATTGAATCTGCGCCTTCTGGTATTGGTGCACCAGTCATTATCCTAGCAGCTTCGCCTGATTTTATTATGTTGTCAAATTTATTTCCNGCCTCTATTATTTTAGAAATTTGAAACTCATTTGGGGGNTTTTTTGTTTCATCATATTTTACCGCAAAACCATCCATAGCCGAATTGTCAAATGGTGGGTCGTTGGTCAATGNAGATAATGAATCAGATAGGATTCTATGGAAGGATTTGTCGATGGAGATCGTTTCGGTTTGAAGGGTTAATCTCCTGTTGAGGCATATTTCTATCGCCTCATCGAGTGGGATGAAATAAGGTGTCCCGCTGCCCATGAAAGTCCTAAAANNAGATTTACTTTCATGTTATGGGAGATATTGTCGGTTGCTATGGAGTTTGAGTTCGTAATTTTATTATTCGGGCTTTTTTGTGTAGCTNTTCTCTATTCTAGTGTTGGACATGGTGGTGCTTCGGGTTACTTAGCAGTTTTATCNATGTCATCATATGGTTTGATGGAAAGTTTGTGGTTAAAACAACATTCTTGGGTTTTGAACCTGGTTGTTGCTGGAATTGCATTTTTCTATTACCAAAGAAGTGGCTTTCATAATTTTAAATTAACAATACCGTTTATTGTTGCAAGCATTCCTATGGCATTTATTGGAGGATATATTTCAATTGATGATTTCTATTATGACATATTGCTGTCGTTGGTTTTATTTTGGGCTTCGTGGAAACTTTTATCGAAAAATAAAATCAATCCTAAAACAGATGATTTGACTTTCAAGAAGGCGCTTCCTTGGGGTGCAGGAATTGGTTTTTTTAGTGGAGTGATTGGTGTTGGTGGCGGTATTTTTCTTTCCCCAATATTGTTGTTGAAAGGTTGGGCTACACCAAAAACTGCTGCGGCAACTTCCGCTTTATTCATATGGGTAAATTCTCTTTCTGGTTTGATTGGAGCTAATGTTTCGGGGGATTTGATGTTTGACTGGGATGTTTTGGTTTATTTTGTCTCTGTTGTGCTAATCGGTGGCTTAATCGGTTCGATATATGGTGTTAAAGTCGCCAATGAAAAAACAATAAAACAATTACTTGTTATCGTATTAATTATTGCTGGACTGAAAAGAATGATTCAAATAATCTCGTGATCATTCTTCTTCGAAAAATGGAGTGAGTAAATCATATACTTTTTTGGCTTGTGTTTCTGGAGTTAGATCTATTTTTTCGATGTGTTCTCTTCCGGCCTTTGACCATTTTTCTCTGTTTTTATGGCCTTCCTCGATTGCTGAAACCCAATCATCCCCTTCGTTTAGAAGTCTGCCGGTAATGCCATCTACTACCGTTTCTCTAAATCCTCCTTGGTTAGAAACTATGACTGGGCAATCAACAAAATATGACTCTGGTGGCGTGAGTCCAAATGGTTCGTTGATGGCGTTGCTAACCATCGCTTTTGCATTTCTCATCAACACTCTAATTGTTGCTTGGCTAACTCTTGGTAGTGGTTTTAATTCAACGTCATTCTTTTTGGCGTGTTCGTGGTGTTTATCGGTTACTCCCCCGCCAATTTGAACGATTACTAAGTTTGAGGATTTGAGATTCTCTATTGTTTTCCAAAGTCCTTTAGCATAAATTGCATGTCCTATGGTGATGATATATTGATTCTGAATTAAGTCAAACTCTTTTTCTACAGCGCTCCAGTCTTCTTCTTTAGATGGTTTTAATGGCCATAATTTTGTATTTATACTTGGATAAAGAAAATTTGACTCAATACCATATACTTGTTTTATTCTTTCACAAGTATTCTTGGAATTTCCACTTATTTCTCCTCTTTTTGATGCGAGTTCAACTAATTTTTCGTCAATTTTTCTCTGTTTGGATAAAAATAAATTTGTAATCTTTAGATTCTGTTTTGGTTTTCCATCTATGTCAAAATGGAGATCGTTACTGTGTAATCCTCTATTGGGTTCGTGCATGTATGTGTGTAATGGAATATTTTTNGGTATGAATGGAAGAATTTCTAATGATGCCATTCCAGTTGTGATATTGACAGCATCAATATTTGAAAATAATGTGTTTAAACCCACTCCTTGTTTTGTTAAAGAAAGCATTGAATACCATTTTTGAGATGCTTTCTTGGTAGATTTTGCGAAAATTTCTGAAAATGTTCCGTGTGAATAAGACCAATTTTTTATTGGGGAAAATAAAGGGATGTTGAGTTCTTTGAGTTTCTCTATTAATTCTTCATTTGGGTGTAATGTGGCCAAACTCAAATCAAAATATTTTGACCATGCTTCNAGGTTGTTGATTAGATCTCTTTCCCCGCCACCGAAGTGTTCGAAAGAGCCTTTGACTAACAAAAGGCGTTTTCTTTGGGGGTTAGCCATGTGTTATGTGACAGGGGGGCTTGCTATAATGTTGAGCCGTTATAATCAAATTAAATTCTAATTAGATGTGAAAATAATTCCATCCTCACCTATGTTTGAATCATACATTTTTTGTAAAACGGTTTTGAGTTCGGTAATATTGTGTTTTTGATTATTGTCGGGTAAGTGAAAATTTGTAAAATGCCCAGGTAATACTGAGATGAATGTGTCAACATCAATATCTGCTACATTTTTCAAATGGTGTGGTAAAAATTCAACAACTAACGTTTTACAATTTGATAGAATTTTTTCCATTCCTTTCATAGCGAAGTATTCAGACCCCTCGATGTCCAGTAGAATGAGATCATAATTATGTTCAGATAAATAATTATCAAGTTGGTGGGATTCCAATTCTATTACTTCTGGATTATCGTAATCATATAGGAAATTGCTTTTTTTGGGCTTTCTTTTACTTCCACCAGAGTTTACTGTGTTGAGTAAAAATTCGACTTTTTCTGAAGAGTCATTGGCAAAAATGTTGTGTGGAGTTATGTTTTCAATGTTGTTTAATTGTAGATTTATCTCTAATAATTCGAAGGTTTTTGGATTTGCTTCGATTGCTGTTATTTCTTTGCAGTGTTTTGAAAGAGGTATTGCTAATGAGCCGATGTGTGTTCCAACGATCAGTACTTTTGATTCCTTATCAGTGAATTTCTTTAATCTTTCAAGCTCTTCTATCCCAAAGCCACCAGAGCGTAGTTTTTGGCCCACTTCAAGGTCTTCAGGATCTACTGCGAATAATCCATTTTCACTATTTGTTATGATGGCTTTGATATTATCGCCAAGTTTTTTTCTTAATTTTTTAGATTTGATTTTTTTAAAACCAAGATTAAGGCGCCAATAAAACGCTCTGAGCATGTTAAATCCTCAGTCGAATCTCATAGTGTGTCCACACTCTGAATATGAACACTTAACTGTATAACGTTGTTTCTTTGGTTTNGGAATCTTAAGTCTGCTACCGCATTCTTCACATTGAATTGTTANGGTTTCGGGCTCTTTTGGTTTTGGAGCGTCTTCCAAAACTCTGCCTGATTGAGACCATCCAATAGAATCTGTATATGTGTCGGTTTTCTTNATTTTACTTTGGCGAAGTGAGAGTCTCATTTTTCTTCGCTTCTTTTTCTTTGGTTTTGGTTGTCTCGAATCTTTTTGAGGTCTTCTAGCAGCCATGTCAATCAACACAGGGTGGAGGTGGTTGTATTCAATCACTTCGGAAGTTTAAGTCTAAGAAAAATAACATTAGTTGATAAGTATGAACTGAAAGGCAAGGTTATGAAAAAGTTGTTTGTTGTGGTGTTTTTGGTTCTTCAATCGCTATGTGGCAACTTAATTCTCGATGAAAATGTGTCAAAAGAACATACTATTACAGTAGATGGAACAAATCTTAGGTTTTATCCTGATTCCATAACAATTGATGAGGGAGATACTGTAAAATTCATGTGGGGTGGAGAAATTTTACCTCATAATTCTGTAGAAGAGAATGGGGTTTTTGATAGTGGTGAGCCTGAAAGGGAGGTTGATTATAGCTATACTTTTGGTTTTGANCAGGCGGGGGATTACAATTATTTTTGTGAACCTCATCAAGCTGTTGGAATGGATGGGGTGATTACTGTATTAGATGTTGAGCAAGAAATTATTGTTGAAACTTCAGGGGAAGTTGATGATGGTTTTACNTTTCCATTNGTAGTTGTTTCAATTATTNTGGTTGTTTTATTATTGGTNTTTATGAGNGTGAAAATATCTACAATTGAAGAGATTAAGGATTAATCTTGTAAATTATATGAAATTCCATTTTCTGGGGAATATACTTTGATTCCTAATGATGTTAATTCTTCTTCAAGGTGTGGTCTTGCTTCATTTGGATCTGTGTGATAAACGACCACTTCTTTTGCTTGACATTCTTTTACGAAATTTATGATTTCATTATGTCCGGCATGAGTTGAAAAACTAAATTTTTCCCAATTTAATTCGATGTCTGTTTCTTTACCGAAAATATTGACTTTGTTCTCATTTTGTAATTTTCGCCCTCCAGTATCCTTTGCCTGGTATCCAGTAAACAATATTTCATTTTTTAAGTCGTGTCTGAGTCTATTTAGATACCAAATCGAGGGTCCGCCTTGAAGCATTCCAGATGTTGAAACAATTACATCGGAGTTTAGGGCTTTTTTCTTATCAGATTTACTAGAAACTTTTCTACACCAAGACCATGCTTTGGATAAAGCGTTGTGATCTCTAAGTGTTTCAGGATGTTCTAATTGCATTTTAGCGATTCTTTTCCCCATTCCATCAACGTGCACATCAAGGTGGGGTGCGAATTTATGTAACTTCATGACAATATCTTGAGTTCTGCCATTTGCAAAGGCTGGAATTAGTGCAGTTCCACCTCTATCGACAACTTTCTCGATATGTTCGAGGAATCTGTCTGTTTCTTCTTTTGAATCTGGATGGTTTCTTCCACCATATGTTCCTTCGACAAATAAAGTATCGACTTGTTGTGGTTTTGCTCCTGATGTAAGNGGTGAATCTCTTGTATCAAAATCTCCAGTAAATAGAATTTTTTTGGTTGGTGTATCTACTTTCAACATTGCTGCACCTGGGATGTGTCCTGCTTTGTGTAAGGATAATTTCCAATCTTCCTGCTCCCATGGTTTTTCAAAATTATGTGTTTTCCACGACTCCATAGCAATATCAATATCTCTCTTATCCCATGGTAGTGGATATTTTTCTATCGAACTAATTTTATAGCAATCATTCCACATAAGTCTGGAAATTTGTGAAGTTAATTCTGTACCGTGTAAGGTTGTGTTATAATTTGCAGAAAGCCAAGGTGCCATACCTAGATGATCGACGTGAGAATGTGTAATTATTGCATTTTTGACTTTAGGAGCTTCTGAAGGATATTTTGGTGGATGTGTTGGTGCTAATCCATAATCTAAAATCAACTTGTTTTGATTTTCGTTTTCTAACATTATTCCAACGTTGCCAACTTCATTTCCACCACCTAGATAATGAAATCTGAAACCTTTATCTGGGGGTTCTTCTGGATAATTTGAAGTTCTTCCAGGATTGTATAATACCATCTTGCTCAATTTAACCAAATCATTGTTAGAAAAGAATCTATTGGAAGAATGTATGGTTACCCCTTCATTTCCTTTAGAGATTATTTCTATCGATTTAGATGTAAGTTAAGTTGGTTTTTTTTAGATAAGTTCAATAACCAATTTCTACCATATTTTCAATGGCATGTTTTCACTTTTCAATTAAATTCAATTTTCATATTTTCACTTTGTCATAGATTATTCCTCCATAGGAAATGAAGGGGTATATTTACATATATTATTTAATTCTAAAAATCATCAAATTACATTTCCTTTAGAATTAAGATCAAGATGAATATAGAATTATTTTTTCAAAATAATAAAAAATAAAAATTACAATTTTCTTTTCGGAGAAAAATAACCTATTTCCAAAAGAAAGAATTTCCTCTGAAACGATAGAAGATAACATCAACTTGAACCAACACCCCCGTCTAATGCCAAGAAAGGACGGATATACTTTCATGGTTGATGATGATAGATGTTATGGGTGTGGAGCTTGCATTGCTTTGTGCCCTGTTAACGTTCTAAATTTAGAAAGTAAGTTAGCAGTAGTAGATGAAGAAAATTGCACCCACTGCAGACTTTGTATACCATCATGTCCTGTTTTTGCATTAGATATTAAACCTGAAATTTAGGAATGATAACATGTATGATATTACAATAATAGGTGGAAGTCTATCAGGACTAATTTCTGCTATTAAATTATCAAAATTTCATAAAGTCTGCATAATCGATATCAATCAAGAAATAGGGTTTCCAACCAATTTCCCAGGATTTTCAAAAGATATTACATTGATCAAAGAAATACTATCTAAAGAAGATATTTCTAACCTTTATCTAAAAGAAAATGATATTGGTTGGGGTATGAGAAGTGAATGGTTAGTAAAATACTTAACACAACTTTCTGCTAAAAACAGAGTGGATATTCTAAATCGAACCAGAGTATCAAATATTTTTTTTGAAGGCCAATTTAACATAGAAATCGTCGGCGGAGGCCCCCAAAACAATCTAATTACTTCAAAAATCATTATTGATGAGACCAAACAAATACATTCTGGTCCAGGTGAAATAAACCATACAACAAAAATTGAAAATAATAACATAATCAAATTAGACAATAGTTTTTCTAATTATTTTGCAGGAATTATACCAACAGAAAAATCAAGAAATTTCTCTAACAGCCTATTACAAATCGAAAGAGATGATGGATTAACAGAAGTTTGGTTTGAAAAACAACCCACAGAACACATTAACTGGATAGAAATCAAAAATTGTAGATCTCCTTCAAAAGAAAGTCCTATGTTGGTCGATGATTATTTTATTTGCTGTGATGAAATAATAAAACAAGTAAACCAAATACTAACATAAATTTTTCAATACACACTCTTTGGAAAAGACGATGGCAACCACCAAACTCTACTTAGAAAACATCGAAGCAGCTTATCAAACCAAGTTTTCTGCCAAAGTAATCAAGTCAAATGAAGAAAGTGTTGTACTTGATAGAACCCTTTTCTATCCTCTTGGTGGCGGTCAAAATTGGGATGAAGGAACTATTAGTGGCCCAAATGGATCTATTGAGATACGTGAGGTAAGAGGTAGAGAGGATATAATTCACAATTTAGGAACAGACCACCAACTCGAAGTGGGTGATGAGGTAATTGGAGAAATTGATTGGGAGAGAAGATATTCTCATATGAGGATGCATACAGCACAACATCTTGTTTCTGGCATCGCTTATGAATTATTCAATGGTGTAAGAACGGTAGGAAACCAAATCAATACAACCCATTCAAGGATAGATTTCAACCCCATTTCTTTCGATGAAAATATGCTGTTTGAATTAACAGAGAAAACCAATGAAATAATTTCTTTAAAACACGAAGTTACAGATTTAACAATGATGCGTAATGAAATCAATACAATAATGCCACCAGAAAGAACAAATATGGATTTAATCCCTTCTTTTATTGATGAATTAAGAGTTGTAAAAATTGGTGATAGTTTAGATTTATGCCCTTGTGCAGGAACGCACATTTCTAATATTTCAGAGATTGGAGAAATATCAATTATAGGTAAAAAATCCAAAGGAAAAGGAACTCAAAGAATCACATATGAATTATCTAATAGTGAATTTTTAAGAGAAAAAAAATCAGAAATCATCTAGAATGTCATCAATATCTGTGATCACATCATCCCACTTCTTCCGTTCAACTTTCTTATTTTCCAAAATCAAATCAATATTTTCTTCATCTTCAATTTTAGCTTGTACCACATCAGTTAATTCAATATCTTCACCAATGCGGTCACTTCTATCAACCTTTTTTATTTCCTTATTTGGAATGGTTCTAGCACCATAATCTAAAACATCTATATCCTCTTCAGAAGCCCACGTTTCTTCACCAATTACTCTTGCAACTTCAGGACTAGGGGCATTGTTCTTCCATGGGTTTTTATCACCCAACTCTTGCAATAATCTATTCTTCTTCTTTTCTTTTTGTCTATTGAATAATTCTTCAATATCTTCTAATTCAACCTTTTTAGAACCCCCATTAGAAAAACCCGCCAACTCCTGCTGACGAACCAATTCATTTCTATGGATGGGGTCATGATCAAACTTATGTGGCTCACTAATCATAGCATAGAGTTCTTTCACATGTTGGAATAATTTATCATCGGGTGAAACGTTCACCATTCTATTTCTGACTTTTGTGTGGTTTGAAATACATATTTCACACCTAGTCAAACCACCAACATCTTCAGCATCACACCTTAAACAGCACCCTTGAAACCCTAGAGATTTCATCGCTTTCCTCGGCATCGACATAAAACAAACTCCCGTTGAATTATCAAAATCCATCCTTGTATAAGAGGATTCAATAAAGTCGAGTCTAACACTTTACCATGGCCGGCCGAGACCCAAGAGCCGACATATTGGATAACAACCCATTTTCTAATGTTAAACCAAAGATACACAGAATCCATTCATCAACTTCAGATGACGGAACTATACACATCAATGTTGGTGGAGCAAGAGCATCCTTTTCCAACAAACCCGAAACAAAGAGCAATACAAGTATTTGGCATTTTAGTGATATAGAAAAATCCAATCTAAAGTTAGCCACAGCCGCATTTACATTGGCGCTGGGGTTCATGGTTGTTAGGGGATTTGGCGGAATTTCTAGTTTAGGATTTAATACCTGGATTCTAACATTATTACTATCAATGCCAGTAATGCTTTTAGCGGTCGGGCCGGCCTTTTTATTACATGAGATAGGTCATAAAATCGTAGCAAAAAAGAATGGTTGTTGGGCTGAATTTAGGGCCGACCCGAAAGGATTACAATTTGGAGTAATACTCGCCTTTCTTCTTGGTTTTCT
>NZXL01000029.1 GCA_002697705.1 Methanobacteriota archaeon
CTTTTCGTATTACCGATGGTTCTTTTGCCAGGTGAAATACAGCAATTGCGTATTTTTGAACCAAGATATCGACAAATGTTAGATGATTGTCTGTTGGATGGGAAATCATTTGGTTTGGTATGTGATGATAATGAAGAGACTTTCAATGGCTGGAATGGCCCTAAGTCATTTGGATGTGAGGCTGAAATAATCCACCATGAGACTATGGGCAGTAATCATTTTGTAGAAATAATTGGAACTAGAAAATTCAAGATCAAAGAAGTCATAGAACCTGCATTGCCTCCATTTTCAGACCAAAGTATGGAAGAATTAATGCCCGAAGTTGGAATTTACCCAGACCTGGACACGATATTAGAGAAAATTCCTGAAGATAAGGAATACCACAAATTATACCTCGCTGCAGATGTTGATTTCATCGAAGAAGAAAACGAAATATCTGAAGAACAATTGGAAGAATTAACTTCAGCATTAATATCGGTAATCAAAACGATTGGAAATAACATCAATGTTGACCCAGAAATACTCGATGAATGGGTCAAAAGTAGAATTGAAATGATTATCAAAAAAGATGAGGACACTCTATATTCTATCGCTGCCATGACAGTCAGCGGTTTAGAGCAAAAGTACAATATTCTTAGTAAATCTGATAGCGATGAAATTTATGATGAAATCATGACCAATCTAACCAAAATCGTATAATTCAATCGATTTATTCTGTCCGAGGGTTTCAAATCTCTTCGCTATGTGGACGTTCTATGTCCGTTCATGGCAAAGCAAGGAAGGTAACCACCCACACTTTGCAAGAAATGAAGAGAGCGGGTGAAAAAATCACTATGCTAACCGCATATGATTTTTCATTGGCTAAGTTGGTCGACAATGCTGGCGTCGATGTAATTTTGGTTGGAGACTCAGCATCCAATGTAATGGCAGGTCAAGTCACTACAGTTCCAATGACCCTTGACCATATGATTTATCACGCTCAATGTGTAAAAAGAGCAGTTGACCGTGCATTGATAGTTGTTGATATGCCATTTGGAACTTACCAAGGTAACTCGGCAATAGCCCTTGAATCAGCGATTAGAATAATGAAAGAGGCTGAAGGACATGCTGTCAAGTTAGAGGGTGGAGCTGAAATTGTTGAATCTATTCAAAGAATACTTACTGCTGGAATTCCAGTTATGGGGCACTTAGGGCTTACTCCACAATCCATCTACAAGTTTGGAACATATAGCGTTAGAGCAAAAGAAGATGAGGAAGCAGAGAAATTAATCCAAGATGCTAAAATTCTTGAAGAAGCAGGATGTTTCGGTATTGTCTTAGAGAAAATCCCTAGAGAATTGGCAAAAAGAGTTAGTGAATCTGTCAATATTCCTACTATTGGAATTGGTGCTGGTCCTGATTGTGATGGACAGGTATTAGTGCTTCATGATCTACTTGGAATAACTATGGATTTCTCTCCAAGATTCCTGAGAAGATATCTTAACCTAGCCGATGATATTCATGGTGCAATCACAAATTATTGTGATGATGTTCGCTCAGGTGATTTCCCAAGCGAAGATGAAAGTTATACCTCATAAAGATAGATTGAATGCGAGTATTGCACCTGCAAAACCGCCAATATTTAGCCCGAATAAGTGCCAAACTCCATATCTAAATGGTGGCAAATCAAATTGTCCCCAAGAGGTACTTATCCAAACCCAAATCAAAAGCGGCAAATAAACTCCACAAAATAGAGCGCCCCATCCAGAAAACCAAATGCTAATGAAAAATAGTCCAGGGGCTATTATTCCAAGAGAATATTCCCACCAACGAGACTTCTCCTTACCAACAAGAACAAAATATAGCACTGGTGAAAGTAGAATTGAAGCTATTATTACCGCTTGAGGTGGAGAAGGCCAAGAATAGTTAGGAGTTAGGAAGATTTCTGCAAGAATCCCAAAAGTCATTCCAATTATTGCAGGACCAATAATATGCCTCAGTCCCGTTTCCAAATCGATAATCGAGGGCTTTGAGCGAGGAGTTTCTACAGATATTGAAAGTGATTCTTCATCCATCTCTTTCCCCTCCATAGTATGTGCAATATACGGACATGTTTGAGGCTTCGGGCTCAAACTTAAGCCGATTAGGATATATCCCGACACCCAGTGCCTTGTCACATGACGAGAGGTGAAATCGTTGCCGGTTGTCTAGCCCCGCACCCTCCACATCTAGTTTATGCGGAAAATCCTCCTCAAAATGAACCTACTGCTGAAGGTGGATGGGAGCAATTGAGATGGGGTTATGAAAGACTACGTGATTCATTATCCGATGTCGATTATGATGTTATCGTGGTACTATCACCACATTGGCAAACTTATGTGGGGACTCATTTCCTTGGCTTACCTCATTTCAAAAATCTTTCAGTAGACCCAGTTTTTCCAAACTTATTCCGTTATAATTATGACTTAAATATCGATGTTGAGTTATCTAAACAGATTTGTGACAAGGCAGAAAAGGCTGGATTAACTGTTAAAATGATGAATAATCCCGACTTTAGGATCGATTATGGAACAATTACCACAGGCCATATGTTCAACCCAGAGTGGGATAAACCAATGGTTGTGATTTCTAGTAATCGTTCTAGTGATTATTATTCTGTTGATGTAATGCAAGAGATGATGATGGAGTTAGGAAAAGCCACACGAGAAGCNATNCTTGANAGTGGTAAGAAAGCNGTTGTACTTGCCAGNAATTCTCTTTCTCACCGACATTTTACCACCGAATCTGAAGTTCCNGAAGACATGAGTAAAGAGCATATAACCAGTCATGCAATGCATCTTTGGGATATGCGNATTATAGAATACATGCGCNCCGGTCAAAGTCAAAGAATNATCGATGAAATGCCAGAATTTACTGAACAAGCTATCGCTGAAAGTGATGGTGGTGGATTCTCTTGGCTATTATCGACACTTGATATTCCAACTTATCCTGCCATTCTNCATGGCTATGGTACAATTATTGGAACTGGTAATGCCATAGTTGAATGGCCCGTCTACAAGTATAAGGAGGGTGAAAAATGAGTTCTGGTGAATTGATTGATTCCTTTGTAGTACCTGTACATCCACATACAGTTCTTGCTCCTGAGAAAAATGAAGGATGGGGTAAACTAAGAGAAGCATATGATTTAGCCGCCAAACGTATTGAAGAAAGTGGAGCAGATTTGCTGATAATTTACTCGACTACTTGGCCAAGTATCATCGGTCATCAAATTCAGGCAGACCCTAATCCTGAATGGGTCATGGTCGACCATGATTTTCATGATCTTGGCTCTATAAATTACTCATTCAACATCGATGCAGATTTTGCTCATGCTTGGAATAATGCGAACAAAGAAAGAGGCTTGCAGAGCCGTACTGTNGCATACAAAGGATTCCCAATCGATGTTGGTTCTGTTGTTGCTTTAACATTATTAAATCCAGAAAACAAAATTCCTGCAGTGATTGTATCTTCTAACGTTTATTCCAATAGAAGTGAAACTACTGTTTTGGCTAAAGCGTGTCTTGATGTCATAAAAAGTACAGGCAGAAAGGCTGTCGCTGTTACTGCAATGTCGCTATCGAATAGAATGTTCACCGAAAATATCGACCCTAAAGATGACAAAATACATTCTCTAAAGGATGATGAATGGAATCGTAAAATCCTAGAATTCCTGAGTGAAGGAAGATTAGAAGATGTCAGTCAATTGTCTAGGACTATACATCGGCAAATTAGGGTGCAAAAAGTAGTCACATTNAAGCCGATGTGGTGGCTTTCTGCCATGAATGATAATCGTAATAATTTAACTGGTGAAGTACTTGCATACGAGGCTTTACATGGAGCAGGAGGGGCAGTTGTGCACCTAAACCCAACACCTTCAGGGGTTGGTGATAAAGAATATGATGAAGATGATGTAGAGGTTTTCGCTGGCGAGAGAGGCGTCCTTGATACAAATGTTGAATCAGAACAAAACAATAGTCCAAATCAATCTATGAAAAGTGTAAATCAAGGTCCCGAACTTTGGGACCCAACCGAAGCGGAAGGTTCTGTTAACACCAATGCTGCTCCAAAGCCAGTTGGTGCATACCCTCATGCCAGAAAAGTTGGAGACTTGATCTATCTATCTGGAGTCGGACCAAGACAACCTGTAACCAATGCGATACCTGGGGGCCCAATTCATGATTCAAATGGAACTCCTCTCGAATATGATATCAAGGCACAGACTCAGTCGGTAATAGACAATATCACGAGAATTTTAGAGGAAGCTGGCTCATCAATCGATAATGTTTTAGATGTCACATCATTTCTAATCGACATGGACAGAGACTTCGCAGGATATAATGAAGTATGGGCTGAAACACTTGGTAAAGTTGGACCAACAAGAACTACTTTAGCAATTAGAGCACTACCTACGCCAATTGCTGTTGAAATGAAAGTCATTGCTAAGGCATAATAATCTTTATTGGAGGTTTATTTATGGTAAAGAAATCGGTTGAAAAGATTTTGAAAGGTGTAGTCAGTGGAGACATTGATTCTGTCAAAGAAGAGATAAAAATTACATTAAAACGTACCATTGGTCTAATGGGCGTTGTTATAATTTCTCTTTCAGCAATGCTACCTGGTATTTTTGTCACACCAACTTTTGCTGCNGAAATTATGGGNNCTGGTATTTGGTTNGCATTNCTACTNGCNGCCTCTGTAGTTCTTCCAGGNGCATTATCGAAATCAGAATTATCTTCTGCAATGCCTTCNAGTGGTGGATCATATGTTTTTCTCGAAAGGACATATGGNCCAATGGTNGGAACAATTAGNGGCCTAGGTTTNTGGGCATCTTTTCTACTGAAATCAGCATTTGCTTTAATNGGNTTTTCAGCATATTTTGTTGCTGTTACAACTTTCTTTGATTTCGAAATTAGTATGTATACGCTTTCATTAAGTGCTTTAGTTCTAATTACTATCATCAATATCCTAGGTGTTTCTAAGATTAAAGCGATTCAAACACCCATTGTAATTACTACTGTAGGATTACTAGTGTTCATTTGTATCGCATCATTATTCTCAGAAAATTTCGACCCTAGTGTTCCTTTCGATAGTGCATTTGACACGGATATTTGGACTCTTGCTGAAACCTCTGCATTCGTATTTGTTGCTTATGCAGGAGTTACTAAAGTAGCAGCAATCGGTGGCGAGGTAAAGAATCCTGAACGAAATCTACCTGCTGGTATTATGCTATCATTGTTAATTGCAACAATCCTATATTCGGCAATTGCATTCCTTATGATGGCTTCGATTCCNGGAGAATGGTGGATTGTTGATGGTAAAGTTGTAGAAGACCCAATTTATGTATTTGCTAAGTCGGTAGTAAATACTGAGTTCGGAGTTTTTGCAGCAATATTATCAGTCTTGACAATGATTTCAATGGCTCTTGCTGGAATAATGGCCTCATCCAGATTCTTGTTTGCAATGGCTAGAGATAACCTTCTACCTCAACCATTAGAGAATGTAAATGCTAAATTTGAGACACCTCATATTCCGATTTTAATAACCGGAGTAGCAATGGGTATGGCAATCATATTTGTCGATCTAAAAGATGTAGTAAAATTAGCATCTGGATTTAAGATTATGATTTTTATTATGATTAATTCNTGTGTAATTGTTCTTAGACAAACCAGTGAAAAGCATGATTGGGATCCTGCATACAAGAGTCCAATGTATCCATACATCCAACTTTGGGGAATCATCGCTGGAATTATACTGATAATTCTAATGGGCTCTAAAGCATATATTGGAGGAAGTGTTGCTATTGTTGTTGGTCTAATCACATATTATTTGTATGGACGTAAACACTACATTCATTCATCTAATAGTACTCCGATTAAAACTTTCAAAGAACAATTCCAAAATCCTACAAAGGTAGAACATAACAGAAGACTTGCTGCATTCCATGCTGCTGATTTTGGAGGAAAAAATCATTTGAATGTTAGAGAATTTCAAAATGCATTAAAATCTCTGGGCTTCAATTTCAATTCTGATGAGTCCCGGTTAATATTCCACAAAGGGGATACTAATGAAGATGGAGTCATTGATATTGATGAGTTCATCGATACTTTTGAAGAGTTTGAAGAAGAGTGAAATTATATTTTACAATAATCTAATTGTAATTATTCTACTCTTGTCCATGANCCATCNGTACCGACATNCCAATATTGGACTTCTTCACTAACATCGACATACCAACCACTCGAACCTTGTTCTGTTCCTGGAGCTGCTTGCATTACACCGAGTCTTGAGGCATCGGCTGCTAGTTGTTTCTTTTGAGCATCTGAAAGATTAAATTTAGAACTATCTTCCTGGCTTGAATCATTAGAATCTTCTGTTACTTCATCTTCGTAATCATCATCTTCATAATCATCATCTTCGTAATCATCATCATCATAATAATCACGATCAAACTCATCTTCAATCCAATCTTCATCATCAATACTCTTTGCCCTTCTAACCAAGACAATCAGTGTGATTAAAACCAAACCTAAGAGGAATCCTGCAAGACTCATTGCAGTATTTGTCGAGCCAACAGCACCACCGAATAGAACTGATTCAACATCAAAGAAATATTGAGTAATCAAACCATTCCACGTGATTGTACATGAACGATCTAGGCCTGATTTACTTATTTCAATCTCCCAAGTATCTCCTGTAATAAATTCTGTAGAACCCGATGTGCAACTTATAGTGGTGTTTTCTGGTTCAACCTTAACCGTATTACCTTCACCATCAACTCCGTATATTCGTAGAAGTGCATAATCTCCTTGCTGGAAATCAGTACCATCAATCATGCCGAATAATTGTACAGCCTCTCCTGGTTCGATTGTTAGAGATAGAGTCTTTTCAGCGTCATCTTGTATCAAAGTTAAGTCATACTGCCCCGCGATTTTACCAGTAAAAGTCCAGTAACCTCTACCAGAAGTCGAAGGCTCAAATATTCCAGTTTCATTGGGCATGTTAGTTGAAACTTCTTCNGCTGGAGCGAGGTTTTGACGTGTATCTGCTATCTGAATGAAAATTTCGGCTGGCNCTCCNGCCTNAACNACAAATCCCTCATCNNATTCNGTNATNAGAGTTCTAGCATTTCCTGCNGANACACTNAGAGTAACTATAGAGAAAATACCAGCAGCATTTGCTTGNATTTCATGACTNCCNACNGTNGTAGGAATCCATNGNTTTTGNGATANAATCATCTCGAGTGTTGAATCTTCNCCATCNATNGTCCAATTAAGNCCAATATCNTACAACTGATTACCATANGCATCATAGAAATNTGGATTTANGTCAAAGGCTACATCTGCTGNAATCTTNGAACCTTGGCCNTCAAGNGTGATNAGNGCCAATTCNCCATATCCTACTTCAAATTGAATCGAACNATCAAANCGAATATCNGTTGTTGTATCAAACCANGANGTTTCAAATCTCCAAAAGCCAGTTGAATCTGGNACNAANGATGCCCATGTNNTNTANTGAGTTACTGCNGAATCATTNCCAACTGCAGTNGTNATCGAAGCATTNACTGGCCATTCATTTCCNGCNAAGTCAAAAGCGTAGACNGAAANTGTGGATTGTTGNCCTGCAGAAACTACAGAAGGTGATAATTTTATTTTNGTATCNATTGCNGTNCCATGNNTNACAACNACNGAAGTTGTAGAAGATATNTCAAAATCAACTACTGAAATATACTGAAGNCCTTCNGTCATTGGAGTCCAAAATACTCGTCCATCTTCNTGACTTAGAGAACCNGANGTAACTGAAAAATCAGNTATTGGAGGAGTAATTGTNCCNGAGTAACCTANATTATCTGTTCNAAAAGANGTCANTTCATATNTCTCACCAGCGATAAAAAATTCAGGTGATGGAATNATTTGNAGTTCTGAAGTTGTAGCATCTGAAGGAACCACTCTAATCACACCTGTTCCTGAAATACCACCAGAAGTAACTGTTATGTTCCAATATCCGGGATGAGTGGCAAAGAACCAACCTGTGCTGTTTACTGTGCCGTTCTCTGCATTCCACAATTTTGCACCTGCTGCTGTATTAGGCATTTCAAAGCCATTGATATCGACCAAAGATGGTTCTAATTTTACAATACCACCACTCTGGATTTGCATATTTGTAGGGAATAAAAATTCATGTGGACTTCCAGAAACAACATTGATTTGTTTGGAAGTCTCCATTTGGTAAAGTCTTGCACCCAACTCATAGTTCCCTGTGTCTTGAGGAATCCAAGATGGAGTTCCTTGTCCTAAAAATTCACCATCTACGGTCCATATTGCATCTAGAGTAGGTTTTGTATTCCCTCTCGCATCAACAAGATTAGCTGTTAGTATATTTGGTTCGAGAACGCTGGCTGAATTAATTGAAATTTCCAGTGATTGACCAATACCTGCTTCAACAGTCATATTGTAAATGCTAGTCAAGGTGCCTGAACTTGCTTGGATGGAAATTACTCCTGCACTCCAGGGATAGAATGTACCGTCATCTGTGATAGTACCATTTGTTGAAGACCAGGTGACTTCACCNGCAACTATGCTATTNACAGAATCGTATAGAGTGGCTGAAAAAGTNATCACTTCATCCGCAGTCATNACATATGCAGGAGAAGTAATATCGATTCTTACTGCGGCCGAACCTTGGAAAGAAACAATCTCCTTCTCCTCTAATTCTACAAACTCTTCTCCGAGAGGATTGAACAAACTAACTAGAAGAAGGATTAGAATCGATAAGGCAGTTAATCGCTTCATATACTCCCCTCGAACTTTGCTCATCTATCAAAGGTTATCAATAAACCTCTCAATCAGACCATTCAACCCATTCAGATTGACCAGCCTCACGGTAATACCAAACTTCGTCATCTGCTTGACCCCATTCGGTTCCATCATCTTCGACTCTATAATCGATCATCCAATCTTCTGAATCACCAGAATCTTGTTCAACCTCTGGTTCAGGTTCTGAAATTGGCTCTGGTTTAGTAGGTGGTGAAGAAGGAGGTCTAGCAACGGACTGCGCACTTGTAGNCGCTGCAGTTCCTACCACTGAATCAACATCATAACCAAAGTCATAGTCATCATCATCTTCATCATCATAATAATCATCATTACCACGTAAGAATCTAAACCCAACAGCAACTACTGCTAATGCGATTAGAATTATCAGACCTGCTCCAACATAGTATAGAGAACCACCTGCTGCAAAGAACCCAGCAATATTTCCTTCAACTGTATAGTTTACTTGCTCAGACACTGAACCAACACTAATTGTTGCGGTTTGCTTTCCTTCATCTAAAGTTTCAATCTTCCAGTTTCCTTGACCATTATTGGTTACATCTCCTCTTCCTGATGCTTCAACACGTGAACTAGATGGTACATCGATTATATTCCAATATTCATCAAATGCGACTACTGATATAGAGAGACTTTCGAGTTGTTCAAGTGTGGTCTTTGATGCGTTAACTGAAATGTATTTAGGAACTGAAAGTGAATAAACGGTGACATCTACAACATCAGTACTTGCTGCATAAGTTGCAGATAAGGAATAGTTTCCACTGACCCTTCCATTGAATGAATATTCAGCCTCATTTTCTGTTGAATTTATGTTGTGAGGCAATCCATCATTCTCTTTCCAAGAAACGGCCTGAGGGAATTTATTTCCATCGGAGTCATAGCCAAATACTGTAAGAGTAATCTCTCCTCCAGCATCTTGACTTGTTGCTGAAGCAACAACTTCGACATATAATGCCACACCATGTCCAACTAAAATGTCAAAACTTGAAGTCAAATTTTGTCCACGGTTATTAATCGAGTAAGCATAAATTTGCCAATCTCCAGCAGTGCTTGCCTCCCAAACCATTCCATTTTGTGATAATGATGCGGTAATGTCGCTCTCTTCACCACTCGATTGGTTAACTAGTACCCATGAAAGAATACTTTGGTCAAAGGTATTGCCATCAAAGTCACTTAATTCTGATGAGAAAGAAATTGATTCATCAGCAGTAATAGTAAATCCATCTTGTTGTGACGGAGCGTNTCCGTTTTCATCTTCAGCTGTAATGATGAAATTGTCTAAATCCCCTTTCGAAACAAGAACATAAATTTGAGTTTCATGTGTTGTACCTTCCTCTAAGTATGATGCTGTAATTACATATGATTCCATAGATTCATGAACTGGAGAAAACAAAGTATCTGTACTGTTAGAAGTCTTAGTCAATTCGCTTTGATTTGCCCACGTAGAGTGAGCAATAGACCAATCTACAAGAGGATACCAAATATTTCCTTTGGAATCGAATGCCTTGATGCTAGCATCTATTGATTGATCAGCAGTAATGTTAAACAAGAAATCATTTGAAACTTGGTCATTTACCCTCAATTCTAGCCTATCTAATAATCCTCTAGAAACAAACACAGAAATATTTTCAGTAAATGATTCATATGTTACAGTCAAAGTCTTAGTTCCTTGGAATGTTGGAGTCCANATATGTGGTATACCCTCTGTCAATGTACCATCTGCTAATTGTGTCCAATTTCCAATTGGTATAATGACTGGTAAGCGATTACCGTTGATATCGATTCTTGTAGCATTTATTTCTAGAGAAGCATCTGCTGTAATCGCTCCAGAAGAAGTGATTAGTTCTAAAGAAGCCATTTCTCCATGAGTTACTTCTACGTCAATACTGTAAGTTAGTCCAGTAGATGTTGAAATTGTGACCGTAGATGTTCCAATTAGTACACCTGTATAATCTCCAACAAGAATATCTGCAGCTGGTGGTTGGCTGTGAGGTGTTGGTGTCTGTATTTTTACAAAATTACCATTACTCGTAGTAAATGAATAACTACCAACATCATCAAACCACACTAAGTTTCCAAATTGGTCAAATGTAGTCGCGTAAACCGAACATGAGGTGCCTGACGCTATAATCGATTCACAACCAGATAGTTCAATGGCATCTGGTGCACCTGGTGTCACCGTTACTGTCAAATCTACAGTTAAACTATTGGAAACACCGTTCCATTCAGCCCTAAGGTTATGAGTTCCAACGCTGTAAGGATAGAATACTGTTCCAACCATACTGCCATTTGTTGAATAATAGTTAATGGTCTGACTTGTGACTATGTTTCCAAATTGGTCTAACACATATGAGAATATTTCTGCTGTCTCATCTGCTGTAATAGTTTGAGCAGAAAGAGGTGCTGCACTGTCCANAGANGCTATCAGTTGNACTGGNATACCAGGATTGATAATTAAGTCGAAACTCGAACANATTACTCCATAACATGCTGTAACTGTTTGTAAACCNCTAGTGGATGGNGCCATAGNCGCCATTGTTGAATTGATAGTGGAAATCGAACCTGATGTAGTTATCCATTCTACTGAGCCACCAACAGGGATGTGCGGGGTGTTTATGACACCATATTGGTCAAATGACACCACTTCAAACAGAATAGGGGTATCTGCATCAAAGGATGATGTAGAAGCGGTAACATTCAGATATGACACATTTGTAGTGTGGAATTCTAGTAAAGGTTTCTTATCTTCTTCGGTTGATTCATCACTTGAATAGACAGAAACAAGTCCATCTAGAACTGCTCCTGTACTTATCGGATTTGCAATAATTATCCAATGTCTTTCATCATCAACAAGCATACCTGGGATTGCAATTTCGAATGTTAATTCAAAGTCTGTACTGGTAAATGTTTGAACGTCGAGTGCTGTTGCATTATAATCAATTCCTGCCGTCAAACCAGGATTAACACCTGTAGTATTCCATGTTAGAGAATATTCATTCCATGATGAATCCAAAAATTCGTGTATGGAGAATTCTATCTCATAAGCTCCACCAGATAGATCCCATGAATCAACGAATAATGTCAAGTCGATAGAATGAACTGATTGAGATGTTTCAAGAGGTACTTGACTCGCATCAAGAGAAAATACTCCATAACATAGCGAACCAGCAACATCCTCGCAACCAGTTCCAAGTTCCATTGTATCTGATGAACCATAATTAGAATCTGCATACGCATCATTTATGCCTGCATCTCTAATTTCAACATGCCCGAATTCATCAACTTCAGAAGAATCTTGGAATTCATAGACATATGTTCCATCATTGTTGAAGTAGTGTACTGGGTCACCTATTGCAAAATTCCATCTGGAAGATGAAGGACCTGGAATAGTTTGGTTAATTCCTTGTACCCACCATGTGTATACTTCACCCACATTCAAAGAAGAAGCTGAAGTAAAGCTGTTTCCATTTATCTCAGAATCAAATCTAGAGTCGAAGGTCGTAATACCAGTTGAATCGCTCAAGAATAAAATGTATGATGAAGCCCCTGAAGAAGGAGACCAAGTTAGAGTAACAGAATCTTGACTTGTGATTATATCATTTGAAGAATCATATAGAACACTACCATCGAATGGAGTGGTCAATACTGGTTGTGAAGGTGGTAAAATACCGCCAACATTGTCCACATATTCCAAAACAAGTTTAGGTTGAAGAGTCGCTGAACCTTCGGATGTTACGAAATCATAACTTGATGAAATATTCTCTGCATCAAGAATAATGGTAAATGATAAGTTTCCACTAGCAAAGTTTGCTTGACCCAGTGCGGTTAAATCCCATTCCACTACACCACTGCTACTCGAAGTAAGAGTGGTCCTAGTAATCTCAGTTGTTGAGCACACAGGAGCATTTGCTGATGTAACTAACATCTCTGAGAAGGAAGAACACGCATATGCAGACACAGTTAGAGGAGATGATGATTGACTAGTAGATTGTAAATTCATTTCAAGAATCATAGAGGTTGGAGTAATAGCGCTTGGCCATGGTATTTGAGATAAATCAAAGTCCAAAAGAATGTCACTATTTCCACCAGTACTAGCATCGTAACCTAAGGTCAAAGCATTACTGGCACCTGTATTGATCAAACTATTTGAGTCAATACTAGCATCCAATACCTGAGGTAGAACACCTGTTGATTCAAAAATCGAGGCTCTTGAAAGTTCATATGAATAATTTCCATTTCCATCATCGTATCCCATATCTGAAGGGATTCTATATTCGCTAGGCGAGGAATAATCGCCTATTCTGTGATCTTGAATGGCTAACATTTTCCAATACACCCATTCATCTGAAGCGGATTGGTCTACAACTGTAGCATTATTCATCGAAAGGGTAGTTGTTGCTAAGTCCCATTGCCAATCAGGATATTCTTGCAAATCACTGATGCTATCGATACATTCGTAGATTCTTTGGTCATAACTTGTACAGAACTCCCAATCTGTTGCATTTGTATTTGCTTGAATAAAACTGTATAAAATCGAATCAGCATTTTGTGGGATTGGAGATGAATTATTCCATAGTGTTTCACCCATTCCAGGAGTTGATAGTAGCGGAGGTTGAGGGACCCATGGATTTGTAGTTCTATACTCTAGAACTAATTTAGGCCTAGATTCAACGTTTGGATTCTCACTATCGGCAAACAGATACTGACCTTGAATTGCTCCGTTGGCATCATATTCTGGTTGAATTATTATCGACATATTTTCATCACCGTTAACAATTGCTTTTTGCATAATTGCGGTAATATCACAAAACTTCTCTTCGAGTGAAACATCAAAGTGAGATTTTTGAGAAGGTAAGTCGCTATCAGTACTATGGAAAGCACCCGGTGCTATCCATGCATTGTTAACTCCCGGAGAACTCCAAGTTGATGATTCATCCCAATCTGTGAACATAGCAGAACAGTAAAACGTCGATAAACCACTGGAGTTGCTTAGTTCAGTTAATTGTAAACTCGCATGTAAAATCTCATAGGTATTTGGCATAGGAAGTGTTGAGAAATCAAATGATATCAAGGAACTACTACGCGAACTGGAATTAGAAGGACTTACGCCAACATAGAGCCCTTGCCCGTTTTTAATGCCAGTAGGGTCATCTTCATCCAGATAGGTGTCTGAAGTAATCGCAGGGAAACTTAATTCTTCAACAATTGCGCCTTCTTGGAATTCTACCCATGCATCAGTGGTTGAAATTTCATCACTGATATTAGTTGGGAGCCAATAACTTGTCTTATTACTGCTATATCCAATCATTCCATTTTCAATTCCTTGTACTGACCATTGTATATGGTTTGAGAAATCCAAGTCATATGGAGCATAAAATTCCATATTTACTACATCAAAAAATGACGGATTTAATCTTGAATCGAATACTATCTGGCCTTCCATTTCATCTGAAATATCATTATCGACAAATAATTTCCAAGCATCTGGTGTGAAGTTACTTGTCGAAGGTAGGCTCCACTGGAAAGTTGGAGTCTTGTCTGCAACAAGGCTATGGGAAGACGAATCCCATACTATTTGGCCATCTACAGGATAATCATTATCTGGATAGTCAAGTGGAGAAGTAGATGAACCATTAGCCCATACCAATTCCAAATATGGTCGGTCTGTGAATGAATCTACTGAACTAAANGANACCACTTGNTCNGGCNNAGGNTTGGTATTGTATAGCATCAANGAAAGAANATTGTTACCNGANGATANTGCGCGTTGGGCNGCATGTGTNACATTCCAAGTCATCCATCCANNAGTNGACATCTGTATATCCTCTATTTGACCTATNTCTACACCAATATCTCTACCACCATAACTTGACCACAAAGAAGAGTTATTGCCAATCGGAGATAAAGAATTAGCTTCATCTGTCCATGGAATTAGAACTGGCCTAACNGCAACAGGAATATTTTGGGTGGAAAGAATTGGACTACTGTACATTTTCAGATTTGCTGAAACAATCCTTCCATTAGTTGGTTGAAGTTGGGAATTTATATCTATCTTAATTAGTCCTGAAAAATTATCTCCTATGTTCGAAGTTCCTACTTTTATGTCTAAGTCTGAGCCATGAGTAAAGGAAATTGGACTACCATCATCTGAAACATAGGTGTCTTCAAATTGAGGNAAGGAAATGTGAGGCATCGCTTCTTCATGTCTCAAATTCATGGTGAAATGGTCGGCATCAATTGATGTAGTCTCTAAATCAGCCAAGTAGAAGTGAGATGCTGGGGACCAATCTCCTAACTGATAGGTCGATGAAAGAGCCCTAACTCTCCAGAACCATTGCTGCCCTTCGTTTAGGTCACTTTGGACTTCAAAGTTGGTGTTAGATAAATCAAANCCTGCATCATTCCATGATGTTAAAGTCTGTAATTGATTTGTTGAAAAACTAGATGATGAATCTATCTCAAGCGCCCAGCCAATTACATTGTTTGTTCCAGCGTTATCAGTCCAATCAAGTGTNGGCTTAGTAACAGCATTTAGCATAAACTCAGATTCATATAACCAATCGCCATTCAATGGCAAATCTAGAGTTGGGATACTTGGAAGTTGGTTAGAACCAGGAATATAAACAAACTTCAGCGAAGGGTGTTTACTTTGATCAGACTCAAAACTTGAATAGAATAGAGTTGAAGATGTTGTAGAAGTGGTGGATGTACTTATGGTATTGAATATCAGATCTAATGGGGTGCCATCTCTCATCGACCTTTGCGTTGCTGATGTCACATTCCAAACGATTAAATCTCCTTGAGATGCTGAATTCGAGATCATTATAGAATCTAGAAGTTGTCCTTTTTCATTACCTGATGCACCAGGAGAATTCCAAGAATTTACACCGTCATATGTATTCCATGTAACACCAGTATTTGTCCAATTGTGTTGGAATCCTTCCCATACTCCAATTTCAGCAGGATTAGTATTGCTATCTAGTTGTAATTCAATTTGTGATGATTCAACAGCATAACCATTGGGCAGTAAATAATTTGAAACATCACACTGCAATAATGAAGTCCCTGTTCCTTGAATTGGATCACTGATAACTCTCATCCTAGGTGAACCATAATCATTGAAATTTGTAAAAGCACTACTAATAGTTGATTCCTGACAATTAGGGAATGAATCTTCGAGTAATTCAGTACCNANTTCCAATGTCATTTCATACCTATCGCCACCNAACCATGTGGAACTTANGGAACTTACAAGGAANGANGAATATTCCCATTCACTCAACCTATTATTATTGTCGAAGTTGGCCATTCTCCAGAAATACATTTTNCCTGTATCCAAAGCCATATCATGAGGAATTGCGAAAAGTCCTGTTGAAGATTGAATAGGGTTGGAAATTCTTGAATCATTATTGAATATTAAATTTCTAAATGATTTATCTTCCGAAAGTTGGAATAACATGCCATAAGGAGTTGATAGAGAACTGTTCCAGGTCATTTCAGGAATAGTATTAGCTGAAATATTATCACCGGTAAGATTCCAAACTGGGCCGCCATTAACTGGAGTCAATAATTCTGGCGCTGGCACTGGATTAGTTTGACCAAGCAAATAGGTAACATATAAGCGAGGTTGTAAGGCTGAATCCGCGTTCTCTGTTGAGGCGAAAGTAATTCCATTTATTGTTGAGGATAGTGATTCATCGCCAAGCCTGCTTAACAGAATAAATTCTAAACCATCATTATTTACATTATTCAAACTACTTTGAAGGATATCTTCAATCGCAAAATTGAATCTTGGTGAACTTTGCCCACCCATAAAGATAGAATTTGATGCGACACCTGCAGATAATAAACCACCATACTCCCAATTATTATTTGAATGAGAATTACTCCAAGTGGCTTCGGATTCTGACCAACTCATATTATTCTGGTGCAGAGATAGCATACTAGATGATAGAGGATTCAAAATCCGTGTATATTCAATATCAGCTGAAATAATCGCCAAACTTGAATTCAATCCGATGTATTGCGAATTGATTCGAGTGTGAACTATCGATTCCGAAGTCACATCAGATTGAACTCTAATTGTATCAGAGCCGCCTAATTGATTATTTGGATCACTACTATCCACTTCAACATCTTCGATCAATTTGTAATTTGTGAAATCAAAAATACTGTTTGCGTCCAGATTTATAGTCGCAGTACCATCATTATTATCGGTAACATCAAGATTCGGTAAAAGGAAATTTCCATTTGTCCAGTTACCAATCATACCTGTATAGTCTAATGACCTTACTCTGTAATTTATTATGCTACCATTTTGAATGGAATCACTTTGAGGGATTCTGTAAGTACCAGAATTAGTACCTGATGTAAAAGGGTTTGACATTGTAGAATAAATCCAGTCAAGGTCCGAATTATTTCTAAAGTCATCTCCTAAAGAGAGTTGAAATTCAACATTGGAACCATTTAGATTTACATAGGATAGCGTTGGATTGGTTTCTGCATTTAGAATTAGATCATTAGACATTAGAGGCATACCATCAACAGCAAAGTTAGATTCAACACTTCCACCATCTCCGGGGGCCGATGATGAAATTTCTAGAAATAGTTCGGGGTGATATGAGGCCGTAATATTAGTCGAATCAGCACATTGAAGCATACCGCCTATAGCAGAAATGACGAAATCAAAAGTTGTTTTATTATCCATTGAATCGCTTTGGACGAGTTTAGTTACATTAAATGAAAAATTATAAACTCCGGTTGTTGAAATTTGAGAATTAACTGCTGGCAATTCCCAATCACTTCTATCGGAATCGATTCCATCAGCACCAGGTGTTTGCCAAAAAATAGTAGAATTCGAGTTAGTCCATGTCGCATCAGACTCTCTCCATGACTCATCCAAAGAAGAAGCATAGGAATTAATTGAACTGATAGAAGAATATTGATTAGTACAGAATAAGGAAAGTGTTGCAGACTGAATAGTATTACCATAACTTATAGCGTTAGGGAAATTTATCAAACCTCTTGCTTCATCTGTAGCATTGACTCCAANTAGNGTATTTGNATCGGCAGCAAAATTGAAAGTANNNGCCATTGAAGAAATATAGACTTGNGATNNGGCCGATTCTGTTCGAGTACTTGTTTGATTNACCTCATTTTCTTCTAGAATCGGNATTTCTACTGNTGTTTGAGTNACAAGTATGTCCGCTGAAAGGAACATAATAACTAACAAAATCGCTGTGGCGCTTCGGCGGGAATTTGACTCGTTTAACATGGGGCTCGAGTCATTCACTAAAGCCCCTTTATACTGTCTTTTCGCTTCGATGACCTCAAATTGATGAAAAATTGAGATATTTTTTTCACGAAATCAAAGCGAATGTTGAAGGGCGCTCGACGCTGAGAGTGTGTCATGAGCGAACTTTGGGTTGAGAAACACAGGCCTCAATCTGTCACTGAAATTCGTGGCCAACCCGCAGTAGTTCAGCGTTTGACTATCTATGCTGAAAAAAAGGAATTCCCTCACTTGCTATTTGCAGGACCTCCTGGGACTGGGAAAACAACAGCGGCAATGGCATTGACGAAAGATGTATTCGGGGCTGATTTCAGACAGAACCTACTAGAGATGAATGCATCCGATGAGCGGAAATTGGAAAGCATTCGAACAAAGGTGAAGCAATTTGCACGTACCAGTCCATACGGTGGAGCATCTTTCAAGATAATTTTNCTCGATGAAGCAGATGCTTTGACAAATGATGCTCAAGGAGCTCTCAGAAGAATCATGGAACAATATGCTGAAACCTGTAGATTCATTCTTTCATGTAATTATTCATCAAAAATCATTGAACCNATTCAATCAAGATGTGCAGTTTTTAGATTTAGACCGCTATCAGATTCTGATGTTGCTTCCCAAGTACATCATGTTGCTAAAGAAGAGAAAGTTACNCTTAGTGACGATGCTGCTGAAGCGTTGACTAGAATNTCNCAAGGTGATTTAAGAAAAGCACTAACTGCTTTACAAGTAGCCTCCGCAATCAGTATGGATGTAACTAGAGAATTGATCTATGAAACTTCAGCAACAGCGCCTCCTGAAAGNCTGCATCAATATCTTATGTCTTGCAAAGACGATGGATTTCATTCTGCGAGAAGGAGACTGAGAGAATTACTTGACAAGTATGGACTTGCTGGAACTGATTTTGTCAATCAACTTCATCGAGAACTATACACTGCAGACTTCCTTTCAGAAGATGCTAAACTCGATTTAACCGAATGGATGGCTGAAGTGGATTATCGCCTTGTCGAAGGTGGAGGCGANCAAATTCAACTAGACGCNCTAACNGNTNGATTAGTCAACCACTTGAGTAAGTGATTCACTTTCACTTTCACCTCAAGTGCCTCCTAAACTAACTACATAGGTTATTGGATGGGGTTGTTTGATGACAATGAAAAACACCGTGATAGATGCACTATGCTGGACACCTTTAGCCTCGATAATTAGATACTCTCGTAAAAGAATAATCAATAAAAGAACTTCGGAAAATTATGATGTTAGAAGGATTAGGGAGTTATTGAATAAAATTATGACTGCACATGGTGACATGCTTTCATGAATCACTCGAGTGATTCAACTACCACAAGAGTCCAATCATAACTTCGAGTATTAACCCATGGATCTCCTTCTTCAGTAATAGTTACACTAATTTGGTGAGTCCCAGTTTCTAGATCATTACCTAGCAGAACTGCAAATGATTGGTCCTTAATGTGAGGAATTAAGTCNGGTGATGAACTGTTATCAGTTGTNTTTGCAGATTCNATTCGNTCGCTATTTTGTTCCCAAAANGTAGCATTGCTTTCAATTATTGCAGAGTTGGTTTGATGAGTAAGTTCAACCACTACTTTTGCACCATCTGAATTTACGTTATCTGCAAGCCCAAACAACAGCCATACATCGCCAGTCAGGTTTTCATCATTATCTACAACCCAAATAATTTCGCCATCACGGCTTGAATCTTCATTAAACAATAAATTTTCACCGTCATCTGTAGCAATGGCCCACCCATTGGCTAATTTAGGTGCTACAATATCTCCAAACGGTGGATTTACTAACAAAAATGCAAGTGCTAAGAAAGTGAAAGTATGAAGGAAACCTGCCTTGAACCAAGTACCTTTAGTATAGAATTCTTGGAAAGACTTAGGCATTACCATACGATGAACTTGTGGAATCAAAATCATGGCACTCAGTGGCATAAGATAGAGAATATCTGATTTGTCTTGTGAGGTATTTGGCATCAAGACATATCTCATAGCCAAAGAAACTGAAATTGTAAATGCAAAAACCAACCACATGGAAGCAGTATCTGCCTTCTCTTTTTTGACGTGTTTTATAGGGTCAAATGGTTCGATTCCTAAGTTAGAACCGCTGCGACGTACCTTTCTTTCCTGACTTGCTGCCCCTGAACGTTGTCTACGCTCGGCTGCGGCTGCTGCCATGGCAGTTTGAAGGTCGACCATGAACCGTCGGATGACTGAAAGTGCATGAAGGCTGCGGAAGATTTCGAGTATGTTTTTGAGTTTCTCGACATGATAATCATCCGCATTATTCAAAGAGTAAGTGCCACACGCCGAATCAAGCCGGGGTGGCGTAGTTGGTGGCGCGTCGGACTCATAGGGCAGCCTACAAGGCAATCGTATGACGTGCAATCTCCTTGCGGTGTCTGAGACATCCGAAGGTCGCGGGTTCAAGCCCCGCTCCCGGCACCAAGATTAGTATTCAGATTCACTTGGTGCGGAGATGGGTGATTTGCTGAAATCTATTCTTCACACATCTTTGATGTGTTCACCCCCCGCTCCCGGCACCAAGATTAGTATTCAGATTCACTTGGTGAGCAGTTGGGTGATTTGCTGAGCCTTAGAAGCCATTAACTTATATCCAACCTACTTTAGGCATTATTGTAAGAACTTAATTGGAAGTGAAAAAATGACACTACTGTTGAAAATGGAAAATATTGAACGACATTATGACACCCCTGCTGGTGTAGTCAAAGCACTTGATGGCGTGACCATAGAAATCAATGAGGGCGAGCGAATAATTTTACTTGGCCCTTCAGGCTCGGGAAAGACTACTCTGCTCAACTGTTTTTCAGCACTTGATAGCCCAACTGGTGGAGAATATACATTTCTTGATGAAGAAGTTCCACGAGACCACTCTGAAAAGATGACATCATTTAGAAGAGAGAACATTGGATATGTATTTCAGTTCTTCAATTTGCTACAAGATCTATCTGTTCTCGAAAACATTCTCCTCATTCAAGAGTTAGCTGGTAAGAAGGACCCTGTTCGGGCAAAGGAATTACTCAAACTTGTTGGACTTGAAGCAGAAGTGGATAGATTCCCAGGGGAGATCAGTGGAGGTCAACAACAAAGAGTGGCAATTGCTAGAAGTATTGCTAAGCGCCCAACATTGCTTTTGGGTGATGAATTAACTGGTAACTTAGATACTGAAACATCTCAAAAAGTTATGACTGCTCTTGTTAAAGCATGTGAGCAAGAAAATATCACATCAATATTTGTCACTCATGACGAGGGATTAGTAAAATATGCCACTCGAGTAATTAGAATCGATAGTGGCAAGATAATTTCGGATGAAGCGGTCAACTCTAACTGAGGTGAAATAATGTCAGAGTTTGAGGAAAAAACACCGGATATCGTACTTTTGTTCAAACGAAATTTACTCAACAAAAGACTCGCAAGAAGTCTTTGGAGAACCAAGTTACGGCTTTTTGCAGTAATTTTCATGGTTTCTGTCGGGGTATTTGCTGGAATAACATTTGGAGGTTATTCGCATAATCTGGAAGGGATGTATGATACAATGCATGCCGATGATAGTGAGGGAGCAAACCTTGCAGATTTGTGGATAGATAATAGAAGTTCAATATGGTCGGCCGAACAAGTCAGTAGTTTTTGTCAATCACTGAATGATTCATGGGATAGTAGCGTAACTGGTGAACTTGATTCATGTGAAGGAAGAACTGTAATACAAGGCGCATTGTTTCACAATGATAGTACTGGAGAACAAATAATCAATTCACTATGGCATGGGATTCCTGCTGACGCAAACTCTGACAGAGTTTGGATGCCGAGTGGACACAGTGAAGGCAGAGTTGCATCTGCTGCAAATGAAATTGTAATTGATGCACACGTTAGTGATGCTCTTGATTTGAGTATTGGAGATGACATAACTATTGGAGCAGGGACCGAAAGTATGGAATTCCAGTTGGTCGGCATAGGATATCATCCACTACATATATTGATGGCGCCAGAAGGATCTCTGTTTCCACCTGAACCTGGTCAGTATGTTGTTGGATATCTTTCTGATTCAGGAATGGCAAGACTAACTGGAAACGAACTCGGTTCTAGTAATACAATTCTCCTTGACGTTGATGGAACCCCATCTTTTGATTTACCAGATACTGAAGAATACGAGGGAGATGAAATAGATTTAGTCAAATCACTCGTCGATGACTCGCTGAATCAATCGGATTTAGATGCGAGAGTTCGCGATAGAGGTCAAAATGAAGCCGTAGAAGTAATGCGTCAAGACTTGGAAGGTGCAAAGAGAGCAACGATTCCTTTCACGGTAATGATTGCAGCCATAGCATCTATCACCATTGTACTGAGTCTACAGCGATTAGTTCAAAGTCAAGCAAAAGAAATTGCAGTTCTAAGAACACTTGGTGTCTCTCGATTATCTCTCATGCAGGGTTACTTAATTGCCCCACTAGTTATTGGAGCAGTTGGTTGTTTCATCGGAGTTCTCATAGGACCTTGGGGTATGAATGGAATGCTAGATTTCTATCAAGATATTGTTGGAGTCCCAATCACCGAACGAAGTATTCCTATTGCAACTTATTCAAGCGTAATTTTGCCAACTATGATTGTAGTATTTCTTTCAGGAGCGTTTCCAGCTTGGAAAGCGAGTCGTCTTGAACCATTAGATGTATTAAGTGGTCAAAATCAAATTAGAATTGGTTCAAACATCCTTAGAAAACTTACTTCTTGGATGCCAACTACTCTTGGTCTTTCGATACGTTCTAGTATTCGTAAACCGATCCGGCTTGGCATGACCTTCCTTGCTGTTGGAATTTCACTAATGCTATTTGGCTCAATCCAAATGATGTCTGCTGGCCTAGAAGATACTCTCATCAGTGGCCTAGAAGAAGACCAATCTTGGGATGCTCAAGTATATGTTACTCCCGATGGTGAAGATGCGGTATTAGAGTGGGCGTCTAATAATTCAGCAGAAAGTGAATTACTCATCGAAATGCCACTTGGAAATGTTCAAGATTCGGATGGAATTGAACGAATGTTTACCCTTGTAGGTTTGAATGATTTCGATGATGGGATGCGAAAAGTGAATGTCATCGACGGTAAAGCCCCAAGTGAAAGTAATGGGATTCCTGAAGTGATGATGGATGAGGGAGCGATTGAATTCTTGGGTTGGAATATCGGCGATAGCCCAACAGTGTCTCTCAATGGTGATGAGCAGGAAGTTTTAGTTGTAGGAATTTCAAGAGGCGAAATTGCTCGAACAATGTATTTCCTGCGTGCTGAATTGAGCGATTTAACCGGAGTCAATGCGACTTCTGTATAT
>NZXL01000030.1 GCA_002697705.1 Methanobacteriota archaeon
GACCTAATGTGGTGAATGGATAATCCGATTCCTCCAGCAGACTTGGAAATCAAAGCACATTGCTTCAATGTATCATAGATCCCAACTAGAGAATCATCTTGCATTGTCAAAAGGAAACATGATGACATTTGTGGCGTTGGAGTTCCTGAATTAAATAATGTAGGAGTTGCGTGGGTAAAATATCCTTGGCTCATCAAATCATAAGTCTTCAAGGCTTTCTCAATATCGCCATGATGTATACCAACAGAGACACGCATCAACATGTGTTGTGGTCTTTCAGCAACTTCACCATTTAATTTCAGTAAATATGAGCGCTCTAGAGTTTTGAAACCAAAGTAATCATAATTATAATCACGATTATAGTCAATATGATTATTCAATACTTCTGCATTTTCCATAATAATTCCATAGACTTCTTCAGAAATTAGTGGTGCGTGCTTCTTGGATTCTGGGTCAATATATTCTCTAAGGTCTGTTACTACATCTGTAAAAACCTCTTTAGTTGAACGGTGAAGATCATCTACACAAATTCTTGCAGCTAATCTGCTATAATCAGGATGATGAGATGCAAGAGATGCTGCTGTTTCTGCAGCCAACTGATCTAGTTCACGTGTCGAAACTCCATCATATAGTCCTTCAATAGTCAATTTGGTAAGATGTGCAGGGTCAATCCAATTAGGATCTAATCCATCGGTTAGACTTGACAATTTCTCGAGAATAGCATCGAATCGGACATCTTCTTTTTCTCCTTTTCTATTTACTACTTGCATTGTCATTTTTGTCATCTCCCTCGTGTTATTGAATTGCGCAGTATTCCCCTTCCATCGCGTACGGTTCAAAAGTCTTCGTCTACTGAGAAGCGTTGTTGGACACTTCCGAGAGTCGCTCCATCCTTGACGCCGGACTTTTGATATTCGCCAACTCTCTTCTCAAAGAAATTAGTTTTTCCTTGCATTGAAATCATTTCCATCCATGGGAATGGATTGGATACATCATATAATTTTGAAGCACCTAATGATACTAATAGACGGTCTGCTACAAACTCGATATATTGCCTCATCAAACCTGCATTCATCCCTATTAATTCAACAGGAAGAGCACTTGTCACAAACTCTGTTTCTATTTCTACTGCTTCAGAAATAATTCTGTGAATGACATTTTCTCCAGCACCACGGTTCAACTGATTGTGTAGTAAACAAGCAAAGTCACAGTGAAGCCCCTCATCTCTGGAAATTAATTCATTTGAAAAAGTAAGTCCTGGCATTAAACCTCTCTTCTTTAGCCAAAAAATGGCGCAGAAAGAACCTGAGAAAAATATCCCTTCAACAGCAGCAAAAGCCACCAGTCTTTGGGCGAATGTTCCTTTCTTTCTAGATAGCCACTTCAGTGCCCAAGTGCCTTTCTTCTTTACAGAAGGAACTGTTTCTAAGGCATTGAACAAATGATCTTTTTCAAGTGGGTCTGTGATGTAAGTATCGATTAGTAATGAATAAGTTTCAGCATGAATGTTTTCCATCATTATTTGAAATCCATAGAAACAGCGTGCTTCGGCCCATTGAACTTCATCGGCGAAATTAGTCACTAAATTTTCATTAACAATACCGTCACTTGCAGCAAAGAATGCCAAGACATGTTTTAGGAAATGCCTCTCATTATCGTTGAGTTTCTTCCAATCTTTAGCATCTTCAGCTAAATCTATTTCTTCTGCAGTCCAAAAAGCTGCTGCGTGAAGTTTGTACATTTCCCAGATCTCATTGTGTTCAATAGGGAATAAAACAAAACGATTCATGTTCTCTTGGAGCATAGGTTCGATGTGTTCCATAGATAGGTCTACTTCATTTTCTTCTTGACCTTTTAAACTATGTTCAATTACCATATTCGTTCACCTCACTTGTTCATTCGCGCCGGAGTTTCTTCTCGTCCCATAAGGTGTATAATGATAACCCTCCTCACTCCTTAGGAAACACAGGTTTTAGGACATTTATCAAGATTTGGAAAAGGCAACAATGCGAGCCGAAATAAACCTTTTATAACAGGTATCGAAGTTACATTGAATCTAACTTTATACTCCTTTGTTTCCACTGCGCACAAGTAAGTAAATTCATACTTTAGAAAATAGTCAATAACCTCGCACCTTTACCACTCTTTATGAGAACATCTTTGACAGTTGAATTCGCTAAACTTTCAGATGATGCCAAACTCCCAACACAGGGTTCGCAGCAAGCCGCTGGCTGGGATCTTTATGCTCTCGAAGAAACAATAGTAGAACGAAGAAAAAGTTCAATGATAAAAACTGGCCTAGCAGTTGCCATTCCTGAAGGTTGGGAAGGTCAAATCAGATGTCGCTCATCCCTAGGCAAGAAAGGGATGATTATGCCTAATGGAATTGGAACTATCGATTCAGATTATCGCGGAGAACTAATGGTATTAGCAACATGGATTGGAGAACAAGAATCCTTCACTGTTAAGAAAGGAGAAAGAATCGCTCAGTTATTATTTGCACCTGTGCCCAAAGTAACTATTGTAGAAACCGAATTTCAAAATTTAGGAGATACTGAAAGAGGGAAAGGCGGTTTTGGCTCTTCTGGACAATTTTGAATCATACAAGAGTATTAAATAGAATCTGCAACAAATATATTATTACGGGGATTATTATGAAACAACTAGGGATTAGCGGCCAATATCTTGTAGTATTATTTATCATATTTGTGATTTTCTTGTTTTGGTCAGGTGGGTCAAAAAAGACACGTCAAGTCACTACTACAAGAGTAATTCACCAAAGATATTACTCAAACCCACCTTCCAACTCTAGAAATTTGAATAATCCTCCAGGAAAATTCAACCTCTTCGCTCTAACCTTTTCTATTTGTATTATGTTAATGATATGTTTTGTGGCATTGAGTGAATGGAATTCAGCCGTCATAAATGAATTGGATGGAAGAGAAAATCACAGACATGGTCAAAGTTGGGATTATGCAATAGATGATTTCTTGTTTACCGATGCTGATATGGGTTTTGAAGTTGGAGATGAATTACCGCAACGTATGTCGCCTAATGGGCCATGGTATTGGATAGNATATGCCGCAAGTTGCTTTTTCATCATGATAGGAGTCAATAGAGCATCGAATCGAAGAATAAAACATGGAAAAGAATTAGAAGATTCTGAAAGAAATCTGCGTCCGATTCTTAGAAGATTAGCCATGGACCCAAACGGTGTAATCGAAGGAAGAATAAGATTACCTGCGGCTGTACCTATCTCTAAGCCGAGCAAAAAAGAAGAGAGAACCATTATTCTAATTTATGCTGTTTCAGCACTTATATTGATTTGGACATTTCTTTCAATTGGGAGTTACTTCAACGAATTAGCAACTGAGGCAAATAGCAAGTACTGGGGCAATAATATGGGTAAAAATCATGATNCTCAAGCTTTTCTCTTGATTTCTATGACATTAATCAATACAATTTCTAGTCAAATTGCGGTCAGATATTTATTTGCAGAATATGAAGGTGAAGACGATTCTATTTTACCTCCAAGCGTTAGAAATCAACAAATTAAGATGGAAGAAGAAAGAGTTAGAACATTATCTACTGATCCTGCTACACCAGATGACGTACTCAAAGCATTGGCTAAAGAGATGGAAGCAGCAAAGGCTGAAGCCGCATTCTTGAGAAAAGAGTTAGACGAAACAAAAAATAAAGTCAAGGGCTTAGAAGTTGAACTAGATGAGAAGAAAGTTGAGTTAGAAAGTATCCAAGAAATCACAAAGAGTATGGAAAAGATTGTTGAAGATAACAAGGATTCAGGAGACAAAGCATTATCTCTCCAAGATTCTGTAATGGTAGGAGATAATTTATTCAACGGAGATAAAATTGACAAACAAATCTTCAATGATCCTGTCGCAATTGCCAAAGCTGCTATTGAAGCATACCGCGAAGGTAGGAAAGATAGTGAGAAAATAGATTTAGACTTTGACTGAGTGATGGTTTGATGGTGAGAAACTTTCTCGCCGGTTCATGTCCGAGATTCGAAACGTCAATGTGATGGATCTCGGAGTAACTCAATATGAAGATGCATTAGAACTTATGAAGAAACTTCAACAAAAAAGAATTGATGACGAGATTATTGACACACTAATATTCTTACAGCACCCAGAAGTTGTAACAGTTGGACCTAGGGCAAGAAATGATGGTGTTATGCCACCTTCTGGATACCCCACATTCCCAGTCGACAGAGGAGGTGGATTAACTTGGCATGGACCAGGACAATTAGTAGCATATCCAATATTCAAGTGGAATAAAGATGATGAAAAATCAGTTGCACAAATAATTTCAAAACTGGAGAGATGGATTATTTCTGCTCTGAAATCCTTGAACATAGAATCTAATACGGATGATAGGATGCAAGGAGTCTGGGTCAAGGGGAAGAAAATTTCCAGTATAGGATTGTCGTTTCTTAGATGGACTTCAAGACATGGATTTACCATAAACTATGATACGCCTAAATCTAGAGTTGAAGGTCTTGCAGGTTGTGGCCTAGATACTGATACAACCACTTCCCTAAGTAGACTTGGACATAAAGTTAGTATTGAACAACTAAAAGAAAAATTAATTCAAACAATGCCTGTTAAATTAGATAGAGAAATTGTTGCAAATAATTGATGGTCTTTACCCGACATTCACTACACATGGCGGAGAGTTATTGGCCCGTTTTTAGTTCGAAAAGTTCCGAATCGGGAATCCCAAGAATTGGATATTTAGACTGGTATGTGCCAAGACTTGAAGAAAATAGACCGCACAACCTTTCATTAAATGGAATGCAATATGAATGGAACATCAAAGATTTGATGAAAGATTCAATATTTGAAATTGCCAATCATCACATTGGAAATCTAAAAGACCCTAGAATTAATGTTTCGACTAGAGAAAATGTCGATGTCGAAAGAGTAGTTCTATGTCATGGTGCAACTCAAGGACTACACATTGCAGTATGTGCTGCACTAGCCAATAATGATCAGAATAATGTTACAATCGCTGTTGAATCACCATGCTATGCACCAATAGTTCAATCTCCTCAATTNTTCAATCATAATGTTATCAAAGTAAGAAGACTCCAACCTAAAGAAAATTTAGGGTATTGGAGAATAGATAAACCACAATGGCTTGAAGCAATAAAAAAATCTGCCATTTTGATGATCACCCCGATTCTAAATCCAAGTGGATGGGATTATCATAATGAAGATAGAGAATGGATAGTAAAAACTTGTAAAGAAAATGATGTCATAATTATTGCCGATGAGGTATATCTTGATAGTAAAAGAAGGCATAGTGAATATTTGCCCTTCTACAAATTAGGTGACCACTGTATTTCTATTAACTCATTGACTAAAGTGTATTCACTTGGAACTTTGAGATTTGGCTGGATTATTGCTTCTCCAAAGATAGCAGAACAGGCAAGAAGAGCATTTAGAACACTAGGAGGGATGATGGGTAGCCCAACATTGAGAATTGCTGAAAGCGTTTTCCCTGAATTAGAAACTGCGNTGGACAAGGTTCAAGAATATAGAGAAAAGAACTTACCATTACTCAGAAAGGTGTTTGAAAAGTTCAACATTAGTTGGAATGAACCATCTCACGGTTTATTTGGAGCATTTAGATTACCTCATGGAATAAATGCAATCGATTTCATAGACAGGGAATGTAAACAGTATGGAGTGTTATTGGTTCCNGGNAATATGTTTGAGGAAGGATTAGATGATTGGATTCGTGTTTCTTGGTCTATAGAGCCTTTATTGTTTGAAAAAGCAGTAATAAATCTAGAAAAAGCGCTATTTTTAGCTATTAGCCAAAAAACAAGTCAATAAAAGTAAGTCCCCCAACCACCCTACATGGGCGAAGTAGTTGTTGCTATAACTGGAGCATCTGGTGCGATATATGGAAAACGCCTTCTTGAAGNACTTAACGAGATGAGTATAGCCACAAGATTGGTTGTTACAAAGTCTGGAGAGTTAACACTCAAACACGAATGTCAAATGACAAAAGAGGAACTTTCAGAATTGACAAATTCCACCCTTGAAGACCAATCCAATGTAGGCGGGAAATCTGCATCGGGTTCTTCGAAGATTGATGCCGTAGTGATATGCCCATGCTCTGGAACAACTATTGGTAAACTTGCAGCAGGAATTGGTGATAATTTAGTCACAAGGTCAGCAATAGTTGCAATGAAAGAAAGAAGAAAACTAATCATTGTACCTCGTGAAGCGCCATATGCTACAATACATCTTGAAAATATGGCTAAACTATCATCGATGGACACAATAATAATTCCTGCGTCACCTGGATTTTATAANCATCCTAAATCCATAGATGATTTGGTTGACTTCATAATCGCAAGAATTCTAGATCATATTGGATTTGAACACAGTCTTGGAAANCGATGGACTGGTGAAGAAATAAATTGAGCAATAGACCGCCGATTTATTGAATGAAAACCTCTAGCACCAATTGTTCGAGGTTTTGATATGAATTTTGAGTCGATGAAAGTTTCTGAACTGAAAAATCAATTGAGAAATTTTGGAGCGCCTGTTAGCGGGACAAAAAGTGAATTGATTGAAAGACTAAATCTACTAACTAAGAAAGAAGAAAATGTCATCACTTTGGAAGATGATGATTTACTTGGTAATGACATCGGTAAAACAACGATGAGTTCATTTGTCAATCGTATGCGGAAGCCAATTTATGGNCCAATAAACCTTGGAGCATTATACGCAATTGCAGTTTCTTTATTGATGCTAACAACCGTTTTGATTATTCAACCATCATGGTTGGGTTTTGGAGATGATTATGAATATGAGTTGATAGAATTTGACCAACAACAAGTAAGGACNTTCGCTCAAGAACTCGTAGACCTAGGGCATCCTGATTGGGAAGGTCGGATGAGTGGAACCACTGAGGAATCAAATACTGCCATNTATATCAGTAGTAAATTAGCTGAAATGGGCTATGAATCTGAAATAAATGAATTCCAAGTACCAATGCACCATGTAAATTCAGAACCAAGTTTCAGACTATGTGCTCAAGGCCTAGGGGGCTTCTCTCCATGCGACGGACCTGCTGCATTAGGTTCACAAGTAACTCCATTCCAGCACCGAGTAGACTACGTAATTCAAGGATTTTCGGGACAATCAGAGTATATGTTCAATGAGGACATTCAAGTTACTGACTTAGGCAATGGTTCTGATGAGGCTTTATGGCAAACAGCAACTGGTACAATCGGCTATGTTCGAGGTGATAGTTCCAAAATTGGCAATACTGAATTATACAGTAATGCAGCAATAAATGACCTTGCAGGTCTAATCAGCGTCAATAAGAATTACAATTGTGGCAAGATCGAAGGCAATGACTGCGTACCTATTTTCAAAGGAACAAATTATGATTCTCTAGTTGAGGCAAATGGTGGAAGTATACCTACTGAAATACCATTTATCTCGATGTCTAAAGATGCTGGAGATATCTTTGAAGCATCAGTTATAAACGCATCAGAACCTGCTTCTATAGAATTAATTATCGATGTAACCAATGATCAAGAAAGAACCATTTACGTACCGTGTGGCACTATTCAAGGTAGAACTTCCGAAGTAGTAATCGCTGGAGGGCACCACGATACTGTTTATCAGGCACAGGGTGCTATCGATGATAGTTCAGGAGTTGCTAGTGTTCTAGAAATGGCAAGACAGATGTCTTCAATAATCAATGAAACTGGAACCCCTGAACGAACCATCAAGTTCTGTACTTGGGGTGGTGAAGAAGAAGGTCTTTGGGGAAGTAGAGCATATGTTGAAGAAATGCAGAGTAGCCTTAGAGAAAACCTCAGACTATACATCAATTTCGATATGAATCACGTCGATGCTGATTTTGAAAACCGAGGAAACTCATTGACCCTATTTACAAATAATGAAGATGATTATGGGCACATGCAGAGAATTACAGAAATTTACAAAGAAGAAAGAAGCGAAATTGCAGATAGATATAACATACAATTCCAACTCTTAGATGGCGACCAAGGAGATGACAATCAAATGCCATGTAATTCTGACCATTGCCCGTTTGTATACGACTTAGGAGGAAAAGATGGTCGTGCAGTTGTATGCTATGGCAGTGGAAGTTGGGAGTATCACACATACCTTGATACAATGGACAGATTTAATGAAGAATCGTTAGCAGTCTCCACTACAATCTATGGAACATACATGAGATTACTCGCTTATGACCTGAGTGCGTAATTGCGAGAGTTTCAATAACTGAATCTACTGGGTGCTAACATGGTCGCTCCAAGTGCATGGGCATCTCATATCTTAGTGAATTCAAAATCTGAAGCAATTCAGATTAAAGATAAAGTNAGTAAATTAAAAGATTTTCAAAAAATGGCNCGTAAAAAAAGTACATGTCCNTCAAGTCAAAANGGTGGAGACNTAGGTTGGTTTCGTAAGGGNATGATGGTNAGAGAGTTTGATGAAGCAGTATGGCAATTNCCCNTAGCTTCCACNTCTAACCCGATTAAAACTCAATTTGGATACCATTTGATTTGGGTTCATGAAAGAGACTTAGAGTGATAATATGTTCACTATTTCCTTGGAGAATTACCGCGTCATGGCAAAGCATGGTGCTTTTGATTATGAGCACTTAGAAGAACAGCCATTCATTGTCACTATTAGAGTCAAAATAACCGAACAAACGGTAAATGATGATTTGAGTAAGACTGTCAACTATGCAGACTTACAGACTACCATAGACGAAGTTCTTCTTGGTACAAAGCCAATTAGGTTAATGGAAACGATGGCTGAAAGAATGATTGAAAAATTGAAATCTAATAAACTGATCAAAAAGATTTCAATACGTATCGAAAAGCCTGATGCACCACTACCGCACAAAGGTGGATTGGCTGTAGTTGAAGCAAAATGGTCAAAATAGAGGCGAGCATTCAAGCCCGATGACTAAATCGGAATACTATGGTCGAAGACATTCAGCGTGTATTTGTACCATCTGTCACCGAGGAAGATGGCGGAACTATTGGACTTGGGTGCTTTAGTACTGAAAAGGTGGCCTGGGAAGTTTTACGAACGTTTCTAAAAAGAAGTGATGAGATGCTTCTAAGCAGTTCTAGTGTCGTGATTTGGGATGTTGATCGTGTTGGCGAGGAAGCGATGACTGTCTTGGCAACTATGGAGTGTAAGGACTGTCCAGTCTGTTCAAGGAGAACTTTTTGGATAGACTTAGAAAATTTTAGTGCTTTATGTTACGGCAGCGCATGTTCTGCTTGGATAGAAGAGAATACAGTTGACCCTGAAATAATCGACTGTGGTTGGCCAACAATACGTTTTTTGAAGCAGAATAAGTCTATAGAAGAGGCTGTTCGGGAACTTTACAAACTTGGAGATAGGCTCAAAGCTGCAGGGGTTACTGAGCAAGTTAGTGGCACAGCAGAACAAATGATGCAAGAACACTTCCAACAAAGTGAAGATTAGAGCATGTTTAGGACTATAGGCCCTACAAAGCTGAAAGCGAATAGTCCAAAGAAGATAAACATCCAAAGGCGCATCTGCTTTTGATTACGCTCATCACGACTATTTTTATTAACACATTCAGCGCTCTTACAAACTCTTGGTTCTGCGTTAACTGAGATCGGTTTATGGCAAATCCTACAGTGTTTATGTGCTTGGTTTTTTGAACCAGAAAATACTTTTTCTGAAACTTTAGATATCTTTTCTTTGACTTTTTTTGCGTCTACCATATTCATACACTCCTGATCAATGTCCCACTGAATTCTTTTCCATCTAATGCACTATCTAATAATGAGATGTCTCTTCCATCGAGTACTGCTATGTCTATAGAAGCAGACTTAGCCCAACCTACAGCCACTGGGTCTACTACTGCAGACTGACCTGGAAGAAGTGGATCTGTACCTGTAATCTCGGCTAATTCATCAATGGAAATATCAAACATAGGCTTTGCATCCTCATGCTTTCTAGGATCTTTGTCATAGACATAATCAACATTGGTCGCTATAACACAATTTCTAGCACCACAGTCACGAGCAAGTGCAATGGCAACAGCATCCGTTGTATGCCCTGGGATTGTACCCCCCATGACTACAATAGAATGCTTTTCCATTAGACCAGATGCTTCTTCGGTAGTAGATGGTATTGAAGGAGCAACATCACAGCCAATATCTAGGAAAATCTGTTGTAAAACTGTTGCATTAAGTCTTGTTGCGGCAATACCTACTTCATCGAGTTTGTCTGAATCTGAAATTATGTTCTTAGCAAGTTCAATCCCTTCACGTGCAGGTAGTCCTCCTCCAACGACGATTCCGAGTTTACCTCCATTGCCTTCTACATGAACTATCAATTGCCTCAACTGTCCAAGCCATTGCCGCCTTTTTTCGGCCTCTTCAGGCCTAAGAAGACTTCCACCCAAGGCTACAACATGAGTTCTTGTCATCCTTCTGCCCTCAAACCTCAAGTCTTTGAGGCTATCCCTAAATTTATCTTCGACAACCCAATTTAACGATTTCAAATTCGTTTCGCGACAATGAAACGGGGGAGAGAGTTGAAGACCTTTAGCGAATGCCCCATGTATGGAGGAAGATGTATGAGTGATGATGCTGAGATTTCTACTCGACGTCTTCGTCTAAAAATGGCTCTTGAAGAACTTCGAGAGATGAAAGGATTTGGAACAGAATTAGTTACAATCATTATCCCTCCTGACAGACAGGTGTCCGATGCAAGAACTATGCTACAAAACGAGCATGGACAAGCTGCTAATATCAAGTCTAAGGGGACAAGAAAAAATGTCCAAGGAGCGATTGAATCAGCAATTTCCACACTTAATCGTTTCAAGAACGCCGGTGAAAATGGAATCGCTCTTTTTGTTGGTTCAGTGATTATCGGAAATAACAAATCAAGAATGGTCAATATCGTTGTTGATACTCCACCTCAACCATTTATTTCATTTCGTTATCGATGCGATTCTAAATTTGAACTAACTCAGTTAGAAGACATGTTAGTGGATAAAAAATCCTATGGATTATTCGTAATTGATAGGGCAGAGGCAGCCTATGGGATTGCATCTGGCAAGCGTATTCATGTGCAGGAGCACCTTGTTTCCAATATCATGGGTAAACACCGTCAAGGTGGTCAATCCGCTCAGCGTTTCGAACGTCTTATTGAAGAAGCAGCACATAATTTCTTCAAGAGAGCATCTGAGCACGCCTGCAGTTATTGGTTGCCAAACTTAGAAAATATCCAAGCAATAATTGTCGGAGGCCCTGGCGCAACCAAAGATTTCGTCGTCAAGAATGAATATTTCCACCATGAAATAGCAAAGAAGATTGCTAAAACAACCTTTGACGTAGGATATTCTAATGATAGCGGAGTAAGAGAACTGGTCGATAATGCTGGTGGTTTGATGGGTGAAATTGAATTAGATGCAGAGAGGCAAATGATGAATCGCTTCTTGCAGGAATTAATCAAAGCCCATCCAAAAGCAACTTATGGAGAGATGATGATAAAACAAGCACTTGATCAAGGAGCAGTAGACACTTTACTGATTTCTGAAGGACTTAGAAAAAACTCTTTGAAATTACAGTGTAAGAAATGCTCACATGAGTGGAAAATATCAATTTCTCGTTCTGAAGAAATACCAGAATGTCCATCGTGTAATGCTAAATCTGACGATATTAAAGAATTAGAAAATGTCTCATTAATTGATGAATTAACTATAATGGCTTCAAAAGGCAATTCCCTGATCTCATTTATTTCTATAGATACTGAAGAAGGGGCTCAGTTACTTGAAGGATTCGGCGGACTTGCAGCAATTCTAAGATACCCTATGATGTGATATTATGAAGATTCTAAGAGAGCATGTAGAGCCTGTTCTTAGCAATGCATTAGAATCAATTGGAATAAATAATCCAAACTGGGAATCAATGCTTGCACCATCAAGGGAGCATTCACAAGGCGACCTATCCTTGCCATGTTTCCCATTTGCCAAACAATTGGGAAAAAGTCCTAATGATATTGCCGAAGAATTATCAAAACTGGTAGAGACCAGTGGTGCGATTGGCCAAGTAAATGCTATTGGAGGATACCTTAATTTCAAGGCTGAATCAAAATGGCTTGCTAAACAATTACTATCAGGAAAGGTCAGAGTGGGAGATGCATTTGGAGCAAAACCAGATACTGGCAGACAAGTCCTAATTGAACACACATCTGCTAATCCAAATGGTCCATTCCATGTTGGAAGGGCTCGAAATGCAATACTTGGCGATACATTGGTCAGACTTCATCGTTTGCTAGGAAACGAAGTTAGAGCAGAATACTATGTCGATGACATGGGTAAACAAGTAGGAGTACTAGCCTGGGCATTGGATAATTTATCTGACCAAGACGTAGAAAATATCCTTGAAGACAAAGATTCTGCATCAACAAAATGGGCAAATAAAGCAGACCATACTAGAGTTCGGTGGTACCAAGCGGCTCAAAAACTTAGGAAAGAGGATTCCAAAAGTGAAAAAATGGAACAAGAGATTGGGAAATTGGTTCACGCTAGTGAGCATGGAGATGAAGCGGTTTTACAACAATTCCACGACTCTTTCCAACCCGTATTGGATGGGATGCTAGAGACACTAGGCAGATTAGGAATAGAATTCGACCAATTCACAAATGAATCAATGTTTGTAACAAATGGAGATGTTGCTAAACTTACTCAAACACTTTCTGAGCTCGATATCCACGGAGTGGCAGATAATGGTGCAGAATTTTTAGACTTAGGCGCTAGAGGAATGAAGGGTAAGACAGAATTCTTCTTCAAGCGAGGAGATGGCTCATCTCTGTATGCAACTAGAGACATCGCCTATCATATCTGGAAATGGAAACAGTGTGATGATTTGATCAATATTCTTGGAGAAGACCATAAGTTACAATCCAAGCAAGTAGGAATGACTCTTCAAGAATTAGGACATAAAGTTCCTGAAGTTCTATTTTATTCATTCATAAAATTGCCAGAAGGAAAGATGTCAACGCGTCGAGGTAATGTTGTGTTCATGGATGATTTACTTGAAGAAGCGAAAGAACATGCTTCAAAGATTGTAAGAGATTTGAGGTCTGAATATTCAGAGCAGGAAGTATCCCATATTGCGGAATCTGTCGGAAGGTCTGCTATTCGATTCAACATAATCAAAGTCAGCCCAGATAAAGGTTTTACATTTAGATGGGAAGAAGCATTAGCATTTGAAGCAGGTTCTGCTCCCTTCATAATGTATAGCCATACAAGAGCCCTTTCTATAGCAAAGAAATGTTCTGATAATGGTATTGATGTCGAGGCGATTTCAAATAAAAACCTAGAATTGGAAACTATTGATTTAGAATTACCGGATTCTTTGATTGATTTACTCCGTTGTATGGCTATTCAAAATGACATATTAGAGCGCTCAGTAAAGCAATGTAGGCCTAACTTATTTGCTAATCAAGTGCTAAACCTAGCAACTAGTTTCAATGGTTTCTACCGAGACTGTAAGATATTTGATGATGGGAAAGTGAATGAATTATACTTACAAATATCACAACTAGCATCTCAATTCCTAAAAACTGGAATGGAAGGATTAGGTATTATCCCTCTTGAAAGAATGTAATCACTTGACGTCTGACCTATACCAGCCATCTGGTAATTCCATTGGGTCATAAACATTAGAATCTTTGACTCTACGAACTATTTCAAGCTTCATAGCCTCCATGCCAACCCCTTCAATTGCTGACATGGTGACTCTGTCATTTTGATCATAGAGTAGAGGTAACTCCGGTTCGCCTTCAGAACCATCTTCAATCCACTCAATTTCACATTGTTTAACTAAATCCCAACTCTCGGGCCTAGGTTCAATCAAATCAGCCTTTGAGGAAACAACCAATAATTCTGTACCTGGTAGATGGACTTTAACATCTTCAAGTAAATTCATCTGTTCTTCAATAGAAGTTCCGCAGTTTTGGCTCTCATCAATCAAAAACAAAACTAGAGAACCAAGGTTTTCTAATGCCGATATTGCTTGAAGTTCAATATCATTACGCTTTTCCATTGGCCTATCAAGTAATCCAGGAGTGTCTACTAACTGGTATTGTAGCCTACGATGAACGAAGTGCCCAACGTGAATTTGTTTAGTTGTAAATGGATAATGATTTACTTCCATATTACCAGAACTCAATGCTGAAATAAAAGCAGATTTGCCCACATTTGGAGCGCCACAAACAACTACGCACGGCAGAACTTGGTCAATTGTAGGAAGACGTTTCAATACTTCTCTAGAACGATTTAACCAATCGAGAGATGGCCCCACTCTCCTCATGATAGATGATATTCGACCATATGCTTCTCTACGGGCATCATGCATTAATTCGGTTCTACCTGTACGAACGATTTTATGTGCATTTTGTCGAGAAATATTGACTACTTGTTTAGAACCCCATTGTAACATCGATAGATGATGCCTATAATCATCACAACCGACACATGCATCGATCATGGAAACATCAAATTTTGGAGATTGGTCTAATGATGGCCAGGTATTTACTGTATCAAGAAGTGTTGTAGAAATTATATCTGCAGCAGTTTGAACCATTCTATTCATTTGTTTCCTAACCCTAAAAATTCTATCAGAGTCATCCACTCTATCTGCGGCTTTTCTAGCGCGAGAAAAGGCTTTGTCTAGAATCTCGTCCTCTAAAAGAACGGTTGGAAGGGTACGCCATGATACTTTCATACTGTTCCCTAATTCAATCCAGAAGACTACACTTCAAGAAGACTTGGTAGGGATTAACTCAATATAATCAAAATCTCAATAATTAGGAGCGAGGTTCAAGTAGGCTCGACCTATGGTCAAACCATGGCGAAGAAAAACAGCGGGGTCAAACTACCTAAATGGGCAGTCACACTATGGGAAGATATGGGTTCACCAAATCTATCAGATGTAGAGGGAGTTAACAGTGGAGACCTATTAGAAAGAAGACATGGACTTCGTAAAGATGATATTATTGAGGTCCAACTTGATGCTCGCGCGTTTGCTGATGGAGAGGATACTTGGATTAGAGGAAGACTACTATCATCTGGAAAATCCAGTATTGAAATTCTATGTGAGGAAGGAAGGAATAACTATGTCGCAAGAGATGTAATCGTAAAAATCGTATTAGTTGCACATACTAGGCCTGCATACATAGACGACAAAGAATTACTGGCATTCGAAAGAAAGGATATGAAGAGACGTTCCAACCTACATGAGAAAGTAGAAAAAGAGAGTAAAGGCTCAGATGATACTCATCTTTGGGGCTGATTTTTTGTCAATAGACAAAGAATGGAAGATCATTGAACAGCATCATTATCAAAGAATATTCAAATTTCCAAACTTTGTTACTGCTCTAGAATTTGTAAATAGGGCATCTGAAATTTGTGAAGAAATAGACCATCATGCCGAATTTATTCTAAGTTGGGGCCAGGTAGTTGTCAAAACTTGGAG
>NZXL01000031.1 GCA_002697705.1 Methanobacteriota archaeon
CGCGGTAATGCATTTGAAGAGAGTGAAACTGTTGCATCTCCAGAAGCAATTCGTAGAACTTCAGAAGAAGTCAATGTGTGACCATCAAGTGCAATATCCATTATCTCTCACCTTCAAAAAACAGACTGTCCAACAACCCTTCGTCCATGTGATTCGGTAGAGTGACTTCTAGTAAAGGCTCGGCATCCATGGCTCTTTTGATTGCAAATTCAGCACCGGAATTTCGAGCCCATGCTCTACGAGCAACACCGTTATTGACATCCCAGTGCAACATACGTTGGAGTTTTGCTTCACATTCCTCGCTTCCATCGAGAAGTAATCCAAATCCACCATTGATGACTTCACCCCATCCGACTCCACCGCCATTATGCAAACTCACCCAAGTAGCGCCTCTAAAAGCATCACCAACAAAGTTCTGAACTGCCATATCTGCAGTAAACATTGATCCATCTGAGATGTTAGCAGTCTCCCTAAAGGGGCTATCGGTGCCTGAAACATCATGATGGTCTCTACCGAGTACTACAGGACCCTTTAGACGACCGTCTGCTATTGCAGCATTCATAGCGCTAGCAATATTTCTTCTGCCTTCATCATTGGCATAGAGGATTCTTGCTTGACTTCCGACAACCATCTTATTTTGTCCAGCCTGTTTAATCCATCGAATGTTATCATTCAGTTGCTGCTTAATTGTATCTGGCGCATCTATTGCCATTTGAGATAAAACATCGCAAGCGATTTTATCGGTTGCTTCTAAATCCTCAGGATCCCCTGAGCAGCAAACCCATCTGAATGGTCCAAATCCATAATCAAAACATATTGGGCCCATTATATCTTCAACATAGCTCGGGAAAATAAATCCGCCATCGGGTTTCTTAATATCCGCTCCCGCTCTTGATGCTTCCAATAAAAACGCATTACCATAATCCCAGAAATACATACCTCTATCAGTCATTTTCTGAATACTGGACATGTGTTCTAGTAATGTTTCACGTACTTTTTCACAAAATATATCGCTATCTTTAGACATTAATTCTGATGATTCCTGGTAAGTGTATCCGGAAGGAAAGTATCCGCCTTGCCATGGATTGTGAAGACTTGTTTGGTCACTTCCCAAGTCGACATGTACGTCTCTCTCAACTAGTCTTGCCCACAAGTCGGAGATGTTACCAACATATCCAATGGAGATTGCAGTTCCTGATTCGGCATTGCTTAGCATCAAATCAATTGCTTCATCAACATCATATGAAAGTACACTCAACCAACCTTGTTCATAACGCTTTTTGGCTGCGTGAGGGTTAATTTCTGCAACTATTGAAGATGCGCCTGCAATAACTGCGGCTTTGGCTTGAGCACCAGACATCCCGCCAAGTCCAGAAGTAACAAATGTAATTCCTGAAAGATCTTTTTCCGGGTCTAAATTAAGATGGATTCGGGCAGCATTAAGCAGTGTTAGAGTAGTGCCATGGACAATACCTTGAGGTCCAATATACATATATGAACCAGCAGTCATTTGACCATATTGAGTTACTCCTAACGAATTCATTTTCTCATAATCATTGACAGAAGAATAATTTGGAATCACCATCCCGTTGGTTACGACAACACGCGGAGCATTTTCATGAGAAGGAAATAATCCCATTGGATGGCCTGAATACATTACCAAGGTTTGGTCATCAGACATTTGAGACAGATATTTCATGGTAATTCTGTATTGAGCCCAGTTTTGGAAAACAGAACCATTTCCACCATATGTGATTAACTCATGTGGGAATTGGGCAACAGCGGGGTCGAGATTATTTTGAATCATCAACATTATTGATGCTGCTTGAACGGAATTGGCAGGATAATGTGAGATTGGATGAGCTTTCATTTGATACTCTGTTGGTCTGAAACGATTCATAATTATTCTACCAAAGGAATTCAATTCGTGCAGAAACTCAGGAGCGAGAACTTCATGATGTTCTTCGCTGAAATATCTAAGTGCATTTTTTAGAGCGAGCTTTTTCTCGCTAGGGCTCAAAACTTGCCTCCTATCTGGTGCATGGTCGACCGAATCATCAAGCCCTGGATGTTCGGGTAATTGGTCTGGGATACCTAGAGAGATTGAATCTCTAAGTGTAGACCCATTATCGCCCATAGGTGACGCTATACTGCATTGTCTTTGAGCATTATGATTCAATCAATTCTGTTGGTTGCTTCAAGTCAGGTCTCCAAAATGTAAACACAAGACCTGAAAAAATCATAACCAATGAGAAAATCATCATACCCTTATCCAATGCTAAATCATAACTTTCTACCAAAAAACCTGCTATTGTAGTAGAGAATGTAGCAGAAGCACCTAAAATCAACATATCCATTGAAAATACTCGCCCCCTGACCTCATCTTCAACCCACATCTGAGTTAAAACTGTAGAAAGAACCCAATTTGCACCACTTGCAGCATGTGCTAAAATAATCAATGCAATTGTAATTGGAAGTGCCATGTCAAGAGAAATTCCGACTAAGAAATAGAACACGCCCGATAAAGAAACTAACAAGCCAATTAATGACGGCCACTTAGTTTGATCTTTGAAGAAAGTCCTTGCTGCTAGCGGCCCTATACCAGTTCCTATGCCTCTAGCGAAAAAGAATAGTCCGAATCCAAAGGCTGCTCCATAACCCTCAATATCTCCGCCGGCAAGAACAAGGAAAACCCCTGCAAGTCCTGCACCAGCAAGATTCCATGAAGATTTAGCAAAAACCAATCGCAATAGTCGTGGATCTCTACTTATTCTAACCCAGCCGGTTTTGATATTTTGAATGGCTGTGGAAAATATTGGACCCTTTAGATTTTCATCTACGCTTTGTGGTATTTTCATTGGTAAGAGAATAAGTGCGCCAATAAAGAATGTCAGAGAATCTAAAATAAATGCAACATCAGTACCCCATTCAGATACAACAATACCTCCGAGCATTGCGCCAATACATAGTGAGGCTGACCAAGAGGCTGAATCTATAGCATTGGCCGTCAATAGGTCTTCCTCGGCAACTATGTTAGGTAAAGCAGCTCGCTCAGCAGTAACATAGAAACCGTGTGAAAGCATCATTACGCCTGAGACTGCGATAAGCCACCACATATCTTCCTCGCCATCTACAAGAAGGAATGTTAATGCAAGTCCAATTTGAATTACGTTAGAGTATATCATCAATTTCTTTCTATTAATTCTGTCAGCTAAAACGCCTACAATTGGTTGCGAAATAGCAAATAAAGCCATCCTTACACTGAAAAGAACTCCAAGTAAAAATTCCGAGCCTGAGTATTCTAAAATCAAAAAGAACAATGCTATTGTATTGAACCATTCTCCTATCCAAGAGATAACAGAAGCGAACCAAAATCTTCTAAATTTAGAATTCTTTCTAAAAAAGGACAGATATCCCGATTGCAAAATCACTCCTCCTCATCAGAATTATTTGATTCGCCTAGCGAACAAACAATCCACTTAGAGGTAGGTGTATTAGATAGTTCAGCAGTAGAATTCAAAGGCACTAATTCATTTGCCTCTGGGAAATATGCAGCAATATTTCCGGAGGGAATATCATATGGAATGACCAACCAATTCTTAGAAACTCTAGTTTCATTTTCGAAATGACTAGTGATGTCTATCATTTGGCGGGTTTTCCAATTCCTATCAAGCATATCTAATGAATTCATCATCAAAATTCTTCGATTGCCTTTGATCCCTCTATAACGGTCATCAAGTCCGTAAATAGTAGTGTTGTATTGGTCGTGTGAACGCAAAGTCATCATCACATATTGATCGCTTTCAACATCCAATGATGGAAGACTATGAGTAGTAAAATGTGCCTTTCCATCATTTGTTTCAAATGTTCGACTATCTCGAGGTGGGTTTGGCAAGTAGAATCCATTTTCCTCTCTAACTCGCGAATTATAATCTTCAAATCCAAATAGACTTTTACTCATTAAGTCTCTTATTCCATCATAAGAATCTATCAAATCGAGCCATGGAATTGGACTATCTTCTAGGGTCTTGTCAGCTAGGCTTGCAACAATCCACGGTTCACTCTTAAGACTCTTAGAAGCAGGTTTCAAATTGCCTCTTGACATGTGAACTATACCCATTGAATTCTCTACAGAAACAAATTGCTCCCCTGATTGTTGAACATCCAATTCTGTTCGCCCTAAACATGGTAAAATTAGCGCCTCTCTACCTGTAACTACATGTGAACGATTTAATTTAGTTGAAACTTGAACAACCAAATCTACATTTGAAAGGGCATCGGCAGTAAATCTGGTATCAGGTGTAGCGGAAATAAAGTTTCCACCCATACAGAAGAAGACATCGACTTCGCCAGAATCCATCGCTTTGATTGAATTAACAACATCATAGCCGTGTTTTCTAGGCAATGCAACTTTTAGTCCTAATTCCATTTTATCTAAGAATGAATTACTTGGCGCTTCCCAAATTCCAACTGTTCGGTCACCTTGTACATTTGAATGCCCGCGAACGGGGCAAAATCCTGAACCCTTACGTCCAACATGCCCTCCAATTAGCAATAAATTAACCACTTCTTGGATTACTGATACGCCATTTCTATGTTGAGTTAAACCCATAGCCCAACAAGCAATTGTTGCTTTAGAACGTGCGCATAATAACCCCACTTCCTCGATAAGTGTTCTTTCTACACCTGAATCACGAACAATTCGATCCCATGGAGTGTTTATGGCATTTTCACACATTGATTGGTATCCTGTAGTAGAATCATTGATGAAATCTAAATCAATTCCGCCTGATTCAATATGTACCTTGATTAGACCTTTGATTAAGGCTGCATCTCCACCGATTTTCACTTGTAAATGGTAATCAGATAATTTAGTAGACTTGAAATCTAACTTCATATAATCTTGAGGGTGTTTAAAACGCTCTAATCCGGCCTCAGGTAATGGATTAATATGGATAATTTTACTACCCTTTTTCTTTGCATCCCTAAGTGCGGTAAGCATTCTTGGATGGTTTGTACCTGGGTTTTGACCGATTACTAGAATTAAATCACTATGGTCAAAATCCTCTAATCTGACTGTTCCTTTACCTATCCCTATTGTAGAACCAAGGCCCTTGCCGCTAGACTCATGACACATGTTGGAGCAATCAGGTAAATTATTTGTTCCAAATGAACGAATAAAAGCTTGATACAAAAAAGCAGCTTCATTACTTGTTCTACCCGAAGTATAGAAAACCGCTTTATTCGGGCTACTAAGAATATTTAATTTGTCAGATATTTTTGATAACGCATCATCCCATGAGATGGGTGAGTAATTATTGGAATCCTTATCTAGATACATTGGCTCGACAATCCGGCCTTGATTATTTAACCAATAATCGCTTTTCTTTGCCAAGTCTTGAATAGAATATTTACTGAAAAATTCTGCATCTACTCTTGCTTTAGTTGCTTCATCAGCAACGGCTTTAGCGCCATTTTCACAAAATTCGAAAGTTGTACGATGTTCGGGATCAGGCCAGGCACAGCCAGGACAATCAAATCCCGATTTCTGATTAACCATTGTCAACGATTTTACTGTACGTGTTATTCCCATTTTTTTCAATGAATGTTTTCCTGAAGAAATAACTGCTGGGATGCCAGCAGCCTGCTTTTTAGGTTTTGTCAAACGCAAACGATTTTGGTCGAGCGGAACATTATGTGAAACTGGTTTTCTCATGCTCCTCATTTTACGCTCTTGGCCGAGGGTTTCAAGGCTTACTGTTGTAAATACTAATTATGGCCGATTATGACAGCATTATCTGGTTTGAGGAAGGAAATTAATCGAACTCCTGTGTATCTTGCTGCTTTAGCAGCGAGGGATGAGCAAGCACCTATACTCACGATATTTGGAACTCCACATCTACTTGCCTTAGCAACAATATCCCATCCACATCGCCCAGATAACAAGAGTTGGCTCTTTGAAATATCTATGTTCTCTTTCAAAGCCTTACCAATAACTTTGTCCACTGCATTGTGTCTACCGATATCTTCCATAACATATAGTAGATTATTATCCGAATCTGTTATTCCAGCAGCATGCATGCCTCCTGTTGAATGGAATCCTTTCTGGTATTCTCTCATTGATCTGAATAAACGATTGAGTGAATCAAAATCTACCTTTCTCATATCCTTTTCAATAATAGGTAAATCAGAGATTAACTGTTCTAAATCATCGTTATTACAAGCTCCACAAGAAGAAGTGACTATACGATTAGAATCTTCAGAATTGGTAATTTTTTGTTCCGATGAAATTTTTGCAAGAAAACTTTTTGATGACAACTCCACTTCAAATATACTCTTCATAATAAATTCCATGTCTGTATTTAGATAACCCTCACATGCAAGATGACCTATCATCAATTCATGAATGTCAGCAGGAGTTCCTAGTAAATTAGCAATCACCGTTTCATTATATTTTAGAATAATTAATGTTTCACAAGCCAATTCATCCGTTTCAATTACAGTAGAAGTACCATTCCAACGGGAGATTGGGGTTTTTTCTGTATTAGTAATAATTTCACCTCAGATGTTCGATGTCAAAAAATTCAAACTGAAGATCTACTAATTCTGAACTAGATTTGGCCATACGGTAGGCTTCAAGAGGTTCTTTATTCAGTTCAAAGAATCTATCCCCCCATCGAAACGCGCCAAGTATATTTTGTGCTTGCTCAACCCTGCCAGTTAGGTATAGTGCTGCTGCAAGAGCTTCTGCTGTAGTCAATTTACTCGGTTTACCCCAATTAACCGGATTAGCGGCTAAAAGTAAGGGCAACATTCTAGGAACTAGCCTAGTTCTTTTCATTACAGTTTCAACACTACTTTCAATTTGTGCCCAACTACAATCTAAGCCAACTAATGAACCATGCTTGACAGTAAGTAATTCATGGTCTTCAGGTCCAAATATTTTCCCACAAAGCGGTTCTAAAATAACTCCTTTACGCGGTATGCTTCGAAGATTTTTATGGAGTTTTAAGTCGCCACGGCGAGATGCTAATANCGCTGTNTTTTTTTTCGGGTCGTCTTGAGCNAACCAAATAGCATGTACTTGGATATCTTCCATCTACTCACCGTTTTGGTTGAAGTAGTCGCCAAGAGTCAACCCTCTAGAATTATCTTTGTAGAGGCGACTGGTTTCTTCAGGTTTTGAATCTACCATCAAAGTGATTCCTAGTACACGCTCGAATTTTTTAATCACCGAATCTGTAGGGTGTTTGCCATTTTCTGCAGATTTTATGACATTNACGGTTTCTGCCATTCTCTTACCCAAAGTGGCATGATTCCAGCCTCTCTTCTTACGAGCGTCCGAAATTATAGAAGAAAAGTCTTCACTTAACTCTTTAGAATTCTTTGTCATTATACTCTTACCCTTCTTTTTTGAAGAATATGCTGTTGATGGTCGATTTTGTGCAATTTTAAGACCAGGTGCCACTTCTTTTGGGGCAAGGCCCATCTTATCTACACATCTAGAGCATGCTGAAACAACTGTTTTACCCATTGGAACTTGTTTGACGCCAACCTTCATTGCCCCACATAATTCACAATCAGCCATAGTCCTCGCCAGTTAAAGGGTTGAGTCGGAGAGTCAAGAACATTGGGATTGAATTAAGGAAGAGTTCATACATCATTGACAATTGGTAGTGTTGATTCCCATGAGTACTGACGTCGAGTCCAATGCAAGTGATGTCAACAAGTCTTCTGATGAAGATTTGAAAAAACTGGAAGAAGATTATAAAAATCTTCATGATGAAGCACAATCATTGATTAATGAGCGAGCACACTTGGAATCTGAAATTAGAAGCCTCAAGAAGCGTGCAAATAGACTTGACGAAGAGGTTCGTTCACTCAAAAATCCACCATTGATTATCGGCCATCTTGAGGATGTTTTGGATTATGAGAGAGGTATTGTCCGTTCATCAAATGGCACTGTATTCCAAGTTTCACTAAACCAGAGACTATCCCCCGATGTTTTGAAACCCGGTGTTAGAGTTGCGCTTAACCAAGACACTCTTGCTGTGATTGAAGTACTTCACGACGCATGGGATCCAATGGTTAGTGGAGCGGAAATGATTGACAAACCTGATGTAGATTATGACTCAGTGGCTGGATTAGAAGAACAAGTTAATTCTGTTCGTGAAGCGATTGAATTACCATTGACTTCACCAGAACTTTTCAAGAAAGTTGGCATTCAACCACCTAAAGGAATCTTATTGGTAGGGCCGCCAGGTTGTGGAAAAACACTTCTTGCAAAGGCAGTCGCTAACCACACTGATGCGACATTCATTAGAATGGTTGGAAGTGAATTAGCTCAGAAATATATTGGAGAAGGNGGCAGAATGGTCAGAGAATTATTTTCTCTTGCCAAAGAAAAATCTCCTTCTATTATATTCCTTGATGAAATAGATGCTATAGGTGCAAAAAGGTTAGATGGCTCTACAAGCGGAGACCGTGAAGTGCAAAGGACTTTGATGCAATTACTGGCTGAGCTAGATGGTTTTGATGCTTTAGAAGATGTAAAGATTATTGCTGCAACAAACCGCCCAGATATTCTAGATGATGCTCTTTTGAGACCAGGAAGATTCGATAGGATAATCGAGATTCCTATCCCTGATGATGTTGGACGTAAGGCCATAATTGAATTACACATATCTAAAATGTCGACCAATCGAATACAACTACAAAAAATAGTTGAAAAGACTAGTGGATTTTCTGGTGCGGAACTGAAAGCAACTTGTGTGGAAGCAGGAATGATTGCAATAAGAGAGAAGAGATCATCAATCAGTCAAAAAGATTTCATGGAATCAATAAAGAGAATTAATGTCAAGAAAAGTCGCGGTGGTTCGAAAGAGAGCCCAGAAGCCCTTTACAGTTGATTTTCAATACTTAACTTCAAAGTCCTTCTTTTGAAGGACATATACATGGCAGCCATAATCGAATGTGTTCCGAATATTTCAGAAGGTCGAGATTTAGTTAAAATAGAAAAAATTGTTTCCACTGCAAGGAAAGTAGAAGGTTGTTCAGTTTTGGGTGTAGAACCTGATGCAGACTATAATAGGACAGTGATTACAATTGCTGGTTCGCCAAGTTCAGTTCAAGAAGCCGCGTATAATTTAATTNAATCAGCGATTGAAAATATTGACATGTCNGAACATAANGGTGAACATCCAAGACTCGGTGTTGTAGATGTTTGTCCATTTGTCCCACTAGAAGGGGCTAATATGGATGATTGTACNAAATATGCACAGGATTTGGCTAAGCGTGTTGCAAATGATTTTTCTGTACCAACTTTCCTTTATGGTTACTCTGCAACTCATGAAGACCGATTTTTGCTGTCGACATTGCGTAAGGAGGAATATGAGGGGTTGGAAAATCGTATGAGTGGAGGTGAAACAAAACATTCAGAAAATACTCGCTTACCGGATTTTGGCCCTAANCAATGGAATTCAACAATTGCCAAATCTGGTGGTATTACAATAGGTTCGAGAGACATATTAATCGCATATAATGTAAATGTTGATGAAAAAGATGCTAGAGTATCTAAGATAATTGGTTCCATGGTAAGAAGTTCAGGTAGATTAATCAAAAGGGGTGAAAAAAGAACAAGAATACCAGGCATGTTAGCCAAGGTTCAAGGCATGGGTGTCACAATGGAAGCAAATAAAATAAGTCAAGTTTCGATGAATTTATTGGATGTGAATTCATGTCCATTGCATATTGCTTTCGAGGCATGTAAGGCTATTGCAGGAGATCATGGAGTTGACTTACTCGGTAGTGAGCTTGTTGGATTAGTTCCACTAAAGGTTATGATTGATGCAGGGANGTGGTTTAGTGAGAATCCAGAAAATAGTGATGAAAAGTCGTTNGTNAATTCGGCAATTGAAGGATTAGGATTGGAATATCTTGAATCTTTTGATGCAGAAAATAGAATTATTGAATGGGCGCTTAGAGGGGATGAATGATATGGATTGGATGGAAATGAGCCTTAGAGACTTTCAATCTGCNCTAGCATCCTCATCACCTACTCCCGGAGGAGGTACTGCGAGTGCAATAGCCTTAGGTCAAGCTGCAGCATTGACTTGTATGGTTGCAGATTTGACAATTGGTAAAGAAAAATGGCAGGATGGTTGGAATTGTGCAGAAAAAGCCCAATTAGTAGCTATTAATATCTTTACAAAGGCTGGAAAATTGGCAAAGGATGATAGTGATTCATTTGATAAAGTAATGGAATGCTTCAAAATGCCCAAATCAAATGATGATGAGATTCAAGTGAGAAGAGAGGCGATTAGAAGCGCAACTCTAAATGCTGCTTTAGTTCCACTTGAAACTGCTAAATTGGCCTTCGAATTACTAGAAGTACTACCTGAATTNGCAGATAAGGGGAATGCTAACGCTGTTTCAGATGTGGGGGTGGCATCGTTACTAGCTAGTGCTGCAGTTAAAGGGGCATTGTTCAATGTCGACATCAATGTAAGTTCACTACCAAAGGAAATGGTAGGAAATTTATCAACTGAATCTCAAGAACTTCTAGATAAATCTAGAATCTTATCCAAGGATTCAATTCAAAATGTTCGTAACAGACTAGGTTGAATTAACGTACTTGTGAGCCTGTATCAATATCGCCATCTACTGTAATTAATTTGACATTTCCTTCACCATNATCAGCAGCTAACATCATTCCTTCAGATGTAACGCCTCTTAATGGTCTTGGCTTGAGGTTTGATACGAATACAATTGTCTTCCCTGTCATTTCTTCTATTGTATAATAATTCTTTAATCCAGCACAAATAGTTCTACCATTATCCGTTCCATCATCTAATTTGACAACATATAATTTATCGGCATTAGGATGGTCTTCAACACTTGTTATTTTACCAACGCGTAGGTCGACTTTCATGAATGTTTCAAAATTAACAAATTCAATTCCTTCGGGTTCTTCGGTCATTTTTACATCTCCTTTAGTTTTCTTTTTGCCACCTTTTACAACATGGCCGGGTTGTTCATTAGTTTGCTTATCATCTACCAATGCTTGCTCAGAAGCCAGTATTTCTTCTAAATCTAGCCTTTTGAATAATGGTTCGGGTTTATCGGTGTTCCAAGTCATCTCTTCACTCCAATCAATAGCACTATTCCAATCAACTAGACTAACATCTCCTTCTTGCCCTAGAGAATTCCATAGTCTAGATGCACTGAATGGTAGGAAAGGTTGCGAAGTAATGGCAATAAAGCGTGCTATTCTCCAACCAAATGATAGTGNCGATAAAGAATTATACCTTTGATNTTGATAGTCTTCTAAAGAATCTTTAGATTCACTTGAAAGNNATTTCCATGGTGTGGCATTTTGTAAAATTTGATTGCCAAGTTGTGCAGCATTCATGACATACCTCAGTGCTTCTTTGTAACGATGTTTAGTCAATGATTNAGTAATTGATGCATGGATTTGCTCTAACTTTAATCTGTAATCAGCAGTAATATCTGCATCATCAAATTCTGATAATGGGGATTGTGGATTATCTTCAAGTCTTGCGCCGAGAGTCAAAACTCTATGAACAAAATTGCCATAAGCTGCAATTAACTCACTATTAATTTTCTCAACAAAATCTGGCCAATTGAAATCTGTATCATGATTTTCGGGCATATTTATTCCCAAATAATATCTTAATGTATCTGGATCGAATCTATCAAGGAATGATGGAAGCCATACAGCGTGTTTTCTTGATTTAGAAAATTGACCACCTGATAGCATTAGATATTCCATGGCAGGAACATTACTTTCAAGAGCCATATCCCCTNCCTTAGGCAATTCTATCTTATCAGTTGAGTTTTTACCATTCTCTGCATGATTCAGTCCTAAGATTAGTGCTGGCCAAATAACTGTATGGAATGGAATGTTGTCTTTACCAAGGAAATATAAGTGCCTGGGTGTGTTTCCATTNTTATCNACNTTCCACCAGTTCTTCCAGGCTTCATCTCCCATATGGTGGCCTGCAGGGTTTGCATATTGAGTAGCCCAAATTTGTGCACATGTTGAATATCCTTGAACAGCCTCAAACCAAACATAAACACACTTCCCTTCCCATTCAGAATCTTCCATTGGCAAAGAGATTCCCCAAGATAAATCTCTTGTCACTGCTCTAGGCCTTAGACCCATGTCAAGCCATTGTTTGGTCATTGCTTTGACATTCGACTTCCATACTTTCTGTCTGGATTCAGCATGTTTTTCCAAAGCCTCCTGGAATAAATCTAATCGATAAAAGAAATGATCGGTGTCTCTGATTTCAATTTGATTATCTGGATTCATTTTTGATTTAGGATTGATTAGTTCAATAGACTCATATGTTGCCCCACATTCATCGCATTGATCTCCTCGCGCACCATCTGCTGAACATGTTGGACAAGTACCTTCGACATACCTATCTGGTAGAAAACGTCCATTTCCATCATTGGAAACTTCATAATATTGCTTCATCGTTTTACGTTCAAATAATCCTGCTTCCAATAATTTAGAAAAATTCGCACGAACAATTTCTTTGTGCCTGTCATCGGAGGTTCGATTGAAAAGAGAACCTCCAAAATCAACACCTCTAGGATCGATATTTGGCTCCCAAGAACATCCAAGGTCAATCAAAGCCTTGGAATTAATTTTATGAAATTTATCAACTATGTCTTGAGGTGAGACTCCTTCCTGTTCTGCTGTAACTGTAATAGGGGTTCCGTGTTCATCTGAACCCGATACCATCAGAACCTTATTTCCTCGGGCCCTTTCAAAGCGAGCTTGGATATCTGGTGGAAGATAACAACCAGCGACATGGCCAAGGTGAAGAGGTCCATTTGCGTACGGCCAAGCGACACAAATCAAGACATGTTCCCCATTATCGGATGACATTTAGACCCCTACAAAGTACTCCAATCGCTAACGCTTCTTGAGTTTCACCCTAAGATTATGATATATTTATTGCATTCCACCATTTTAANAACCCACCGCCAATGGGTAAATTACACCCGAACGGTCAGGGGATTTAGAAAACCAATGGAAAGTTCTGTTTTTTCGTCGATANCAAGCACATTTGAAGCTACTGGNGAGGGTAGTATGGCCCTCCTTATNTTTTACATATCATTAGCCTTAGGTGTATCATTTNTATGTTCTATTTTAGAGGCTGTAGTTCTCTCAATNCCACATACNTATATTGCAGTAATGCAAAAAGANAAATCTAAGATTGGANATTTGTGGTCNAAATTGAAAGATGATGATGCNGTTAGACCTCTAACTGCCATTCTAACTTTGAATACAATTGCACATACAATGGGTGCCGCTGGTGTTGGTTCTCAAGTTCAGATGATCTACGGTGAAGATTCTTTGACCATAGCATCTATAATTTTGACTTTGGCGGTTTTATTCCTTTCTGAAATTATCCCTAAAACGATTGGAACTGCATATTGGAAGCAATTAGCGCCAGTGGCAGGTCGTATACTAAATGTGATGACAACNGCTCTAACAATTTTGATTATACCAATCCAATGGCTAAAAGCCATACTGCCAAAAGGTTCTCATTCCCTAGTNACAAGGGATGATGTCGCAGCATTAGCCGATTTAGGAGAAGAAGAAGGAATCCTAGAGGAAGATGAGGAAACTGTAATTCATAATTTACTCAGACTAAGAGAAATTACCGTGGAAGAAGTGATGACTCCTCGGGTTGTAGTAACTTCTTTTCAATGCGACTCAACAATACGTACAATATTAGAAGAAAATACTGTAATTAGATTCTCAAGAATACCNGTCTTTGGCGAAAGTATTGATGATATAAATGGCATTGTAATTCGCTCGGAGTTATTGATGGCTGCAAGTAGAGATGAATGGGATAGAAAGATTTCTGAATTTACCAAACCTGTCAAATCAATAAAAGGTGATAATTCTGTGGATGATGCTCTAGATATGTTCCTTACTCAAAGACAACAGGTTGCTGTTGTAATCGATGAATTTGGCGGCACTGCTGGACTAGTAACAATGGAAGATGTATTGGAGACTCTTCTTGGAGAAGAGATAGTCGATGAGTTAGATGAAGTTGATGATATGCGCGAACTCGCTAGAGAGCAAGCGGATACGAGTGAAGAATAGTAGTCTTAATTGCTATCTAACCAGTTACTTATTGCATCGTTTCTCGAGTTACTGTTTCTTGCACCCGCATGAGTTAGGTCTTCAAGAACAATATTAGTCAATAATTCAGGTCTATCTGAATTATTGAATGACTCTACTAATCTTTCATGATGAATCAGACCGAGTCTCTCATCATTTGCTGCTTGAACAATTANTGTTGGTTTATCTGGTAATCCCCAAATTGGNACATCAACATCATNAGTATCTGAAATTTTTTCAAATCCGGGNTTTATCATATTGAAATGANACTTAAGGCGTTTCCAGAAAAGTGGTTTGAGAAATTTAGGAACTCTTAGCATTCTACAGGATTCCTCAAAAATTTGTGAATAGCATGTTAGGGGTGATTCTAAAATATAACCCTTAATCAAAGGATTGTGTTTCATTTTAGACGATTCTCTGGTAAAGCGTAAGAAAACAAAACCACCCATGCTGTGACCATGGAAATATATTTCTGGAATCAAAGAAACATCACAAACATCATCTAGATTTTTGAATAAATGAATCAGATTACGAACTGATACCCCTGCATTCCATTTACTCACACCTTCAGCACTACCATGTCCTGGCAATTCCATTATTATTACATTAAATCCACGCTTAAGGTATAATTCNGCTCTACCAAGCATGGAAGAAGAACTACTCCTCCATCCATGGATTATCAGCATTAATGGGCCACTTTTAAAATTCTTATTCTTAACTATTACAATCTCTGGGCCTTCGTGNTGCAATCTTAACTGCTCCCAATTNTCTCCTNCTAAACTGACCTTTCTCTTACCTGGTGAAATAAATGTTAAGGCGACATATGNCTCTAATATANTATTGTAAAAACCAAATGCCGAGATAACTATCAAAAAAGTAGTTGTCAATTCATTTGTTGAAATAATAACTATAGAAATTAAAGAAATAATGGTCAATGAAATAGCCATTAGGCATGTTGCCCAGCGATTATAAAGAAGCCTCATTTATTGATCACTTCGATGCTTTCTTTGCTTTTGCCTTAGGCTTTGCTTTTGCCTTAGGCTTTGCTTTTGCCTTAGGCTTATCTTCGTCCTTTTTATCAGAAGTTTCTTCGGATTCCTCGTTCTTACTTTCTTCTGCCTTTTCTAATTTCTTTTGCTTATTAGCTTCTCTTCTAGCAGCGAACTGGTCACCATAGTTGCCCATATTCTCAAGTTTTGCCCAGAATCCTGACGATTGTTCACCTTCAACCGGTACGTGCTTTACCAAGTATGCGCCAAACATCAAGTCATAAATTCCTTGCTTAAACTCACTTGCACGAGAGAATTGGAAATTAACTATCCAAATAATTAGGAATATTGCACCAAATACAGTCCAAATTATTGCACTCGTACCTTCAGCCTTATCACCTAACTTCTGGAAATTCATCATTACTGCAATTAAACCAAATAATGAAAAGATACCTGCTGAGTTAGATANCATTCCCTGGATAGGATTTGATTTAACTCCTGCACTATTGACATATTTGATACGTGAAACGAAATGACCTAGTGTACGTCCAGTCTTCAATGGAAGGATGATTACGTTTATTAGCATCATAACAAATGCTACTGCAAGTAAAATTGTTGTAATAACTCCTGTATCAGACATCATCATGAAAATTGCAGCAATTAATACACCAAAATTCCAAGCGAAGTTGACGAACCAACTCATAGTTCTATCCAGCCTATTAGCTAAATCAAAACCTTCAGGNAAACCAACAGGTCGTGGAGCTCTTGCTTTCTTTTCCTTTTTACGTGCAGGAGCNGCTTCTACAACCTTTGCTTTAGCCGCCGCTTTAGCGACTGGTTTAGCCTTAGCAACTGCTTTGGCTACCGGCTTAGCCTTAGCGACNGCTTTAGCNACCGGTTTGTCTTTTGGANTTGNTCCACCTGCTTTGTCTAATAATCCCATAATTTCACTCTCACTAATACATTTCTCCGACTGTACGGTATATCTCAAAATCAGATGATGCAACAAATGCATCAATTGATTCTTCACTCATATTTGCCAATTGTCCATCTACAATTGCAAAGAATCTACCTCTTANCTCATCATCGGCTCCTGAAGGATCTCCACCAACTACCTGATAAACTGAAAAATCATCGCTTTCAACAAAAGCACTTACGACTTCTTCGGGTAGATGTGAACCTAATAATTCATCGACAATAGCAACAAAGTTAACGAAAATATCTTCGCCATCAGTTGCTTCTTCGGCAACAACAGCCTTAGCAACAGCCTTAGCAACAGGTTTTGCTACTGCCTTTGCCTTAGGAGTGGCGCTTGAAATTTGAGATTTTATAGATTTACGTTCACTCATTAGTTGTTCAAGTTGTGGTCTTAACTCATTAAGTGCTTCAGAATCACCCGATGCCTTGGCATTTTGATAATCTGGCTTAAGGGTACGGATTTGATTTTCAATTTCGCTTAACTTATCTGAAAGAGATTGTTCCACAACTTCNTCTTCAACTAGTTCTACAACTGGTGCATCTCTAATTTGTGCAACTTTTTCATCATGTTCTTTCTTTCTCAAAACAATGATNTCTCTGTCTAATGAATGGCCGAAACGGTCCGCATACCTATCAAGGAGTGAGCCTACTTCACCACTTGATATACGATCTATGTGTCCATAAATTTGTGGCAGGGGTTTGTCAGACTTTTTAGCCCACAATTGATTGTACTCTTCATCGGTTTGTGGTTCTGCTTCAGGGACTGGTAATGGGTCAGGGAGAGATTCAATGCTCGGAGTTGGCAGTGCTTCAGGAACTGGTAAATCCGGCAGAGGTGCAGCACCTGGCATTGGCATTGGCATACCAGGAAGCGGCGGCAAAGGNGCAGGGGGTAGAGTAGGATTAGGCAATTGCTCAGAAGCTTTTTTCTTGCCTTTTCGGAAACCCATACATCTCACCCTAATGCGGGTGGGGGGCGGTAGAGTCTTGAACCTTACCGACAGAAGAACCAAAAAATAACTACTTTTTAGTCAAAAACTTGGCATCAATTTATTATTTTAGCCCAACCCTTCAAAACTAAGAAAGTGGCTCCTGCTTCATGCGTTTCGATAATATCTCCCGATGAAGCCTCTGTCCTCTTACCAAGGAATTCAAAAATACATTCATCCTTGAGCATTTCTACCTTGATTGAATCTTGAGTTCCTAATACAACTGCTTCGGAAAGTGGGTCATAAGGGTTTGAACCATCGGGATCTAATCTCTCTAGTGGAAACTCACTAACCCGCATACCTGATTTGCCATGAAGGGATGTTGGCCATCTAATTTGTCTTCTAACATCAATGGTGACAACCTCATCTGTCTCTCCTGCTGAACCAAGAATTACTGAAGAATCTGTTTTTAACAAATCTAAGAAGAGTGATTCATACCTATCTAAAACACCAAAATGACCTTCTAAAAGGCGAGTGCTGCGCCTAGAATCTTCCAAGAGTTTTGATAATTTTTGTATAGACACAACACCCTTTGTTGAAGTTCTGCCTTCACGCTTAGATTGAGCCTTTAGACCCTCGTGTAATTCATTGATGTCTGCTTTGTAGCCATCTCCTTGCAGTGAAATATTTTGTAATTTGCCTACCATGGCCTCCATACCGTCACGTATACGATTAGACCAACCTGAAGATGTTGCATCGTGAAACCTAGCCAAACCTCCTTTGACATCTACTCCTTCACCTCTAATATGAGACACTAATTCTCTACGAGCACCTGAATCAAGATGGAACAAACTAGGATCACGGTAGTGTAAATGATAACCTCTATGGCCAGAAAATGTCACTTGTAGAAATTTTTCATCAAAGCCGAATTCTGGTTCTAGATAATCATTCCATAGAGTCCAACCTTGTTCACGGATGACTTCAAGCATGCCTGGGAAATCTCTATCGGTGACTCCGGGAAGGTGATCGCCATCTAAATCAAAAATTAAATCTGCACCAAACCAATTCTTATCTGCCATTTTTAACTCAAATGGCCTTTCCCAATATGCAGTAGAATAGAAACATGAATGCATCGACCTGTTAGAGAGAAAGTCTCGCACAGATTCAATATCTGAAAATCCCTTATGTCTTATCGGAGGAGCGCCTCCAAATGGTATAAACATCCATTCCCGTAATTTTATTCTAGGAGGCACCCATAATTCTGCGGTTCTGTAATATTTTGCGAACCTGTGTGCGAATCTAGACCAGCCAGAAGATAACATACTTTCACAACAGAATTAGTNGAGGGTAAATAAAATCAATTACTCTCGGCCATCCAAAATCTTTGTTCTGCTTCTCCAACAGTGGTTGCACTTTCTGCACCTGTTAATTCAACATAACAATCCCAACAAAAATAATTTTTGTCGATAACCATTGCATTACCGAAAGTGAGTCTAATTCCACATTGTTTACACCTTGGNCCCAATTCACCATTTGGTGCTTGTGCAAGTTCGATATTTTCATGTGGCATTTTATCTCCTCATCTGTTGCAATTATCACAGGCACTTGAATTTAATCATCAATTACCACTTNGTTTCGTTCCATTCTTCTGTATTACACCAAGCCAAGAGGTCTAATGCGACTTCACATGATTCAGAAACTTCAGGATTAGAATCAGTAAGATGCTTCTGTAAAATAGATTTGACAGACAAATCGCCAATTGCACCCATCGCTTCAGCTGCTTCATGCCTGACCATTACATGTTCATGTAAATCATCAAGTCTTTCTATCAATGATGGAAGTGCAACCCTGTTCTGCATCTGGCCAAGAACATAGGCTAATTCATGTCTGAGTAAAGCGCTTCTAGATTTAAATCCAAAACATAGCGCCAAACAAGATTCATCAGAGCCTTCATTTCTCAGAGAAAAAACATTGCGCATTCTTTGAAATAATGGTATTTCATCATCTACTAATGAATTCTTCCAAGTCTCGATGTCACCCAAATTTGATGGTGGCGCTGGATCTACAGAACCAAACTGGCTAACTCTAGGAACTCTTTCTGACATTTGTAATCATCTACCGATAAAGTCTACTAGTTCAATGTTGAAATCCTTATTTATTAGACCTACTTCTTGACCCTCATGAATAAATTGTTTGATTGAAGCACGTCCATCATCACCATAATCAATGGTTCTTTGATTTACATACATTGAGACAAACTTTTGGTTGGTCTCATCGTCAATTCCTCTGCCCCATTTCTTAGCAAATTCTAGTGCCTCATCTGGGTTCTCTATGGCATATTCAATACTCATTTTTGTATACATAGTAATATCTTCCATAGCTTTCTTACCAAGGTCTCTACGAACGACATTACCTCCAAGTGGCATTGGATAATTATCGGTTCTTGAATTCCACCACTTGCCCAAATCAATCAAGACATCTAAGTCGTGTTCGACATAAGTCAATTGACCTTCATGAATTATCAAGCCAGAATCATATTTATCCTCTAAAACAGCAGGTATTATTTCATCAAAAGGAACTACTTCCACATTAACATCTCCCCAAGCCAACCTCAGCCCGAGATATGCACTTGTTTTCATCCCAGGCACTGCGATTAATGATTTCTTAGCATGCTCCTCAGTGATTCCTTTTTTACATATTATCATTGGACCATAACCTTCGCCCATAGATGCTCCACAGTTCATCAATGCATAGTTCTCTGCGATTTCGGGATAGGCATGTATTGATACTGCTGAAACTTCTAATTCTTTGTTCATTGCTCTGTGGTTTAGAGTCTCAATATCTTGGAGTTCATGAACAAATTTATACCCCGGTGTAGGGAACTTTGAGTTAGTCATTGCATGGAACATGAATGCGTCATCTGGATCGGGTGAATGGCCAATTCTCACTATATAGTTACCATCTTCATCTTGGGGTAATTGACTGTTCATAGATATGCGACGTGTCAGTCCTTCAAGAACCATCCGATTTTCGAAAATAGAAAATTATCTAAAAATCGCATGAAAAATGATTTTGTCTGCTATATGTTCAAGTATCTTGAATGCGAGGCTTGATTGGTAAAGAATAATGTTTAGGAAGGTTGTTGCGTCATTTTTGACTGTGTGCATCCTAGGAAACCTAATTTGTATTAATGCATCGGCATCATCTCAGTTGGTTTACAATGATGTTACCAACAGCGATGATAGTTCTGCATCTTCATCCCATGTTGCGGTTAATTTCAACAATACAATAATTGCTAGTTCATACTCTAATGACCTCTTGTTACATAATGCAAATGATTTTTCGATTATTGAGAAAATAGAAATGCAAAGACGAATCTATGATATCAAATTCTCACCGGATGGCAAAAACCTAGCTATAGCAATAATGGGTACTTCCGAACTTATCGATTCTCTATTAATTTATGACATGGAAAATATGGAGATGAAGGCAGAAAAAGAAAGAGTTAACATAAAGCGAAGTTCAATTGATTGGACACCAGATGGACAATTCTTGGCAGTTGCTAATTTCCAGAATGGTGTTAATCTTATTGAAGTAAGTACAATGAATATTGTTAACGAGTATTCAAATCAGCATCAAACTGATGTAACATGTATACAATTCTCAAATGATGGTGAACTATTGATAACTGGTGATCAAGATGGAAATCTAAAATTATGGAATTACGACGGTACATTCACTGGAAAATCATTTCAATTAAACGGAAAAATTACCGGCTGTGGATTTAATTCATTTAATCAAAGAGTTTCAGCGGTATCTGAAGGCGGGAATGCATCAGCATGGATTGTATCTGGAGGCCTTTTGCATCAGAAGATGGTGTCTAATCCAGTTGGAATGCTTTGGTCGGATACATTAGATAGATTATATGTTCTTGAATCTGGAGATGCCCCGAGAATGTTAGAATTAGATGGTTCTAATTTTAATGAATTATCATCAACTTACTTTATTCACAAAGCAACCGACTTTGACATGTACACTCTTGGAAATGGACTTATCGAAGATTTGTATATTGCGACAGATACTGAACACATATCTAATTACGCACAACCAAAACTAAGGGAAGGCTATGGAGAGCCTGGTTCGGATTTGGACAGCGATAATATTCCAGACAATATTGATAATGATGATGATGGAGATTCAATATTAGATGAGTGGGATTTTAATTGCCCTGATGAAGTAATCGAATGTTATCGAAACCCAGATCTAGACAATGTTAGAAATGTGAAACTAAAAATTAATGGAGATTCTTTGATAATAGATGATACTTTTACCTTCGGATTATATGAATCTGCTGAAATAAGAAACCTCACTCGACGTTCTGTAATTGCTGATCAGCAGATTAGTTATGAAGAAGCAAACTTATTTGAGAATGCAATATGCCAAAATATAGATTCGGCCATTTTCATAAATTCTTGGAAAAATGCAATAGAATTATCCATAGGTCAAGTAGCAAATGGGACAATTGAATGTATTGTGACAAGTGGTTTGGTGTTCTCTGGAACTTTCGACCCTAATGGAATAAAACTAATGTTCAGAATTGAATTCGACATTGCTCCAATGACAGAATTACCACTCGATTTAACTATCACTGAACAAATATCGAATTCTGATTCATCTATAACACATCTAGTAGAAAATCATCCAATTTTTGTGTCTAAAGAAATTCAAAATAGTGATGATGAAGGCCAAATATGGTGGAAATCTGAAGGCTCAATTACAATTACTTTTGAAGAGGTTTTTGTTGATGAAGAAGATACACTCGAATCAATAATGGAAAAAATCATGTCAAATATGATTGCTATTATAGCAGGTATTTTGGCACTAACAGGATTATTATTTGTAATAATTAGGAAAAGAAACGCCATCTCATTAGATATTGATGAAGAAGACGAAGAATATGAAGATGATGATTTTTCATATAATGATGAGAATGTTGTTTCAAAACCAAAGCCAATTTCATATAATGAAGAAGTACTTGAAGTGGAAGATGAAATTATACATAGCCAATTGAATCCAAAGGATGATTCGCCGTCCAACCGAAGAACTTTCTCTTTAGATGACGAAGAACCGGTTTCAATAACGCCAAAACGAAGACGAATTAGAAATTCAAATCAAAACAAACAAGGACCAATAATGACTACAAAAAGAAAGGTTCTTGGCGGAGATATAAAGACAAAGAAAACTAGTAAAGTAAATATAAAATCTGTCAAAAAGAGTGTTAAAACTCGAAAGGTAAGAGTTTCGGGTAAAGAAAATGATGAAACCATCGAATAACTATTTCAAAAACTCTGCACCATTGGGCATAAAGCATGCCTTAGAAAGAAATTCATTTAGACCATCAATATGAGGTCTATCCAATCGATTAAAGACTTCACCAAAGTATTTTTCTAATCTTAATCTAGATAGACCAGATTTTTCCATTGCATCATTTATCACTGAATTTCTATATTCACTACTAGATTCAAATAATTCTAAACTCTTCAAGAGTTCTTTTTGAGCACTTATTACTTCAGACACAGGAGTATCTTTTCTCGCTGCAAATACACCAAAAACCATTGGTTTACCAGTATCTTCTAACCATGCCTGTCCAAGATCGATTTGTACTTTTTCTGGATGTTTTCTCGCATATTCTAATGCTCTATCGCCAATCAATAAAGCACCATCGCATTCATCTAACATGGCTTCAATTTCAGGAGCCATGGTTTTGAATTCAGGATTGAGGTTATTTGTTTTTAGTATGTACTTTAGTAGTGCTACAGACGATGCAGAATCAGAGGGTAATGCAACAGAATTCATTTCACCAACATTAGAATTACCGAACAAGAGAACACTGCCTACTTCACCTTTCGAACAGATTCCAAGTTCTGGAACTAAAATAAGTTCATCATGGTGTTTTGCATAATCTGCAGATGGAATGGGTGCTAATACGCAATCCTTTCTTAGTAAGTGCCCAGTCAACCATGATGGAGGAGCTGCTAGTACTTTCCAAGGAGAATCAAGGGAATGGAATAGTGGATCACAATTCAAGAAAGCAACTCTTGCAATGGTGTGTTTCCAATTTTCACTGAATTGGAGGAACCTCTTACTATTCTGTACTACCATGTCAGCCCTCCGAGTTAATCACTTTAAGTCGCCTCGGTCTTTGTGGCGATTTAATGATATAAGGTGAGAAATTTTCATATTTAGTATCTCGTATAATTGGAATACAACCTGCGTCAGCGATTAATTTGCCCAGTTGATACTTGTCATAATCTAAACTAGATGTTGCACCAGCAAGATGCATTATTGATTCTCTACCAACAGTACCATCTACATCGTCTGCTCCAAAATTTAGCGCTAACTCAGCAAGATTATCACCAATATTCATCCTATATGCCTTAATGTGCGGAATATTATCTAACATTAATCTAGAAACTGCTATTGTCCTTAAAGTCTCATTTGCAGTAGATAATTGTGCTTCAGGAAGCCGTGTAGAATCTGGTAGGAATGGATAAGGAACAAAACATTGAAACAGCGAAGTTTCATCTGCTAAATCTCTTAATTGAATCATATGATTAAGTCGATCAGATAAATTTTCAATCGTTCCAAAAAGCATAGTACAGTTTGAGGGTATTCCTGCTTTGTGGGCCTCTCTATGAATATCGATATATTCCTTGGAAGTTTCCTTGCCATAGCATATCTTGTCACGTATTTCATCATTTAATATTTCAGCTCCTCCGCCAGGCAAAGAGCCTAGGCCGGAGTTGATAAGACGTCGGAATAATTCACCTATCGGGAGATTAGAAGTCTTGCAAAGATGCTTTATCTCAACAGCAGTGAGTGCTTTTATTGAAATGGAAGGGAATCTTTCCTTTATGCTTGAAAATAATTCACAGTAGTATTCGACATCCCAATCTGGATGTAAACCACCTACTGAATGAACTTCATCGATTCTTGAAGCATACTTCTCTAATTCTGATAAATATTGTTCAACACTTAGTGAATAGGCGTCTTTAGACCTCTTAGTTCTACTAAAAGCACAGAATTTACATGACAAAACACAAACATTAGTTTGATTAATATGGACGTTTGAGTTGAAAAATACGTTGTCTCCAAACCTCGATTTCTTAGAACTAGTTGCTAGCATCCCTAGTTCAAATAGATCTTTATGATGGAATAATTTTAGTCCATCCTCGAAATTTAATCTTTCACCACTTTTTAGTTTATCAACAATTGGTGAAAGTTCTTGACTCCATTGTTTTTGTGATAATATGTCGGAAAGGTTTGATTTCCAATCTGGGTCACTACCAGCCAACNCCATAGTGGAAGTCCAACCAGTCATAATTACTCGTCATAGTGATACTTCAATAATATATGTATGAAAAATTTAACTTAATTTTTTCAAAAAATATCAATAATTAACTAATACATATTCTTAATTGCGAAAAGTTTTGAGTTGACAATATATTTACGGAATTCTTCAATTACTAATACTGTGAATGCTACAGAAATAATTATTCCCCAATCAGTCATTGAAAGTACCTTAGTAGATAACAAACTACCAATTTCAAAATCGGTTAGAGGGATTGAAACATTCGCTAATTGAACAAAGAANAATAATAGGCCAAAGGAAACAAAGAATGCTATGTTTATCGCCTTATTTGAAAATGCACCCAATGAAAATATACTTTCATCTTGGGAGCGACAATTCATCACATTAAACAACTGGAACATAATAAATACTGAAAGAGTCATTGTTTGTGCATGGATAAATCTATCATCAGCATAATTTTGCCAGTCAGATAATGCACCTTCGTCACCATCATTACAAAGTTCTTGATCAAATGGCAAAGCACTATCTCCTGCTAAAGGNAATCCTTCGCATGTCTCGATGCCTCCTCCGGCAAGGAAGAACACCAGTAGAGTACCTGTAACCATAACTGCACCCAAATAAAATATCAGCCAAATATCACTTTTATTTGGTAATCCTTCATCGACTGGACGAGGTGGCCTACTCATCACATTTCCATGCTTTTTCTCAACACCTAGAGCCACAGCTGGGGGTCCATCCATGAGGATGTTAATTACTAAAATTTGGGTCGCAGTTAGTGGTAAATTCCAACCAAAAATCAGAGTTGAAATAATTATCAACGCCACAGCTGCTACATTTGTTGAGACTTGATATCTCACGAAATTACGTATGTTTTGGTAAATCTTTCTTCCTTCCTCAACTGCGTGAACAATGTTAGCAAAATTATCATCCTGCAAAACCATATCTGCTGCATCCTTAGCAACGTCAGTACCAGCAATTCCCATTGCAATACCGATATTAGCTCTAGAAAGCGCTGGAGCATCATTTACACCATCTCCAGTCATGGCTACAATCTCTCCTTGGCTTTGAAGTGAACTTACAATACGCATCTTCTGATCTGGGGCAACACGTGAGAAAATAGTAGTACTTGATGCTGCTTCATCCATTTCAGCATCTGTGAATTTCGAAATTGCACCACCATTAACTGCAGCAATTCCTCCATCGGTGATTCCTAATTCTTTACCAATTGCTGTTGCAGTAAACTGTTGATCACCNGTAATCATCTTTACTTTGATACCTGCTTTTTGACAAATAGCGATTGCATCCTTGACTTCTGGACGAGGTGGATCCATAATACCTACAAGACCCAAAAATATCAGCCCTGACTCTACTTTATCAATCTCATAAATATCTTCATCATCATCTAACCTTCTTGCACAAAGTGCTAGTACCCTCATGGCTTTGTCCGCCATATCTTTGTTAGCATCAGATGCTTTGTCAAAGTCTGATGGTTCTATAGGAACTATTTCATCATCCTTGACTTTCCATTCAACCAAGTCAATAAAACCACCAGCACCACCTTTAGAGAACACCCACTTTTCGCCTTCATACTCATGTATTACTGACATACGTTTCCTTTTGGTATCAAAAAAGAACTCATGTATTCTACTGTGTCGTTGAGCAAACTTCTGTACATCGCCATTAATCTTCCAACCAGCGACAGCACAAGCAGAATCTGTCGGGTCGCCAAGTGCTTGCCATTGGCCATCGACTTTGGATATCTGAGAATTATGACAAAGACTCAAACATGCTGCTGCGAGTCTAAAACCTAAATTATTTTGATGATGTGAAAAACCGTCATCGCCGAGGGGTTTACCTTCAAAAAGAATTTCACCTTTCGGTTTGAAACCTTCTCCAGTAATCTGAAAGTTTCCTTCAGTTGTAGAAATTTGTCTAGCAGTCATCTGATTTTTGGTTAATGTTCCCGTTTTATCAGAACAAATAACAGTTGTAGAGCCCAAAGTTTCTACTGCCTTCATTCTTCGAATAATCGCTTTGTGCCGTGCCATATTTCGCATTCCTAAAGCAAGAGTAATAACCAGAATTATCGGTAAACCTTCAGGAACAATAGCCACAAAGATTGCGATAGCGATTATGAATTGGTCTACTGCTGCTTCTTTTAAGTCTACATTTGGNTCACCATATGCAATAATCATTTCTAAAGAAACCAGTAATACTGCAACTACTAAAGCTATGAAACCGAGAAACTTACCGAGTGATTCTAATTTTAACTCAAGAGGTGTTTTCGGGGTATCTGAACCAGCAATGTCACTTGCAATCTTTCCTAGTTGTGTTTGCATACCTGTTGAAACAACAACTCCTATTGCTCTTCCTGATGCAACACAAGTACCCATGAAAGCCATATTTTTGCGATCGGCAAGAAGAGTATCATCGACAAGAGAATCTGGCTTCTTTTCTATGGTCAATGATTCGCCTGTCAGAGCGGATTCATCGATTTTACATTGGTAAGATTCAAGAATTCTAAGATCTGCTGGAACATTCAATCCTTCATAGAGATTAACTATATCACCGGGAACTAATTCCTGAGTCGGAATTTCCATATCTGTATCATTACGAACAACCACGCATTGTGAGAGTGACATTTGTTTCAAAGATTCCATGGCTTGTTCTGCTTGGCCTTCCTGCCAGTAACCAAAATACGCATTCGCAGTTAATACCATAAAGATGAAAATTGCATCTCCTGGTTCATCTGGATGAATTAGAAGTGCAACTATTGCTGCTCCGATTAATAAGTAGTTTAAAGGGTCATTATATTGAGACAGAAATCTAATCCATCCAGGTGTTTGNACAGGTTCAGCAAGTTTGTTTTCACCATATTTAGAGCGTCTTGATTTGACTTCTTCTAAACTTAGTCCGGATTTTGTGACTTCAAGTTCTGTCATTGCTTCATCGGTAGAAATATTATGCCAAGAAATTGCCAAGTTAATCACCATTGATTATTTTTCCGAGAACAAACAAACTTATCATAGTGATGGTGGAAACCCCATCAATTGAAACGATGTTTTCAACAACTGGTAAATATTGCCGATACCATGTCCGAACTCGGAGAGCCTTACATTCCGGCCTCTGAATCACCACTTGAACTAACTCTAAGAGTAATAATTGTAGGTATTCTACTTGGAATCCTAATGACGGCAGCAAATGCTTACCTTGGTTTGTATGCGGGTATGACTGTATCTGCAAGTATTCCTGCTGCAGTAATGTCGATGATAATTTTGCGCTCTCTTTTCAAAGATGTAAGTATACTGGAAAATAATTCTGTCCAAACAATGGCAAGTGCTGGAGAATCTTTGGCTGCTGGAATTATTTTTACTGTACCTGCCTTACTGGTTATACCTAATGTTTGGGATGAAATAAAATTGGTTGAAACTACTATTATTGCACTTCTTGGTGGATTACTAGGTACGATGTTTACTATCGCCCTAAGAAGATTATTCATTGTCGAAGAAGCCTTACCTTACCCTGAAGGAGTTGCCTGTCGTGAGGTTCTGGTAGCGGGAGAAGAGGGTGGAGAAGGTGCTCAAGCAATACTTTATGCTCTTGGTATTGGTGCCATTTATGGATTGGTTGTCAAAGGTTTCAAGGCAACTCACCATACAGTTGAAAATGCATTTACATTCCTTGGAACTAAAATTTATGCTGGAATGGATTTATCCATTGCATTACTCTCAGTAGGCTTCATTGTCGGAATACGTATTGCATCATTCATTTTCCTTGGTGGATTATTAGGTTTTGGAATTCTAACTCCAATGTATGGCTTGATTAATGGCTGGGGTGAAGGCGGAAGTAATGTAGACATGTTTTTGGCGGTTTGGAAACAACAAATCCGTTATGTCGGTGTTGGCACAATGGTCGTTGGTGGATTGTATACACTGTGGTCTATGAGAAAAACTATCATCACTGGAATTTCAAAGGCAGTAAGATCAAAGTCTTCTGATGACGAGGAATTACTGAGAACCGAAATTGATTTACCAATGAATAAAGTATTCGTTTTTTCAGGAGTTTTGGTTCTCATAACAATTTTGTTCTATTGGGCTAAAACTGGTTCATTCATCTTAGCAGTTGCTGGAGGATTATTCTTGGCTCTAACAGCATTCTTCTTTGCTGCAGTCGCTGGATATATCGCAGGAGTAGTGGGTTCATCTAATTCCCCAGTTTCAGGCATGACAATAGCCACACTATTATTCACAGTCGTACTTGTACTACTCATCGGCGATGGATTGCTAAATCTTGACACATCGACATTGATGCTTGCTACTATGCTAATAGCATCAATTGTGGCTTCATCAGCTGCAATTGCTGGGGATGTAATGCAGGATTTGAAAACTGGACACATGGTTGGTGCTACTCCACGTCTTCAACAAATCGCTGAGATCATAGGCGTAATTACTGGCGCACTTGTAATCGCTCCAACACTAAAATTACTCCATAGTGCATTTGGAATTACAGAAACAGCATGCCTTAGAGATGCTGCAAATGAGATATTATATCCTAATGGCCGTGACTGTTCAAATGCACTTTATGCACCACAGGCCGAACTGATAGGAGATATCGTAAGAGGTGCATTTATTGGTGATGTGAATTTACAAATGATTGCTTTGGGAGTATTTATCGCCATTGTTCTAATTCGTCTAAAGATGCCTGTTATGAGCGTAGCAATTGGTATCTATCTACCTCTTGGACTATCTGTTCCAATTATGCTTGGAGGGATTATTTCCTACTTCACATTACGTAGTGCTCACCTAAGAATTGATGGTGAAATTAGAGACGTGCCATCTAAAAAAGCCAAAGCAGCAGCAAAAGAAGTTGAAAATAGAGGTGTTCTAATCGGTGCAGGATTTATCGCTGGTGAATCCATACTTGGAGTATTAGTTGCTCTACTAATTGTTAGTGGAATTGATCTACAAGGTTATTTTGGTACTGGAACACTAGGTAATTTCCTATCTCTAGCATTCTTTGCATGGTTTGTTGGAGTTTTCATTTGGTTAGCTACTAGAGCGCTTCCAAGTGGTGGAAATTTACTCCTTGAAACGATAACTGTTTTGAAAGATAGTGTTTCCAAATTTATTCGAATTTTCCTTCCAAACAGTAAATAATCATCAAATAATATTTTGATTTGCTAACAAAAGCATCAAAGGTCGTCGGCCATGGCCAGTTTTTGAGGGTGTCTAAATGGCCATGAGTAATGAGGAAGTAGAAGAATTCGCACGTAAATGTAGAGTTGAAATCGTTAAGATGGTACACAGAGCCCAAGCAGGACATCCCGGAGGCTCTCTTTCTGAGATTGATTTGATCTCAGCTTTGTATGCAACAAGAATGCGTGTCAAACCAAATGAACCCAAGTGGGGAGATAGAGATAGATTTATTCTTTCTAAAGGCCATGCTTCACCTGGTATGTATGCTGTCTTAGCCGAGATGGGATTCATATCCCATAAAGATCTGGAATCATATCGTGTTTTGGGCGGTGTTTGCCAAGGTCACGTCGATATGAAATGGTGCCCAGGAGTCGACTTCTCAGCAGGTTCACTCGGAATGGGATTATCGTTTGGCATGGGATGTGCTGTGGCGGCAAAGTTAGAGAATAGTGACCGTCGAATATTCGTAATGTTAGGAGATGGGGAAATTCAAGAAGGAAGTGTTTGGGAAGCAGCAATGGCAGCAAGACATCATGAACTTGGTAATCTAAAAGTCATATTAGATAGAAACCGTATTCAAAATGATGATTTTTGTGAAGTACAGATGAGAATGTTTGATATTCCAGCAAAGTGGAAATCATTTGGCTGGTCAGTTAAAGAAATAGATGGTCATAATATGAGTGAAATCTCAGAGGGATTAGATTTCCTTGAACAAACAAATGATGGCCCTGCAATTCTAATTGCACACACAATAAAGGGTGCAGGAATCTCTTACATGGAAGATAATCCATCATTCCATGGTGCTGCACCTAATGATGAGCAGTTCCGCCAAGCAATGGTCGAACTAGGGGAGGTGGAAGCATGAGTCGTATGGCAGCAACAAGAGATGGTTATGGCCAAGCATTATTGGACTTAGCAAGTAATCCTAAAGTTGTAGTTTTGGAAGCAGATTTGGGTAAATCAACCAAATCTCTTCATTTTAGAAAGCAATATCCTGAGCGAACTGTTTCATGTGGAATTGGAGAACAAAATATGCTACTAGTCGGAGCTGGACTTGCATCTTCAGGATACATTCCATTTGCTAGCACATTTGCTATATTTACTGAAAGAGCATTTGAGCAAATGCGTAATGGAGTTGCAAGACCAAATTTAGCAGTTCATCTTTGTGGAAGCCACGGTGGAACTCACACAGGAACTGATGGTTCATCAGCACAATCAATCGAAGATTTAGCCATTTACAGAACTCTGCCAA
>NZXL01000032.1 GCA_002697705.1 Methanobacteriota archaeon
TCTCAGTCAAATAGACCTCCATTTTAGAGATGCCAATGTAATTCCATTAGAGAATTGGGCTGAATGGACAGAATCTTCAAACTTTATCCAAGGATGGTACGTTATAACTCATACATTCCCACTACCTACTGAATGGAAATATGAACTAAAAGAAGCTGGAATTGATTGCTACTCATTTTTACCTCCTAATGGTTTCCATTGTGATATTTCGGGGCACACGGTTCATGAATTGCAAAATTTAGATGTTGAAGGAATATTTCAACTCGATTCTGTAGATAAAATTAGAGAAGACTTAGTCAGAGGTTTATTAGGTCAAGAAACTGTCAGTTATAATCCATATGCGGTAGAAAATTTTGCTAGAGTTAATCTGATGTTATCTGGTGAAGAATTACCAGAAGGAACTTATCATCACTCGGATATTAAAGTCAATTCACACAGTGGTAGATTTGCCACCCTAACAGTAACTTCTGATGGATTTAGATGGCTGGCTGACAAGGGAGAAATAGAATGGATTGAAACTTCTCCTTATTTCCTTCCAACAAATACTGTTGGAGCCGGAATTATCAATGCTGATGATTTGAAAGACTCTGTTAAGATGAGTAATGCAAATGCTGGGTGGAATGGCCTTGACGGTAGTGGAATTATCGTAACAGTTGGCGATAGTGGCATTGATAACGGAGTGAATAACTCTGGTATGCACCCTGATTTTAGAGACCATATACAAGGAATTCTTTCTTGGCCAAACCCTCACTGTACATGGAGTAGCCCTGGAGTCCCTGGACCGAGTTGTGATGATGGTGCTGATGATGATAATCAAATGCCTCGAGGAAACGGACATGGCACTCACGTTGCTGGTTCAGTTCTTGGTGATGGAACACATAGCAATGGCGCCATAATTGGTGTTGCTCCAGAAGCACATCTACTATTTCATGCATGGGAACAAAACGGCTGTTATGGCTGTGGAATACCAGATAATCTAGTCGATATGCTTGATTTAGCAAAAGAAAATGGTAGTAGAATTCACACCAATTCATGGGGTTCTCCAGATTATGGACTTTACACAACTTCTTCTGCACAGATAGATCAAGGAACAAGAATACATGATGACATCGTAGTACTGATTGCAGCAGGTAACGCTGGCGAGGATACATCTCCAAGTGATGGAGAGGTTGACTTAGATAGTTTGGGGTCTCCAGCAACTGCCAAAAATTCAATCACAATTGGTGCTAGTGAAAATTATCGACCAGTGTATGGAGGAGATGCCGATAATATTTCTGGAATGGCTGGTTTCTCTTCAAGAGGTCCTACCGATGATGGTAGAACTAAACCTGACTTCGTTGCTCCTGGAACATTCATCCTCTCTACATTTTCTCGTTCTGCTGGAACTACAGCATGTTGGGATTTGGTAAATGCGAGTTATTGTTACATGGGTGGAACAAGTATGGCTACTCCAATTGCTGCTGGAGCAACGGCCCTGTTATTGGAACATTTAATCGAAAACAGGGGGGTTTCAAATCCTTCTTCTGCTTTGATTAAGGCGATTTATGGGGCAACCTCACACGACATGATGGGACAATATTCTTCACCTACTAATGGAGCTGGAGAAACCGTTCCTAATCCACATGAAGGTTTTGGATTATTGAATATGTGGCCAGCCAAAGACTCATCATTTGTCGACTATGAATCACTTTCAACTTCAGATGATAGAGGTTGGAGTTTCAATGTGCCTGCAGCAGCGCCTGACTTGCAATTAGCATTGGCTTATCATGACCCTGAATCGACTCCAAGTGCTGGAACCAATCTAGTGAATGATTTGGATTTAGCAGTAAAAGACCCAACTGGAACATGGACACATTTGAATGATAACCTAAATAATCTAAGAATGCTAAACTTTTCCTCTCCAACCGCTGGTACCTGGGAAGTACATGTTTTGGGTACATCAGTCCCAACCGGACCACAATTCTTCTCGCTTGCTTTGAACGCTGGATATACTTTGGTAAATCTAACTGAAGATGCAGATCTTGACGGTTTTGAAGATGATGATGATGACTGTCCTGCAGTTTTTGGAAACTCTACCAATGACCGAGATGGATGCCCAGATACTGATGGCGATGGTTATTCTAATCCAGATGGCGGTTGGACTGTAGCCAATGGAGCAGATGCATTGGTAAATGAACCAACTCAATGGGCCGACCAAGATGGCGATGGATATGGCGACAACCCTGCCCCAGCATTCCAACCTGATGGATGTACTATTACTTCAGGAACTTCGACCTTAGACCGATTTGGTTGTCCTGATGCTGATAGTGATGGTTACTCTGACCCCGATGGTGGATGGACAATTGCCAACGGCGCTGATTCATGTCCTGCAGTAATTGGAACTTCTACAATCGATAGATATGGTTGTCCTGATGAAGATGGTGATGGCGCTAGCGACCTAAACGACTTATGGCTAGGAGATAACTCTCAATGGGCTGATACAGATGGCGATGGTTTTGGAGATAATCCACCCCCAGCTACCAATGGAGATGATTGCCCTGCAATCTCAGGAACTTCAACCGAAGACCGTAATGGATGCACAGATACTGATTCTGATGGTTGGTCCGACCCTGATGGCGTGTGGACAACTGCCAATAATGCAGATGCTTTCATCAATGAACCTTCTCAATGGAGAGATTCTGATGGTGATGGATATGGAGATAATTCAACCGGAGTAAATCCGGACCATTGTCCTTTAGTCTCGGGAACTTCTACTCAAATGGGCCATCTGGGTTGTCCTGATTTTGATGGAGACGGATACTCAGATTCTGATGATGCTTTCCCTTCAGATGACACTCAATGGGCCGATGCCGATAACGATGGATTTGGAGAAAATCCCACCGGGAATAATCCCGATGTTTGTCCTACAGTTCAAGGGTTTTCAAATCAAGACCGCAATGGATGTCCAGACAGTGATGGCGATGGATTTTCTGATGAAGATATTACTGGCGTAAATGGCCCGGTTTGGACCACTGCTGATGGAGCAGACATTTGGCCTGCAGATGTCACTCAATGGGCGGATGGTGATGGAGATGGATTTGGTGATAATCCTAGCGGAACCGATGGAGACCAATGTCCTGGAGTTTCTGGTACATCTACTGAAGATAGAAATGGATGTCTTGACTCTGATGGAGATGGTTATTCTGATCCGGATGGTAGTTGGACTATTGCCGATGGGGCGGATGCATATCCTTCAGATGTCACCATGTGGTCTGATACTGATGGCGATGGCCTATCTGATCAAGGCGGAGAAGATGATTGTCCAAATCGTTCCGGCTCTTCGACTTTAGATAGAAATGGTTGCCCAGATACAGATGGTGATGGATACTCTGATGCTGATTCTAACTGGACATTCTCAGATGGAGCTGATGTTTTCAACTCAGACCCAACTCAATGGAATGATACTGATTCTGATGGTTATGGAGACGAGCCTACCGGAAATCTTGCAGATGACTGTCCAACTACATGGGGAGATTCATGGAGAAATAATACTCTTGGATGCCTAGATACTGACCAAGATGGTTGGGCTGATTTTGAAGATGCACAACCAAATGAATCGACACAATGGTCTGACGTTGATGGTGATGGATATGGCGATAATTTAGCAGGTGTTCTTCCTGATGCGTGCCCAGGACAGGCTGGAAATTCGACCTTAGGAAATAGATTAGGTTGTCCTGATGATGATGGAGATGGCTGGGATAATGTAATCGATGAATTGCCTACAACTCCTACTCAGTGGTTAGACCAAGACGGTGATGGTTACGGTGATAATGCAACCGGAATCGAACCAGATGCTTGTCCGGGAGTTCCTGGAAACTCAACAATCGACAGATATGGCTGCGTGGATAATGATGGTGATGGAATCTCTAATGAAAGTGATTCTTTCCCAGATGACCCAACAAGAAGTCAAGATACCGATCAAGATGGTTTTGATGATTTAGAAGATGATTGTATCAACGTAATCGGTAATTCAACAATTGACCGTACTGGATGCCGAGATACTGATGGTGATGGATACTCTGACGTAACACTGCCAGTGGGTAATTCATCGGGATGGAATACCTCCGATGGAGCAGATGCATTCCCATTGGAACCATCACAATGGAGTGATACAGATGGCGATGGTTATGGAGACAATGCGTCAGGATTTGAAGCGGATGATTGTCCAAGTGTCGAAGGATACTCCAACATAGACTTATTTGGCTGTCCTGACGCTGATAATGATGGAACTTCTCAAGGAGATGATGCATTCCCTGATGACTCTACTCAATGGTTAGACTCTGATGGAGATGGTTTTGGGGACAATCCTAACGGAACCAATCCTGATGCTTGTATTTCTGTAATTGGAACTTCTACAATCGATAGATATGGTTGTCCTGATGAAGATGGTGATGGCGCTAGCGACATAAACGACTTATGGCTAGGAGATAACTCTCAATGGTTTGATTCTGATGGAGATGGGTTTGGAGACCAAGAGGATGGAACTATGGGCGATAGTTGCCCACAGACATTTGGAAGATCAAGTCTGGGAACTAAGCATGGATGTCTTGATGGAGACGGTGACTTATGGGCTGATATTGAAGATGCTTTCCCGACAGAAGATAGTCAATGGTTAGATACTGATGGTGATGGATGGGGTGATAATCAAACTGCAGGGGCTTACAGATTAGACCATTGGCCAAATGATGCTTCAAGAAATGCTGGAGATGCTGAAATGACATGTGTCATCAGTACTCCAAGTGTCGACCTTGCTAGTAGTGGCCAATTTACATTCACTTGTACTATCACTACCGAAATGAGTAATGCTGGTGTGAGAATAGAATGGCAATCCATGTCTTCGATATCTGCAGATTCTAATATTCAAGTATTGACGTTCGACTCAGAAACTGGCACTACTCAGATAGTTTCTTTTGCTGGTAATGCAAAATCTATTGGTAATTATGATCTAATTATCACTGCCAAAGAAACTGGTTCTGATATTGCAATGGATACAGTATCAATTACACTGAAGGTTAAAGATTCTAGAATTGTCGATGAGAATGTCGATGACCAAACTGACCTCATCAACAAGATACTCAGAGAACCTATAGCACAAGCAGCACTTGGTGGGTTGATGTTATTTGTTTTGATGGGAGCACTAATTATTCGTGGAAAAGCCAACACCATTAGAAGAAATTCTGAGCGTAGAGAACATGCACAAGTAGTTTTGAAAAATAGAATCAATAATCAATCTGTTTCAGATGAAATACGTAGAGTTGAATTCGGTTTGAATCGAGACATACCGCCCCCACCACCTGGGTTCTGATTGGGTTTATTGACCGATTGACTCAAAGAGGAGAGGCTTCTCGCAATGACTACCTGTGCGGATATGGTGAAGTGGTTATCATCTGAGGTTTCCAACCTTATGTCGTGGGTTCGACTCCCGCTATCCGCACCTCAATAACTGGTGAAGTTGTTTACTATCAATTTAAAGTTAGCAAAATGACCCTCCTGAATTAGAAATATGATTCTTCAAGAATACAATGTTTTTTTTACTAAAGCATTGAACATCCCACATGAAAGATGAGGATTTGGCGGAACCCATCGAACAAGAAAAACCCCGCTCTCTATGGAAAATTGTCGCAAGTTCCTCGATAATAGCCTCAATGTGTTGCCTTCCCTCAATTGTACTCGTGATGTTTGGAATCGCTACGGTTTCAACAGGAGCTGCACTTTCAGATACATTGTATTGGGGTGAAGATGGTTATTCTTGGTTCAGACCGTTGATGCTATTGATTGCTTCAATAACAGTCATTGTAGGACTGGTGTTTTATTTCCGTAATCAAGGAATATGTACCATTGATCAAGCAAAACGACAACGTAGAAAAATTATCAATACCTCTATTTTAGTAATAATTATTTCATACTTGAGTTACTTGATTCTAAACTATGTCATCCTTACAGAGATAGGTATTCTATTTGGCCTTCCATGGGAATCGAGTAGAGTTTGGAATAAATAATCCTAAAGATTATTTCTTGTAGTGCTACAACCAACTCCCCAAGATTCTGTATTTTCCATGGCAATTCTAGTTCTTTCCAACAATTCATCTTCTGGAACAGAGTCATAGCCATTTCCTTGACCCCAAGCCACACTAATATGAGCCTCTTTGTAAGTCCAAGAAACCAATTGAAAATTTAAATTTTCAATTGAAAAATTACATTCTTTAACTCCAATTGGAAATTGAATTTTACGAGGATTTAGATTCATCCCCAAACGCATTGCTTTTTGCAGCGCTTCCTTAGCGGTCCAGGTTCGTATTGCCATATCTGGATTTGCCCTCAACTGTTGTAACTCTTCACCTGATGCCATCATATCAAATGCATTTTCAGCAATCTTCCGATCATCTGGCTCTCCATCTATTCCAACAGTCCAGCCATTTTCGATTAATGCAACATATGCCCAGCCCTCTGAATGACCAATAGATATAGATGGCAATGGCGTGTTTTTCCAAAGACCTCTCAAATATGCCAAACTAGGCGCTCGGTATTGATTCCTCCTAATCTCTAGTTCAGAGGGATTGATACCCCACGCTTCTAATGCTTGAGCAAGTAGCCATCGCCCAGATAGATGTTCATCTCTACGCTTATCCATAACAAATGTAGAGACTTCATCGACATTAGCAAGTATCACATTTTGAATCTGTCGAGCGATTACAGGACATCGAAAGCAAAGTAATTTTGGAGACTGTTTTGAGATAGGTGGTTCGAGAAGTTCAAAGCCGTCTTGCATTAGAAGTCCTCAATAAAATCTAGCGTTTAAGCGTGAATTTCTGGCCTTCAGGAACTGGNGCCATGCTCTTCAACCTCANNCCCTTTAGCGCCATAACAGGCCCATCATCATCACCAATNATCACAACNTCATGAACTGTTATTCCATCACTTTCAACNGCAGTTCTTAGACTCCTCATCCTTAGAACCTCATTTCTTTCAGGCACCCTTAGCATTGAAGTCCATTCTATGCCGACTGGAAGAGATGAGAATCCTTCGGATTCCATCGCAACAAAACCGGCATTTTGGAATCCTGCCTCAATCAACATTGGTAGTGCGTCTAGCAATACTTTCTCGCCCTGTGTTTCGATAGAAAACTGCTCAGTAATAGGAAGTTGATTTCGCATTAAAGCAATACCATCAGCGCCTGGTAGATCCAAATCGCCTACTCCTCGCAAGATCCCNCCATGTGATTGGAANCTTGGGCCATGGAAATATCTCTGATAGATGAATGAAGGCATTAATTGTACATCNCCTGGNGCAGGTATGCCAATTTGAGGNATTGAATCTACTTCACTTTGTAAGAAAGGCCTCAAATCATCGCTAAACTCTACTAATCGAACCATTGCTTGNTGATGNTCTCTTTCACCAAATACTTCGCCCTTGGAGTTCATTAAATCTGAAACCAATCTGCATCTAACCCATGTAAGAGAACCTTCTTTCTTCTCCACCACACTAATGACACGAACCTTCATTTCATCCTTTAGTAGTTTTATCGGCAATCCAAATTTAACTTCTTCAAAACCTGCAACGCAGGTCATTGGGTTTAGCAATAAGGCATTTTCTGCAAACATCTCCAATGCCATTACCCCTGGATGATAGGGTACTCCATCGATTGCATGGTCATCTAAGAATAAGTGCTCTTCCATTGAAAGTGTGGTTTGTGTAAGAAGAGATTTATCGATTTCAAAATCGATTACTTTGTGGATAAAAGGGAAACGGGAAGGGTCTGCAATGATTGCTGACATGTCGGCTGTTAGACGTATAGGGGCTTCACGGAAACTGTCAAACCTATCCATCAAACCAAGAGATCCACAACCAAGAACTCGTCGCTTACCACCAGCAAGCGCTTCATGAACGAAAATCTCTACACCCTTATCAACTGATAACGTTTCAATTCCTGCTGCTTGGAATACCGCTTCAATAGATCCACGCGTTGCCATTCCAACATCTCGCCATCCAGTCCAACCAATCGCTACAGCTCTGCATTCTCCACTCGCAGTCATTCTAGCCATCTCAGCATCTAATACACTGTTAGCTGCGGCATAATCGGTCTGACCACCATTGCCAAACCTTCCTGCTACGCTGGTGAAACATGCCGCAAAGTTTGGATTATCCATTCCTGAAGCCCTAACACTTGCCATCAATGCATTCCAACCATCTACCTTGACTCGCACGACTCTGTCAAATATGCTATGACTCTTATCGGATACCAATTTGGAATCTTCTAATCCTGCACCGTGAACTACGCCTGTTATTTTACGCTTCAAAGAAGAACCTAACTCGACCAAGGCCTCTTGGTCTAATACATCTATTGAATGATAAAACGCCTTATTTCCAGTATTGTTGATTGTATCGAGTGTAATGTAGACATCTCGGCTTCTGGTAAATTTCTGCCATTGTGAATTCCATTCAACCATAGTGACTTTTCCATCTTCACTGGACTTAATCAACTCCTCNCTAAGGCTCATCTTTTGCTGATTTAGTTGTTCATCATCCCAGTCAATCCATGCTTCGGTTTCTTCGATTAGTGTAGAACGCCCTAGTAATAGGAAATGTGCTTTCGCATTTTCACTAGCCTTGGCCACACCGATTATGGATGCTGCAGTAACCCCTGAACCACCGCCTGAAACTATCCATGTGTCTTTCTTAGTCAATGGCTTTAGTTCAGATTCGATATCTTCGGCAAATGCTACTAAAGTCCAGCGCCTGCTATCACGGTCAATACCAATTTCTACTTCGCCACCCAAATTAAACAGGTCTTGTTCAATCATTTTAGCTGCTACTGTAGAATCAAGAACAATGTCTGGATGCAAGTCTAATGCTCTNCANCGNAGTGATGGCTTTTCAAAAGAATATGATTTCGTAACACCGCTTGATGCACATTGTACTGAATTGAAATGTTCGCCAATATTTCCATGACGACCATCTAGAGCAGTAACTGAAGCAATCAAACCGGAGTCTAGTTTGGATAGTTTACCATCCAATCCTTTCAATAATGCAANCCATCCTTGTGCTGATAAGATGATTTGTGATGAAGGCATTGTGTCTTCTTCCCATTCGACACCTGCTAACTTTAATGCAGCCATGTGAACTACACCTGAAATATTTTCATTGGATAATTGCTCACATACCTGNTCAATGTGTTCTATGTTNCCNGGGTCTGCACGATACACTGTTCGCTTACCCTCTTTTTGCTNGGACATATCTCTNATNTCNCTTTCAAATCCGATTCTAATCGCATTCAATCCACGTTCTTCCATCAANATACAGAATTCTTCCGCAATCCCCCAGCCATCATCAGTAACNATGATTGTGCCTTCTAATTCTAATTNNGATNATTCNCCAGNACACTCTTCAACCTCAACTTGCCATCTTCTACATCCCTCTGTTGAGAATTGTTTGGTTGGAGTAGGCATAGGTGGTTGTTCTACTNTTTCNGGAGTGGCTGGTTCTACTTCCAGTTCCTCGATTACAGCCTCAACTTCAGGTTCAGGTTCAAGAGACCCTCCTTGCATCTTAACTATGTAGGCGGTGAAATGATTGAGGGTCGGGTGGTCACTTAGGATAAAATCTTCATCGACTGGAAGTGAGAAGATATCTCTGACCTCTCCCATAATTTCTGCTTGTTTAACGGTGTCAATTCCGAGTTCCCCTTCTAGGTCTTGGTCCATCTCAATGAAATCTGCCGGATACCCTGTATGTTTGACTACAACTTCAATTAGGCGCCCTTCAATATCAGAAGTATCTGCAGTAGAAGTGACTTTCTTTTGGACAACTGGTTTGGGTTCTTCAATTACTTGCTCAATTTGAGGTTCTTCTGACTCACTGGTTTGAACTGGTTTGACAACGCTTCCAGTACCTGTCATAGTTTGAATGTAGGCAATCATATGATTGAGTGTTGGATAGTCTGAAAGTACGAAGTCTTCATCAACTGGGAGATTGAACCTAGTTCGGATATCTGCCATGATTTCTGCTTGCTTGACAGTATCAATTCCAAGTTCGCCTTCTAGATCTTGGTCGAGTTCAATGAAGTCTGCTGGATATCCTGTATGTTCGACTACCACTTCAATTACAACGTCATTCAACGAATCATCGCTAACAGATGGTATAGAATGATTTGTTACTTCTTGTACCACTTCGGCCACTGCCTCCACAGCCACATGAGCTACCTCAGCAACTGCAGCGGTTGCAGCCACAGCAACTTCTACAGGACCTGGAGAATCTCCAGTCATTTTCTGAATATATCCAATCATGTGATTTAGTGTTGGGTAATCTGAAAGTATGAAATCCTCATCAACTGGCAAATTGAATCTTGAACGAATATCTGCCATGATTTCTGCTTGCTTGACTGTATCTATTCCTAGTTCACCCTCTAAGTCTTGGTCTAATTCTACAAAGTCCGCTGGATAACCTGTATGTTTCACAACAACTTCAATTACAACATCACTCAATTCGCTTGAATCAATAGTTGTACTTGCAGCCGCTTGAACTGTTGGTTGTGGAACTGGTTGTTTTGCCTCGACTGGGGTTTCTTTCTCAACCTCTTGAACAATATTATCTTCGACTTTTATCGCTGGTGAATGCTTGACATTAGTATCAATATGCCACTCCTCTCCTTGAACTCCGCCATGTAAATTATTCTGGCCATCGACATAAGCGACGAGTTTGTTTTGGAGAATTCTCAGATCTATGTCTTCAGACTTTGCAAGTTCTCTTATCCACTGCATGAAGACTGCCCCGTCAATTCTTTCACCCTCAAATTCACACTTACGAACAAATGATAGAGCAATTTGAGAACCAAAACCTGCACCGAACCTCATTCCGTAC
>NZXL01000033.1 GCA_002697705.1 Methanobacteriota archaeon
TTTTGGTGAGGAGAACTTTATCCCAGTAACTCGGAAGTGTGGAGTTTTCTCCAACCTATCCTTGACTCCTAGTTCTCTAACATGGCCTAATGATTTACCCCCAACAGCGTCTCCACAGACTTTGTCTCTAGGCCAAACACCCTTTTCTATGAATAAAACCTTCTTTCCACCCTTTGCTAAATAGCCAGCAGCGGACGAACCGCCTGGCCCGCCCCCGACGATTATTGCATCAAACACAGAGCCATTTTCTGGCAGCGAACCAGTATCTATTGGCAACTCCCAAGAGCGCGCATCAGTAGCCATGTACTAGGCAGAAAGGACTCGCTTCTTGAGGCTTCGCGTCAATCATTCATGCATAATTATCAAATTACAACCATTAGGCTCATGCGGTGAATTTGATTCCCCATGTTATGGGCGAGAGTAATACAGCATCAATTGACGCTGATTTTTTGGCCCAAAATGTTTCTTCTGAACAAAGACGTAAAGCGATTTACGCTCTTCTCGCAGTTACCCTGGTGTGGGGTGCAACATTCATTTGGATGAAGCAAGCATTGGAAAATCTTGAATTAGAAAAAGTGCAATATGGAAAAAACGGAGTAGTTGCCACATTAGTAGCTGCTAGATTTGCGATTGCAAGCATAGTTATGCTAGCCTTCTTTTCCAAAGCAAGACTTGCTCTAAAAGACAAAACAATGTGGAAAGACGGAATTTTACTCGGAGTATTGATGTTTTTAGCATATTTTTCACAGATGGTCGGTTTAGACGACATAGATCCTTCAGTATCTGCATTTCTAACTTCTCTTTACGTAGTATTCACTGCTATAATAACGACTTTCTTGGCCAAGAAAAAGCCAACAAGAATCTTGATTTCAGGTGTTTTACTTGCGACTTTCGGAGCAGGATTTATTGAAGGTCCGCCACATGTTTCATGGGGTATAGGTGAATTATTAACAGTTATTTGTGCAGCATTATTCGCCCTCCACATCATTTTCACACAACGCATTACCTTACAAAGAGACCCAATAGGAGTATCGACTACATCATTTATCGTTGTGACAATTTCATCAATACTGATGGTTTTTGTTTTAGGAGAAGGAACAGAATCACAGCAGTGGACTCTAGTTGTTTCACAAGGAGTGATAATGCCCGTATTATTACTTGGCCTTGGAGGGACTTTCTTCTGTTTACTAATGCTAAACTTATTCCAGAGATATCTCCACCCCGTTCAAGCAGCGATAATCTACGCCCTTGAACCGGTTTGGGCAACCGCGATTGGACTTGGTTTGGGAATGGTTGACTGGACCTTATGGATAGCCATTGGCGGGGGTTCTCTTTTCATTGGAAACATCATTGTAGAATCTCTTGGAGGAGTTGACGATTCCCAAGAAGAAGAATGACAAATTAAGCGCATCGTTCAAAACCCGCCTATCATTAGAGTGTTTTAGGGGAATGAGTCTATGTCAGATAATTCAGAAAACGATTTCGAGGGCTTTGGTAGCAAGGCAGTACATTCGGGAACACAACACGTAGGTGATGCAGTCAACACTCCGATATTCCAATCTTCGACATATAAATTGACAGATGAAAGGTATGCGGGTTGGGCGGCAGGAGCTCACCACACACTTCTTTATGCACGAATAACATCGGTTAATGCGGAAGCAGTCTGCCAGAAAATGTGTGCATTGGAAGGCGGAGAAGATGCCGAAGTATTCGCATCTGGAATGGCCGCTATTTCGACAACTTTGATGACATTTTTATCATCAGGAGACCACATAGTCGCTTCAACAGATGTATATGGTGGAACCTATGGTTTGTTAACCGAAGAACTCCCAAGATTCGGCATCGAAGTCTCAATGGCTGACATGACAGACCCGTCTTCATACGAAGCAGCAATCCAACCAAATACCAAAATCCTCTATATTGAAACACTAACAAATCCAGTATTGAAAGTATGTGATATAGAAGCAATGGCTAAGATTGCTAAAAAGCATGGCCTATTGTGTATTGTAGATAATACATTCACTTCTCCTTGGGGCTGCCAACCTCTTTCGATGGGCGCAGATTTAGTAATTCATTCAACTACCAAATACCTTGGCGGCCATTCAGATATTATTGGAGGGGCGGTCGTCGGTTCAAACGAACACATCGAGAATATCTTCCACCGCAAAGTGCATTTTGGAGGAAGTTCAGACCCACATAATTGTTACTTGTTAGAAAGGGGCATGAGAACTCTACATGTTAGGATGCCAAAAATCTGTGATAATGCAGCAGAGTTAGCGGTAAGGCTAGAAAATCACCCTATGATTGAGAGAGTAAATCACCCGACTCTAAAATCTCATGAAAACTACGATGTCGCTCAAAGAATAATGCCAAAAGGAACGGGAATGATCGGTTTTGTTGTCAAAGGGGGAGATCCTGCAGCCCTATCTTTCATGCGAGGCTTGACAATGATATACGAAGCAACAAGTTTAGGCGGCGTAGAATCATTGGTCGAATGCCCATTCAATTCCAGCCATATGATGATCCCAGAAGACGTACGTTATGCTGCCGGGCTTGTCCCAGGCTATGTTCGAATGAGTATTGGAATTGAAGACATTGAAGATTTGTGGGCAGATATCGAAAGAGGATTTGCTAACGTAAAATAATCAACTTTCACCAGTATCCTTCAACAAGGATTTTACTGCATCGTCCCACGAATTTCTCATCTCAGACAAATCTNCTTCTTCACAAGCAAGAAGACTTTCNCCTGCTAATACCAAGCCCTTTGTAGCNCTCATCCANGCACTAGCNCGATTTCTAGCATCTCCATCGAAATGCCACTCCTGTCCCGAAGAACGGCCGACTGCGAGCAACCAAGCCCAAGATGCAGCAGCCTTTTCAATGGAATCATGTCTTGCAGTAGCCATTCTTTCGGCTTTGCCCAAACCATCCATTAGACCAACTCTCACCAAGTCATGAATATGGCCGGATGCGCCACTCATTTCACCAATTTTAGTGGTAAATCTAGCAACTAATTTTGCAGACTCTCTCGCAGAATCCAAACTCTTCAAAAAAGTNCCAAATGGTTTNGGTTTCTTATTTTGTTTCTGCCAAATCTCTTCACCNTCATCNCCACTNATTCCTATACTAGNAAGTGCACTNAGTCCATAATCTTCCCATAAAGCAGTTAGTATATCNCCACAACTGGCTCCATCAATAACCTCGACGGTTGGAGTTTTTCTTTCAGAAAGNTCGCCCCTTGCATTGATTCTAATNCCCTCTTCTTCTTCACTANCTCCTTCTNCGCCNGCCAGTAAAATATGGCTCGCCAANTCTCTTTCATCNGACGAACCCGGTGTGCCTTCAAGTGCTGCGAAAACTTCCGAATGCTCCATTGTTCCAACCCATTTGGAATTGACAATCAAACCGTCATCCACCGAATCAAGGATCGACCTTTTGATGGCTTTGGTAACCACTCCTTCATTCATAGTCAAACCTTGCCACGCATCTACTATCTTCTCAACACCCTCAACCGCTCCCTTTGGAAGTTGTTTATCCAAAGGCCAACCTTCAGGTTTCCAAATCGCTTCAATATCAAGAATCGAAGGTAAAAATGGCGGTAGCATTGATAGCGCCAAATGATGAATAAAAGACGAATCCTTCTTCGNTACTTCTTCCATTGCTCCAAAACCAATCACAACAATTTGGCCATTTTTGAAAGTAAATTTAATACAACCTGACTCGGAAGTATTAGACTCGATTATAGACGCAGCATCGACATCTCCGGTATGCCAAATTTTGATACCATCAATCTCCTTGGTTTTGAAATTAAATCTAGAGCGANCTAAAACATCGTCAACCCATTCATCCGGAGGATTGGGGATTGGCCCAGTGCACACAAACCCCCCCTTCCACGAAAAGAAATACATTCCTCGCTTTGCATGTTCTTCCCAAGGCAGCATTCTAAGGGTGAGGTTAGAGTAATTTTGCAGCCCTGCCAAATAACCCTGCTTTCCATCTCCACGGCGAATGAATGAAGCGCTTCCAAAAGAGCCAGATGTGAATTTACCAACTGTGGTAAAATCCTCGTCATGACAAGCATGCAATGAGCCAGCAAAGGCCTTTGCCACAGGGTCTCCCCGTTTAGCCATCATTCTTTTTCCAAGCCATTTAAGGTCATTTTTCTTCTTGATGACTTTTTCTAATTCTCTTAGAGTTTTAGTTACTGAATCAGTTCTACCCCAGCGTAACTTTCCACTCCATGTCATCGCTGGCAAGTGGGAACGAGGATTTTCAAGTAAACGAGTTAATTCCTTTGTGATTTTTTTGACAGTCGCTTCGTTAGCATGCTTGGTTCCACGCATCCGAACCTTGGTCTTTTTTTGTCCAGGGAATTCTACTTGTGCTGGTTTTGCCATAAACTCCCCTCATCAGTTCCAACATAGGGTATGGTTTGAGTTCTTCGATTTATTATGATTTTATATTCAAGCAATTATCACTGTATAATTCATCAAATAGAAACTAGTCCAATGCTCATGGCCGAGGCCACCTTACTTGGAATTGCACAGGATGGAGGGCGCCCCCAGCCATCGTGTCAAAAGCCATGCTGCAAGGATGTAAAACACGATGAAGTGGCATTTCCTACGTCTTTGGGACTATCATTAGCCGATGAAAGCAATCATCTTTTTGATGCTACCAGAAACCTTGGAGAACAACTCAAGATTTGGGGCGAAAGCGAACCTAAACATGTCTGGCTAACCCATGCACATTTTGGCCATGTCGATGGGCTTGGATTATTTGGTCGCGAGACTATTGGTGCAAAAGACATCAAGTTACACGTATCTCAGAAAATGGCTGAGCTGATACATGCAACTCCACAATGGTCTTTGATGTTAGATCAAGGCGTTTTTGAAATAATTCCATTTCAGACAGGAGATATAATTCAATTCGGCGCCGAGAGTATAGAGCCAATCATTGTTCCACATCGTGATGAACTATCAGATATGCACGCCTTCATAATTAGAGGCGAGAACAAATCATTACTCTATTTGCCAGACCATGATACATGGGAAGAAACCCTTTCCTCATATGGATGTAAATTGATTAGGGAATGGTTCGATAAATTAGAAATCGATACGGCGTTTATCGATGGAACTTTTTGGTCGCAGCATGAACTTTCAGGGCGCTCGCAAGCAGAAGTGCCACACCCACCAGTGAGTCAAACAATTGCACATTTAGGAACTAAATTGCCAGGTGATGCAGACGTTTATTTCATTCATCTCAATCATACAAACCCGCTTTATGATAAATCTAGTTCAGCCTTTAGAACGGTAGAATCAATGGGCTGGAAGGTTGCCGTTCAAGGAATGAAAATAACGCTATGAGGCCTTTTTCACTTCTTCTGGAACAAATGTCAATGCAACCCAGGTAATTGTAATACTTTCACCAGGGTCATTTCCAAACGGTTCTAGAGCATGACTTGTTTCAACAGTAATATCTGAATAATAAACACCCTGCATCCTAAATGATTCACCCATGATTGTTCTAATTTCATTTAATTCCATTTCGGAGCCAAATTCCGAATATTCTCCAGTGCCGTTTTCCGCCCAGCGATACGCAAGTTCCCCATTTGTTTCAACCGAGGCCATCAATTGATTTGTTTCATCGCAGTTATCGGTCTGTACCGCACCATCCTGGATTTGATCATGAGGCCCATTTACATCTGAAAAGTCTGGACTTGAAATTACCGTGTCACATTCCTCACTGACGCCTTCATTTGCAGTTTCATCAAATGTAACATAAAGGGTGAGAGAGATTACAGCATTAGAGGTTTCAAGAACCTCAAAACTAACCCCGACAGTTTCCTCATCGCCTATGAATAGTGTTTCAGTTTTGATATTTTGAATTACAGTATAGTTTAGTTGATATCCAGAGTTGCTACTATTCGCCGATTCACTGTCAGGAGCCAATCTAACATAACTTCCTTCCATAGTTCCAACTACCGCTAGCAGTACAACCGCCCCAATTGCTGACACCTTTCTCGCCGGGAAATTATACCTTCCAAACGGATTTGCTGTTGAACTTTCACGCTTCCAGCAAAACAAGAAGTGAACCAAGAAAGCGGCACCCATGCCTGGAACCGATGGGAATATGCCATCTGCTCCACTCCAGTTAATGCCCGCAATTGGAAGAAGAATTGTCCATCCAATAACTCCCACGAATGCAGCAACCATCATTGAAATCGAATGAGTTGTATCTGGTTTATATCCCGCCCACCTAATAATTAGTAATGGGACAAACACGCCCCCTAAACCATACACTGCAAGTACAACAAGTGCGAATACAGAATCTCCACCAGGCACATATAGTCCAGCGACAGAAATGGCTGTAGCAAAAGCAGCAACAAATAATGTGACTTTCTTAGTAGTTTTGTGATCTTCTCTCCATTCTGGCTTGATGTCATCAGTAATAGCAGCAGTACAAGCAAGAACTTGACTATCGGCAGTAGACATAGTTGCGGCAAATATCGAGGCGAGAATCATCCCAACTCCAACCGCTGGCATAGTATCCATTGCCAGCATAGGAAGTCCAAGTTCGGGGTCAAAGTCATTTTCACTAAATATGACTCTACTTGCAAGTCCGATGAATGTCATCAAAATTAGGAAAGGCGTTTGCCAAACAAAGAACCAGAGCATAGCTTGCTTACGGTCTTTATCAGAACCCAATGTCATAACACGCGATACCACTTGCGGCTGTCCGGCCACAGCCAAACCTCCTAAGAAGAATGCAAAAGCCCACATCGAAAGCCCAAATATCAGGTCTGGGGGCATAATATTTGTTAAAGCGGGGTCTTGCGATTCCAATCCCGAATTTAGCCCACTAAATCCTCCTACGTTACCTAAGGCAATCCAACAAAGAATAAGAGAACCAACAATCATTACACATGATTGAACGGCATCAGTCCAAATCGAAGCCCTAATTCCGCCAGCATAACAGTAGGCTACAACCAAAACAAAACCAATCAAGATTCCAATTAGTTCAGGCCACCCCATCATTACCAGTAATGCCTTTCCACCAGAAGTGAGTTGTGCTGCAGCATATATGCTTAGAAATAGTACAGATAGTACAGCAGCCAGTTTTGCTTCTGGCGCCCCTGCCTTTTCAGCAACAAGTGAAGACAGAGAACGTACGCCCCTATCGCGCCCTTCTTTCTGGATGAACTTGTATAGCCATGCCCAAGCAAGTATTTGCCCTAACATAGACATAATGGCCATCCAAATGATATTGTATCCCATCATGTAGGTAAAACCAATCGCTCCAATGAACATGTACCCGGAATTCCAAGTACTAACGGCAGAAAGTGCAGCGAGTGCCGGATGCATACCCCTCCCTGCGACCAAGTAATCATCAGTGGTGTCTTTTTTGACTCTGATCGATGCAAGACCAACGCCAGCAAATAAGAACATGAAGAACAGGAATGAAATGATAATTACTACATTTCCTGCCATAATTTCCACACCCTCTATTTCCAACGAAGCAAAGCCCTCTCTTCAACTTCACTCGTAATTGCAGGGAAAATCAAACAATTCAATCTTCCACCTTCGATATTTGAAAGTTGACCGATTGTCGTGCATGTTATTTTTTCATCATCAGTCCCCATATCTGCACATAAAACCACAATCCGCTCATTTAATTCATCACTAAGAAATAGTTTGCAAGCATCTTTTCGCATAGATTCCAAAGCAGACTCCATGTCCATATTGTCTATTGAATCATCCAATTTATTTCTCATCAAATGCAATGATTCTACTGCATCTGCCGGTTGCATAGGGACTTGCTGGCCAGTTCCAGCGCCCGTTGGATCAAGATCTAATAATGCCAAAGTATGTTGATTTTGAAGTAAGTTGACAGCAATAACTTCTAACGGTGAAGTAGCTACCCATCCACCATATGGATAGGTAATCGTCGTTTGACGTCCAAATCGATAATTAGAGAGTCCAATACTTCCAGTAACGAGGGTTGTAATGGAAATGCCATGAAACACCATACATTCAACTCCTGATTCCATTGCTTGTAATTGTAAATCTACGTGGGTAGTTGCTTGTAATGGGTCTCCAACAACCAACAAAGCAACAAGGTTTTGTCTTGCTAATTCAAGTATTTCGGCCGGGTTTTCAACTTCGGGGCGCATTACCTTTTCAATAGGCCCAATATCGTTTTCCAGAGATTGCAATTCATTCTCCGGCCATAGCGCAGTATATGCTTCATAACGTCTAAAGTCTGCAGATTTAGCAGCATTTCTTGCTTCGATAGTCATAGAACCAATTCGCCCCGGGCCCATGCCAATCAACAATAATCCGGATTTTGGTAATTCTGTACTATTTCCAGCCGTCATCCTCAAACCTCGCCCTTGCTTAGATAGGGCGAAGCCTATGCGTCATTTGAGAGTGCCGAGTGCAGAAACCCAGCACTGGCTCGAACTTTGCCGAACTCAGAATTGGTTGCAAAAAGGTGCAGGAGTCCTATCTCTGGAAGATGGACTGAAGGGCATCCCACTGTCTGAAACAGCTCCTCCAGAAAGCGATAAATCTTGGTTAGGAAACACAATTATTTTAGCCGCAGGCATCACCAAAGGCCCGGAACATTGGAGCGAACATCTCGACCAAAAACTGCTTCAGGAAATTGGAGAAGAATTGCCCAACTCCTATGAAATCCAAGGGGACATATTAATCGTTAAACTAGAAGAACAAACCCGTGAATACGGAACAGCAATCGCCGAAGCCATGCTTAAACAATTACCATCGATAAGATTAGTATGCGCGGATAATGGAGTTATTGGAGAATTCCGCGTAAGAGACCTTGAACCACTAACTTCGAGAAATAATGACCTTTCCACGATTACTCAAATCAGAGAAAACGGAGTAATGATTTCCACAGATCCCGCGAAAGTCTATTTTTCTGCACGCCTATCTAAAGAAAGAGAAGATAATCTCTTAGTAGCCCAAAAATTGAGAAAACAACTTTCCCGCCCACTTAGGATTTGTGACCCATATGCGGGAGTAGGGCCAAGCCTAGCCACCCTCCTTAGAGAAGAGGGCTTAGTTTCCGAGTGTTATGCAGGCGATTTGAATCCAGATGCATTTGAATTACTAAAGGGCAACATTGAACATTTCATTTCAAAATCACCAACTCCACCAAAACAACTCAAAATAAAAAATATCGATGCCCGTAAATGGAAAGACGAACTAGATAATGAGCATAAAATCGATTATTTATTGGTTAATTTACCTCATCACAGCCTCGAACATTTACCAAAACTATTGCCATTACTTTCAACAGACAATTCTACAGTTATTCGTGGCTGGGCAATAATTGATAGAGACTCCTTGACTCTTCAAGAAGGTAATATCGCATCAATGATTAAACTAGCAGGCGGCAATGTGGAATCTATTAGTTGCAGTGAAGTAAAAGGATTTTCTTCTAGTAAGATTTTCATGCGTTTTGAGTCGTGGCAAACATTCTCTTGAAGCGTTTAATTCATCAAGCCCCTCCTCTTGGGGTATAACATGGGCGTTATGGCAAAGTGTGTTTGTGGAGTTGAAATTGATATTTCAGGAACAACACCAAGAAAAGATGGCACTAAAGTATGGTGCCGTGTGTGCGGCACCTCATTCATTCATCACCATAATGAATAAAAAATAACGATTTATTCAAGAGCCCCGTGCTTTAGCAGTAAATATGACTGATTTAGTTGACAAGGTCGACGAAAGGGGCTTGGCTATTTCTCCTACTTTACCAGATGAAGTGAAAAATTTCCTTATCGATATAGATGGAACGATTTGCGAAGACATACCAAATGAAGAACCAGAAAGAATGGCTACTGCAGAATGCTTTGAAGGAGTAGCGGACCAAATCAACAAGTGGTACGATGAAGGGCATCAAATATGCTTCTTTACAGCAAGGGCCGAAGAGCATAGAGAAGTGACTGAAGAGTGGCTTTCTAGGCACGGTTTCAAATGGCACTCCTGTCTATTTGGTAAGCCTAGAGGTGGAAATTATCACTGGATAGATAATCACATAGTTAGAGCAACCAGATTCAAATCCAAGATGACCGAATTTATCAGAAAAATGGTCGAAGTAGAAGTTTTTGACGACTGATAAAGACAACTGAGCCACAAATGGGCGTCCATACTTCTCGCTTGAATTAAACAACGCTTTATAGCGCATATGCCGATGTCTATACATGGTTCAGTGGGATTTAGACTTCGGGCAAAAGACGGAATTACAAAGGCCACAGAAATCTAGCCGCAGGATCAAAGCCAAAAGAACTCCTACGACTAGAAAAACCTCCAGTAGGCCACTTGTCGAACCAGAATTAAACTCCCATTTACTTCATGCCGGAAGAAGTAACAAAGTAACAAAAAACGGTAAAAAGTTGAGAATCCGAAGAGTTGCAAAGGCTTCTAAAGCTAATTTTAAACAACCTAACTTTTCGATAGAGTGAGAGAATAAATATGAACTCATTCCCTCGCCTTTGTTTGGGGGAGTAAGTTGAAGCTCATGGGCGCTGGTTACGATACTGAATATGATTTGGTGACAACTCCTCTTGAAGATAGACTTAGTTCAACTAAATCTATGTTCATCTATGAGGGCCCCGGTCTGATAATAATAACCTATGTCCTATCCTTGTTTTTTGACTTTCAGTTTTCCTTTTGGGTGTGGTACGTAATAGGATTTTGCATCCTTCAATTAATATTTCAATGGGCTATGTATTTCAAAAAGAATATCTTTGTGAAATTCGGCTCGAAAAGAGACTATTAAATTTGATAATAATCAAGATTTAGTAATCAAATGGTGGATTGTCCTAACATGAATTCCAGTAGCACCATTCTTGACCATAGTATTTGTTTTTGAACCCCAATAGGTTCCCGCAATATCCATGTGCGCCCAAGTGATTTGCTCTCCATCTTTTTCATATCCTCTATTTGGAACAAATTGTTTCAAGAATGCAGCAGCAGTATTTGCTCCACCCCATCTTCCGGCACCCAGATTTCGAGTATCAGCGATCTTCGAGTCGGTCATTTCCTTTTCAAATGCTGGAAGCAATGGCATAGGCCAAGCCAACTCTCCAACTTCATTTCCTGCTTCATGTATTCTTGTTCTAAAGTCATCATCATTAGACCAAAGACCAGTTGCCTCGTGGCCAAGTGCAACAACACAAGCCCCAGTTAAAGTAGCAAAGTCGATAATGTATTCAGGGTCAAATTCTCCCGCTTTCCAAAGACCATCTGAAAGAACTAACCTTCCTTCAGCATCGGTATTCAAGACTTCAATTGTCTTTCCAGATAGCCCCTTTATTACGTCCCCGGGCCTTGTTGCATTTGCTGCAGGCATATTCTCGGCCATACATGTGATTGCCACAACTTTTCCTTCATAACCGGTTTGAGCAAGGGCTTCCATAGTACCAAACACAGTGGCAGAACCACCCATGTCATATTTCATCTCATCCATATTTGCACCAGGTTTCAAAGAAATTCCCCCCGTATCGAAAGTAATTCCCTTGCCGACTAGCAGAGGGCAACGTCCCTTCACATTCTTGTTCATTTCAAAAATGACCATACATGGTTTACGAGCGGAACCCTTTCCTACTGCAACAAGGCCACCCATTCCAGCCTTTACGGCCTCATCATAATTGATGATGGTAACATCGACATTATCGTAACCCTTGGCCCAATCTCTTGCCATGTCAGCAAAAACTTCTGGATACATGTCATTAGGTGGGCAATTTCCAAGGTCTCTTGAAAGATGCACTCCTTTGCAGATTCCTTTGTATTCGGCAACTAACTTGGTCAATTCTTCAGCTTCTTCTTCTGAACAAGTTATACGGACAGTAACTTCAGTCTTTTCTTCATCATCGTCCTTTTTTTGCTTGTAGTTGTCATATGAATAATCACGTAGCATCATTCCTTCTGCAAACGCCCCCATATTAGCAACTCCCGCATTATCAAAAAGAACGGTTAGTTCACTTCCATGAGATTTCTTCATCCCTGCAGTAACAGCAGCACCGGCTTTACGGAAATCATGAGAAGTACAATCATCAGATTTTCCTAAACCGGCTAGAATTACCTTTCCATCTTCTCCACCAAGAAGGGTCATTGTTGACTTCTTTTTAGCCTTGAAATCTCCATCGGATAATACTCGATTTATTTGAGATTTGAGTGAATTAGGCATTCCGGCTTCACAAGACTCGGGTACAGATTCGCATCCTTCATAAAGAGGTAAAACTAGAGTTCCATTGATATTTTGATTTGCGCTTACATTCAGTTCCATAGGGGCACCATTCGACCCGTATTCTTGATAGCATTTCAACTATCGTGTACTTTTAAATCACAAATTCCATCAGATTCCTCATCTTCAGGTTTCAAAACAACTGCAAGTCCAATGATTGAGAGAACTGTAGTTAGGGAATTAAACAAGCCATAACCGACCAAAAACCCTGTTTCACCATCTTTAGATGATTCAACAATCTCCACATCTATTGCTTCAGTAACCCATCGCGAGGCATTAATGACGCGAACCTGATAATATAATTGCCACATACCATCGTCCGAATAACTGAGGTTAGAAGCATCCAAATTCACCATTGAAGAATTGGTAGCATTGACGGTGAATGCAGACGAGGTCCAAGCTACATCCCCACTCGCTTCGACATATTGCAACGTAGCATTGATTGTCGAAGCCTGTCCAAGATTGTCAACGTCCAGAATTATTTCATCATCAGAAATCTCAAGAGACTGGACATTTAATCTCGCTCGCCAATACCAGACATTATTGATCAAATACCTCATAACGTCCATCTCTTCTCCTAAACGGTCATTTAGATTTTCAAATGAGCCGGGGACAAATTGTTCATCATCGGTCTCGAAGGTAAATGTTGGATAACCCATCACCCCATATCCATAATCTCTACTTGTTCCACAATTTGGATACAGCCCTTGATTTGCATTCTGAATAGGGATACTAGAAACATTCTCATTAACATCCTCTCTTATCTGATGAAATAATTCCCAATCAGCAGGCTGTTCTGGCCATTTGCCCCACGGATACAACATAATCCAAACACCTGTGTGCATAGTGACGTATAGATCCGCATCAGGGACTTCGGCATTCATATAGGCCGAGTTTGCTGAAGTTTCTGCTTCACTAAAGGCACTACTCCCTGGTTGTGTGGTAGGGCAAGTATTCCAAAAATGGTCATAGTTTCTATTGAGGTCTACTTGATTGATATTCCATCGAGTATCGAAATCATTGCCATCCGGATTCAGCATTATCAGGACGTGGATTTCAGAATTCTGTAATACATCAATCGCCTCTTGATTTCCTTCAGCCCATCCATTGATGTACCATTTAGCTGATAACCAAGCCAATGCAGTGCCTAAGTATTCATTTCCATGGTGGCCCCCATCGATATATACAACCTCTTTAGGACTCCCATCGGGTTTCGTATCATTAGACCAATCCGATAACCTGACTACCCACAAAGACTTCCCCAATTCAGATTCACCGACGCTGGTTAAATCGACAATTTCCGGATAATCATCAGCCCACTCGTTTACTTCAAGTGTTAGTGCAGCCCAAGTCATATGAACATGGCTATCGATAGGGTCGCCAGGCCACTTTTGCTCTTCACTAGAATCGCTTTGTGCACTAGTAATTGGAATAGTTGCAAGCATCATACACAATACTAAACTTACTGCGACTCGCATGCAAATCACCATACATAAACATCGATATGCTTCAATAAATCAACCTACCATTCAGAAGTAAATGCATTGGGATTGACCACCTTTTCAGACTCTCGAGTCCAAATGGTCCCAGCATCTCCCCCACCGTACAAGTCAGCAAACGGATCAATTTCCTCAGCCTTTCTATTTCTCTGCATGTAGGCCTCAACACTTTCGCGCAGGTCCGGCTTAAACTTCCAGTAGTGAATTCTCCACTCACGCCCATCCCAGAGGGTGGTCTCTTCTGATTCGGTAGTCAAAAGATTGTAATCTTGGAACATGTAAAACAAGTTTCTATCTGTGGGTTCTAGTGCGTTATCGATGATTCTATTGTAAAATCCGAAAAAGCCGAGAGCGTGTTCAGCCATTCCTTGAGCAACCTCATCCTCCATCTCTAAATCGATGTGTTGCTGAATGGCTTTCGTCAATTCTCTTAGTGTCATACCCATCTTGAAAACCCCCGCCCGCGCACTTAATACCCGAGAACAGTAATTATATTGTACACCGACCCATATTAAATCATCGGTGAAATTGGCCATTTTCTACTATTATCCGGTAAATTCATTACACAAAAATACACCAAACCCTCAATACAGAATGAGCCTACCCGCGCCTGTGGCAGAGGAGTTTGTTGAAGGCAACTTTCTGGGGCTCCCAGAACAGGGTGGAAGCCCCGACATTGTAATTTTACAAGTGCCATATGAACTTACTACCTCCTATGGCCAAGGAACGGAACTAGGACCATCAGCGTGTATAGAGGCTAGCGGACAGGTAGAACTCTTTGACCCGTTACTTGGCGAAGATTTACCAGCAGGTTACAAAATCAAAACAGCGGAACCATGGAACGGCGAGGGCGGCAATCTTCGAAAGCAACTAGATGGAATATCGAAATATCTCGTTCCATGGTTCGATGGCCATAAATTCCCCGTTATTCTTGGCGGCGAGCACGGCATTCTTCCAGCGATAATTAATGCCGCAGGAGGCCACCCGCTGGTGAATGGCGATTTTTCTCAATTGACATTGGTTCAAATCGACGCCCATGCTGATTTGCGACAAGAACTGAATGGAGAACCATTTTCTCATGCTTGTGCCGCATCAAGGGCGATGGATTTCGGACTAAAGCACCTCTACCAAGTTGGGATAAGAGCATTTTCTAAGAACGAATATGAAAGGATACAAAGCGATGACGATGTTACAACTTTCTTTGCCTCAGACATACATAGTTCATCTAACTCTTCTTGGGGGAGGTGGATTGAAACATTAGCCTCTATCGAAGGCCCAGTACACTTAACAATCGATATCGATGGTTTGGACGGTAGTTTGGTTCCAGCCACCGGAACACCGGTTCCAGGCGGGCTAACCTTTTGGCAAATAATTGAAACAATTCAAGAATTATTCAGTGCATCAAAGGCAACGGTAATCAGCATGGACGTCAATGAAATAGTGCCACAAAAAGACACACCATTAACACAATTTACTGCTGCGATGATCGCCACAAAAGGAATAATTCACCACATCGATAATAGAAGAAATGGCAAATGGGCGGACACTAGTGAGGATAACGATATCCAAAACAACCACGTTTTTGACAAAAACTATTTTGAAAAGTTATGAATATTTGAGGTGAAAAAATGTTAAATTCTCATGGCAGTCATATTTTAGTAGATTATACGGGTTTTTTTCCCTCAGCAAAAGACATAGGCCAATTACTCCTATCGATTATGGAAGAGGCAATCGATAACAGTGATGCAAGAAGGGTTCACTCCCATGTCGAGATATTTGATGGTGTAATCTCTCCNCCCGGATTTGCAGCAGCAGTACTACTAGATGAAAGTCATTTGACGGCACACTGTTATTCTGATAAAGGCTGGCTAGCCATTGATTGTTTTACATGTGGAGGCACTAACGCCGAATCCATTATTGATGAAATCCACCAACGGTTGCTCACACTATCTCCGGAGATTAAACTGGAAAAAAGAACAACAGCAAGTCGCTTTTTACATGGTGGTGAATAAAGTGGGGATTCGTGAATTCATCAATTCTAATTATCAACACTTCAATGCTGGAGAATTAAAAAAATCTGCTAACTCTTTGACCCAATTCCTCGGCCAGGGAGGCAAATTATTCATCACATTGGCTGGCGCAATGAGCACGGCTAGATTAGGAAAAACTCTAGCGCCACTGATTAGAAGTGGCGCAGTAGCAGGTATCTCTTGTACTGGGGCGAACCTCGAAGAAGACATATTCTTGCTTGTAGCAGAATCAAAATATGAATCGATTGAAGACTGGCGTAGTCTTTCAAGTTCTGATGATGCTGATCTATTGACAAGACAATTAAATCGTGTGACCGATGTCTGNATCCCTGAAGATGCTGCNATTCGAGAAATAGAGCAGGTAATTTTNCCAATTTGGAAAAAGTCTTCAGAGGAAGANCGGCCTCATTTGCCGCACGAGTTTTTCTATCAAATGTTGAACTCAGGGGAACTAAAAATCGACGGTAATCCAGAAGAGAGTTGGGNTTTAGCTGCAGCACAAACCGGCCTGCCGCTATTTGTCCCAGGGTGGGAAGATTCTACAATGGGCAATATCTTTGCTTCTCATGTGATCAAATCAAATGTCCAAGCAAATACTATTCTTGGNGGAATTAATTACATGACTGAACTCGCAACTTGGTATGAAGCACAAGAGACTCCTCTGGCTTTCTTTCAGATCGGCGGAGGTATCGCAGGCGATTTCCCAATATGTGTCGTGCCAATGCTAAACCAAGACCTTCAACGCGAAGCCCCCCTGTGGGCTTGGTTTTGTCAAATAAGCGAATCAAGCACATCATACGGAGGTTATTCAGGCGCCCCGCCAAATGAAAAGATCACATGGGGCAAATTATCACCGGAAACTCCAAAATTTGTTATTGAGAGTGATGCCACAATTGTCGCTCCATTGATTTTTGCTTATGTCTTAGATTATTGAAGATAAACTCTTCAAGCAAGATGCATTGGTTAACTTGTGGCAGGAAACAAAACCAAGACATTCTCGATAGTCGAGTGGTCTGTGTTGGCCATCGTAATATTTGCGACTCTATCACTTCAACCCACTCCCGAAGAAGTGGCAGAAGTAGAACTTGAGAGCACAAAAATAACCGGTACAGTAGAATTATCGACGCGCTCAGCAATGAATTCTTTGGGGTTAGACGATTTTAAATTAGGTCCTTTGGCAACAGTCGATTTGATTTCCAATCCAGNAATCTCTCAAAATTGTCTTGATTGTCAATTTCCGGTGACGGGCATAAATGTATACGGGCAAGTAATCATTACAGAATTGATAGACCAAGATGATAGGCAAGGCAGGGTCGAAGCGGTATTNAATTTAACTTATTTGAGAGAGGCNGACTCACAAGATTTAATCTATAGAGAATGGCTAATTTTCGATTGGGATGCCGGCGACATTTCCAGTAATTTGGAAATTCAAATTATACATNATCCTCCTAGGTGGAGTCCTACAAGCAATAATCATGCATCATTTATTGAAACAGAAAACGGAATAACAACTCGCTCAGGCCCAGAGATAATAGTTCAGTTTTTGACAGAAAATAAAACAGCGATCAACGGGTGCCTTCCCGATAGTTTCCTTTGCCGTGGAGCATCACCAGATGTGAATTTGATAACAACATCTGCCCCATTAGAACAACCATTAGAAATCAACCATCCACAATTATGGACAAAATATGATATTTCTCAAACAGGTGAAACGCCACAAGAAAAACTATCGATTAGAGATTTATTTGAATTGGGGCAAGAATTAGATCAATCACAATCTTGGTGCCCAATTATTGACCAACCGCTTCAAAATAGTAAATCTTGGGANGTGTCTTATTCACAATCTACTATTTCNCCNCTNTCTTCATGGNTGTATGCANTATCGATNCCAACCAATTCNTTTTCTCCAACCGGNGAANTATGGACTGAAGCAGAANATGCAGAATTNACTTGTTCAACATTAACCGACCAAAATGGAAATTTAAACTTAGGAATTTTATTTCAGTAGATTTGAAATATTCTATAACCAAATCACATATATGATAGCGGGATGACCGGTTTGTATGAGCAAAAAGCCAATAATTTTGTGCGCGTTGTTAATTTTTATGACCTTGCAACCTGTAATTGCAGATTCAATAGCGCCTAACGATACCATAGAAAACAATGGACAGACATCCATTCTAAGCGTTGATGGTTATGTTACAACTAAGTTTTCCAGCGTTGGAGACTCAGTGGAAATTTTTGCATTGACTAGAGGGCATTCTCTCTCTAATAGTGGAGCCACAAATACCATCGTAACAGCAGACATTCTTCACTATCCTGAAAACGACCCTATAGGAATAATTACTCAAGGGGAATCACCAAGTGACCCGGTTGTAATCGATACGGTTGTAATGCAATCGATCGGACTTCACGAAAATGATTCTTCTACTATGGTGTGGGAAGGAGAATATACAATTCCAATCAATGCCTTGGGCGGAGTATATGGTGCAAGCATCACGGCAGAAGAGGGGGCGTTAACAGCTACCGACAATCCAACACAAATACCAGATTTATTGATTGGTGAAATAGAAAAAGTTCTAACTGCAATCGATACAACTTGGGATACTGCTAATCCAACTATGGAGATAAAAGCTGTTTTCGACAACCTCAATTCTTCCGGTGCGGATGCTGGAGGTTGGTCAAATTGGGTCAATTATGCCTCGAGACAACCAGGCATCGGAGAGAGTGGGCAATTATGGAGCAACATGATCAATGCTGGATATAACAACTATGAAATGGAAAGCGGTGCAAAATTCCTAGAAAGTCTAATGCAATTTTTAGAATCATCTGATTTAGATGCCGGAATGGCATTTTTGACTGGTTTAATGACTTATGGAAATGAATTCCCACTTCCACAAACAGTCAATGAATTCCAAGCAGTAGCAGATTATATGGGTAGTTTTGATCCTATTGAGAATTTTACAAGATTCTCTGGAACCGATGACTTTTCTGCCGCTTACGATGCAATGTTAGGTAGTAATGAGTGGGCATCTCTCGAGGTGGCATTAGATAATTTGGCAAACAATACTATGGTTTTCGAATCATTCCAAACGGTGTTACAAAACATAGCACTTCTTTCGGTATCTATTCACCCCGAGGCACTTATTGATGGCGTTGAGGCTTGGATTGC
>NZXL01000034.1 GCA_002697705.1 Methanobacteriota archaeon
AGAGGGTATCTTCTTTTCAGGTTCATTCTGTGCGATCTTTTGGTTAAAGAAGCGAGGTTTGATGCCAGGATTGACATTCTCCAATGAACTAATTTCTAGAGATGAAGGTCTGCACTGCGATTTTGCTTGTCTACTTCACAACAAATTAATCCGAGGCGCTGGTGAAAATGTGATCCATCGAATAATTGCAGAAGCAGTAGAGATTGAAACTGAGTTCGTAACTAGTGCTCTTCCAGTAGAGTTGATTGGAATGAACGCCGGATTGATGCGACAGTATATCGAATTCGTCGCGGACCGACTACTGGTGTCTCTTAACAGCAGCAAACTCTACAATGTTTCAAATCCATTCCCATGGATGGAAATGATTTCAATGCAAGGAAAAACTAATTTCTTTGAGAAGAGAGTTGGCGAATATCAAAAGTCCGGCGTCAAGGATGGAGCGACTCTCGGAAGTGTCCAACAACGCTTCTCAGTAGACGAAGACTTTTGAACCGTACGCGATGGAAGGGGAATACTGCGCAATTCAATAACACGAGGGAGATGACAAAAATGACAATGCAAGTAGTAAATAGAAAAGGAGAAAAAGAAGATGTCCGATTCGATGCTATTCTCGAGAAATTGTCAAGTCTAACCGATGGATTAGATCCTAATTGGATTGACCCTGCACATCTTACCAAATTGACTATTGAAGGACTATATGATGGAGTTTCGACACGTGAACTAGATCAGTTGGCTGCAGAAACAGCAGCATCTCTTGCATCTCATCATCCTGATTATAGCAGATTAGCTGCAAGAATTTGTGTAGATGATCTTCACCGTTCAACTAAAGAGGTTTTTACAGATGTAGTAACAGACCTTAGAGAATATATTGACCCAGAATCCAAGAAGCACGCACCACTAATTTCTGAAGAAGTCTATGGAATTATTATGGAAAATGCAGAAGTATTGAATAATCATATTGACTATAATCGTGATTATAATTATGATTACTTTGGTTTCAAAACCCTAGAGCGCTCATATTTACTGAAACTAAACGGAGAAGTCGCTGAGCGCCCTCAACACATGTTGATGCGTGTCTCAGTAGGAATACACCATGGCAATATTGAGAAAGCCTTGAAGACTTATGATTTGATGAGTCAAGGATTTTTCACCCACGCAACTCCTACTTTATTCAATTCAGGAACTCCAACACCACAGATGTCATCCTGTTTCCTTTTGACAATGCAAGATGATTCTCTAGTTGGAATCTATGATACATTGAAGCAATGTGCTTTGATTTCCAAGTCTGCCGGAGGAATTGGATTATCTATTCATCATATCAGGTCAAAAGGCTCTTACATCAAGGGAACTAATGGGGAGAGCAATGGAATTGTTCCAATGCTTCGTGTATTCAATGATACTGCAAGATATGTCGACCAAGGCGGTGGCAAGAGAAAGGGTTCAATCGCAATTTACTTGGAACCATGGCACCCAGATATCTTGGCGTTCTTAGATCTAAGGAAGAATCACGGAAAAGAAGAACTTCGTGCAAGAGATTTATTCTATGCTCTTTGGACTCCTGATCTTTTCATGGAAAGAGTCGAGCAAAATGCTGATTGGTCCTTCTTCTGTCCGAATGAGTGTCCAGGTCTTCAAGACGCATATGGTGAAGAATTCAAGCAGTTGTTTGAATCATACGAAGCACAAGGATTAGCAAGAGAAACAATTCCAGCAAGAACTGTATGGGATAAAATAGTTGAATCACAAATAGAAACTGGAACTCCTTACATGCTTTACAAAGATGCAGCTAATACAAAATCCAACCAGAAGAATCTAGGTACAATTCGTTCATCTAATCTTTGTACAGAAATTATGGAATATACCGCTAAAGATGAAGTCGCTGTATGTAACTTAGCTTCGATTGCACTTCCTAAGTTTGTAGATGAAGAAAAAGGCGAGTTTAATCACCAACTTCTCTATGATGTAACATATCATGCAACTGGAAATTTGAATCGAGTCATAGATGTCAACTATTATCCAGTTGAAGAGGCACGTAATTCTAATATGCGTCACCGACCTATTGGACTTGGAGTTCAAGGACTTGCAGATACATTTGCAATGCTTGGTCTTTCATTTGAGAGTCCTGAAGCAAAGGTATTGAACAAAGACATTTTTGAGACCATTTACTTTGCATCATGCACAGCATCAAAGGACGCAGCGATCAAGGAAGGCGCTTATTCCACATTCAAAGGCTCACCTGCCAGTGAAGGGATTCTTCAGTTCGACCTGTGGAACATGAATGAACACAGTGGCCGCTGGGATTGGGATTCTTTGAAAACAGAAATCGTTGCTAATGGTATGAGAAATTCTCTATTATTGGCTCCTATGCCAACTGCTTCAACATCTCAGATTTTAGGTAATAACGAATGTTTTGAAGCATTTACTTCCAATCTATATGTTAGAAGNACATTGTCTGGTGAATTCATAGTTCCTAACAGGCACTTGATCAACGATTTAATTAAGTTAGGAATNTGGAGTTTAGAGATGAAAGATGAAATTCTTCGTCATAAGGGTTCAATCCAAAATATCGAAGGTATTCCTGAAAACATCAAAGAATTGTATAAGACTACATGGGAAATAAAGCAAAAGCATGTCATCGATATGGCTGCTGACAGAGGCGCATACATCGACCAAAGTCAATCAATGAATATTCATATGATAGATGCAAATGCTGCAAAGGTAACCTCAATGCATTTCTACGGATGGAAGAAAGGCCTCAAAACTGGAATGTACTATCTTAGAACAAAGGCTGCAGTAGATGCAATTCAATTCACAGTTGAAGCAAAGAAAGCGGAAGACCAAACCGTTTCAGGATTGGCAGATAGAGCAGAAGTTACTAGCCTTGAAGCTATTGCTTGTAGCCTTGATACACCAGACGACTGTCTAAGTTGTGGTTCATGATTTTACTCTAAANTAGTTTAAATCCGATCGAACTCTTTCAAATGTCGAAGAGTAATTTCACATCATATATTCATAGTTGCTTGACAGTGAGGGCAACTAATTTTACCAGAATAGTCTGATGGTACTTGTAATGATTTATCACACGATGAACATTTGATTTGTTTTTTATCAGTACTGTTACCACCTTTTGCATTAAGCAATCTTTCAATTGCAGGAGGCCATCCCCTTTTCAAGTCATCAAATGATAGTAGTAGGGGTAGTGCAACCAATCCCATTCCAAATGTTGTACACATAATCGAGAATAATGTCATTGATCCATCTTCAGCGATAGAAATTGACAGTGGATTCCATTCACCACCTGAGAAGATAATACTCAATAATCCAGATACTAAGAAAGTCCCCAGTGCGAAGTATACTCCATTCAAATATTCATTAGTCATCAGTATTCCTCCGAAAATGAATGCAAATGCTAGTATGAATGCAATTGGTGCTACAACTGCTCCTAATTCTCCGATTCCAATTAATGAGAATGCGAAGGCCATGAGCATTCTAAATGCGCCGTAAATAATTACTATCCATCCAATTCCGTTAACTGTGCTATTGCCATTGTTGATGTATAAACGTTGGACATTTTGATTTAGATATGCTTGAGGATTAATTTGCTGTTGTGGCATAGAGCCAGCATAAGGGGTCTGAACAGCGGCCTGGCCTTGCCAAACCGATTGTTGACCTTCTTCATCATTTTCCATCAATCGAATAACAACTTCATCTTTCTTTCCAGATACCTTTAGACCTCTTTCTTTACACAATTTCTTGAGATTTAGGAGAGTCATCGAGTCATAATCCATGAACTTCACAACTAATACTTATTCTTATAGTTATAGCCGTTTATCATTCATGAAGAATGAATTGCATGGCCTAGAGTTGCTAATACTGCTTCATGAGTCATTTCAGTCATTGTTGGATGTGCGTGAATTGTTCCAGCAATATCCTCAAGCAAAGCACCCATTTCCAAAGCCAAAGTCCATTCTCCTACCAACTCGCTGATATGTGTTCCAACTGCTTGAATTCCAAGAATTCGATGATCATCTTCTCTTGCACAAACTCGTACAAAACCAGCAGATTTTTCGGCTTCTTGAGTCAATGCACGACCATTAGCTCCTAGTGGGAATTTACCAATAATTACTGGATGTCCTGCTTCTTTTGCCTGTTCAGGAGAAAGTCCGACACTGACAATTTCAGGTTCAGTGAAAACGATTGCAGGTACTGCCACAGGGTCGTAAACTCTTTTCTTTCCTGATATTATTTCAGCAACCATTTCTCCTTGGAATGATGCTACGTGGGCAAGCATCTCTCCTGAATCACATACATCACCAATTGCATATACGCCTTTCATATTAGTTTCACAACGTTGGTTTACCTTGACAAAACCACGGTCATCAAGAGCAACACCTGTCGGGGATAGTGATTGGCTGTTTGGTTTTCTTCCAACAGTTACCAGTACTTTATCTGCAACTATTTCCTCAAACTTAGCACCATCTTTGGCGTTTTTATCGACATAGAATAATTTTATTTTTCCATCTTTCATATCTTCTGTACCCTTCGCAAAAACACCGGTGTGAACTTTAATTTTATTTTTCTTGATGAATAGTTCTAATGGTCTTCTAAGTTCTTTATCAAAAATCGGTAATACCGAATCCATCGCTTCAACAATTGTTACTTCCGAGCCGAGCATTTTGTATGTGATTCCCAATTCAAGTCCAATATATCCTCCACCAACAACTACTACATGCTCAGGAAGTTCTTGTAAGTTTAATGCTTCACGAGAAGAAATAACATTCTCTGAGAATGGCATAAATGGTAATTCAATTGGGACAGAACCATTTGCTAGTATCACATTTTCCGCCTGAACGATAATTGCGTCTTTTCCTTTTCCTATCTTTACAGTTTTAGCATCTTGGAATTCAGCCCATCCGTTGATTAGTTCAGCACCTGCGGCTTTGAGTAAGTGTTCTACTCCTCCATTCAATTTATTGACAATATCTTCTTTCCATGAAATCATATTCGCCATATTAAGTTCAGCAGGTCCAGGAATTGAAATCCCCATGTGTCCTGCATCTTTCGAGTGTTTTGCTAGGTCATGGAATCTGTGAGCAGCATGAATTAGAGCTTTGGAAGGAATACAGCCTCTAATCAAACATGTACCTCCAGCCTTTTCGCCTTCTACAATGATTGTTGAAAGGCCTAATTGTCCTGCACGAATAGCAGCAACATAGCCTCCTGGACCAGCACCAATTACCAATACTTGACATTTTTTTGTTTCCATTAGATCACCTTCACATGAAAATTGTTGCAGGATTTTCCAAGTATGTCTTTACTCTTTGAACAAGTGTTGCGCCATCGTGACCATCAACAACTCTATGGTCCCATGAAGAAGACAAATTCATCATTCTTCTAATCACGACTTGTCCATTTCTAACAACGGCTCTTTCCTTAGCATTGTGGACTCCAAGAATTCCAACTTCTGGCTTGTTGATTATTGGTGTAGCACCTAGTCCACCCAATCTTCCAAGGCTTGTAATTGTGAATGTGGAACCAGATAGTTCATCGGCACTTGCTTTACCATCTCTTGTAGCAGATGTGACTCTAACCATTTCGGCAGCAGATTGCCAAATATCCATTGCTTCAACATGCTTGACAACAGGAACGTAAAGTCCTCTATCGGTTTGAGTTGCAATTCCAAGATTGATTGCTTGATGCCTTGTGACAACATTTGCTTCATCATCATAAAGTGCATTACATTCTGGACTCTCCTTGAGGGCTTTGACCAATGCCTGCATAATGAAAGGCAAGTAGGTCAATTTTGGTGCACCTTCCGGTCTTGTAGCATTCAGGTGTTGCCTTAAATCTTCTAGAGCAGTGATATCGACTTCTTCAAAATAAGAGAAATGAGCAATTGAACTGTATGAAGCCATCATACTATCAGCAATTTTTCTTCTTAGGCCAATAACTTTGATTTCCTCAGTTCCGTTAAGTTCAGTTTTCGCTGACGCTCCAACAGGTGACCAAGAACTTGCTCCGCTTGCTCCTCCAGAAATGTGCTTGTCCAAATCAGCATGACTGATTCTTCCGGCAGGCCCTGAACCAGCGACATGTTCGAGATTGATATTTGCTTCACGTGCTCTTTGTCTAACAGCAGGGCTGGCAAGTGCCTTGGTTCCAGCAGCTCTTGCTACTGGAGGACTTGTTTGCTTTGCTGCTGGGGCAGGTGCAGGGGTTGGTTCAGGGGCAACTTCCTTTTTCTTTGCAGGTGCCTTTTCCTCTACCTTTTTCTTTGCAGGTTCTTCTTGCGATGCTGATGCATTTCCATCACCATCTACTTCGAATTCGATACAAACAACTCCAACTGGAAGAATATCTCCAGCATCTCCAATGACCTTTGTAACTTTACCATCCACTGGTGAAGGGATTTCTACTGTTGCTTTATCGGTCATAACAGATAAAATTGGGTCGTCTTCTTTGACAGAGTCGCCTACAGCAACCATCCATTCTACGACTTCTCCTTCTACTACTCCTTCTCCTATGTCTGGTAATTTAAATGCAAATGTTCCCATGTTTATTCCTCCTGTGTTTTCTTTATTGCTTCAGCTATTCTTTCTGGACTTGGCAGATAATCCCATTCAGTTGTATGAGGGAATGGAGTATCCCACCCTGTGACACGAATTATTGGTGCTTCTAGATTATAGAAACATCTCTCTTGAATCGATGCGCTCATTTCAGCACCAAATCCACTTGTTTTAGGTGCTTCATGTACAATAACACAACGCCCCGTTTTCTTTACTGAATTAACCACTGTATCTCTATCCCATGGAACAAGTGTCTGTAAGTCAATTAGTTCACAATCAATTCCTGAATCCTTGATTGCTTGCTCGCTTACGTGTACCATTGCACCCCATGCAATAACTGTGCAGTCTGAACCTTCTTTCACAATACGTGCTTGTTCAAGTGGAATTGAATAGTACTCATCAGGGACTTCACCATCAGGATGATCATTCCATGTTGGAACATTGTGTGGATCTCCATAAAACGGTCCACGATAACATCTCTTAGGTTCAAAGAATATTACTGGGTCATTACATTCTATTGCTGATGTCAGCAATCCCTTTGCGTTATATGGATTCGAACAATATACAACCTTCAGTCCAGGTGTGTGCGTGAATTGTGCTTCGGGTGATTGCGAATGGTGATGGCCACCTTTGATCCCACCGCCGGCAGGCGTCCTAAATGTTAGAGGAGCCGTGAACTCTCCACCAGAACGATGACGAACTTTAGCGATTTCATTGACAATTTGGTCATATGCAGGGAAAATATAGTCAGCAAATTGAATTTCAGCAACTGGCCTTAGTCCATTTAGACCCATTCCCATGGCAATTGCTGCAATACCACCTTCGGCTAATGGTGAATCAAACACTCTGTGAGCGCCAAATTTCTCTTGAAGTTTAGCAGTTACTCGAAATACTCCTCCAAAGTATCCTACGTCTTCTCCAAAGATTACAACATTTTCATCTCTTTGCAACTGATGTTCAAGAGCAGAATTTAGTGAGGCTATCATATTCATTTTTGTCATAATATCACCTCACTTCCCAAGTTCCTCTCTCTGTTCTTGGACATGCCAAGGAACCGTTTCATAGACTTCAGTAAAAATTGTAGAGGCAGGGGGATAAGGTCCACTTGCCAAGTCTCCAAACTCACATGCTTCTTTGTAAGCAGTCATTACTTCATCATCGATTTTCTTCTCAAGAGCAGCATGTTTCTTCTCATCCCAGAGTTTTGTTTCGATCAAATGCAATTTGAGTCTCTCAACAGGGTCTCCTCCAGGCCAACATTCGAATTCATTATCTGGTCTGTAAGCAGAAGGGTCGTCTGAAGAAGAATGAGCACCGGCTCTGTAAGTATAAACTTCAATGTGAGTAGGTCCAAGTCCAGCNCCNGCACGTTCTCTNGCCCACTTGGTTACGCTGTANAGNGCCAAGAAGTCATTTCCATCTACTCTAAGCGATGGTATNTCGTAGGCTAATCCACGNTCNGCGAANGTTCTTCCNCCNGTTGCTAGNTTTTTGTGAGTAGAAATAGCCCATTGNTTGTTAACGACATTNAGGATTACAGGAGGCTTNAATGTNGATGCAAAGTTCAGTGCATAATGNTAATCTCCTTGAGCAGAAGTNCCATCNCCAAGCCATGANATNCANACTTCATCANNTCCTTTGTAAGCACTNGCCATAGCGACTCCNACCGCTTGNGAGAANTGNGTTCCNACAGGAGANGATATTGATATGAAACGNCCTTCTTTCCAAGTATANTGNACTGGCATNTGCCTTCCTTTGACNTTATCTTCAGTATTNCCAATACAGTGACAAATCATNCTGACCATGTCTCTTCCTCGGACAAATTGAGCACCNGGTTGNCTGTAAGACGGGAANATCCAGTCTTGNGTTTCNAGTGCCATAGTTTGNGCNATTGCAATNGCTTCTTCACCAAANGAACGCATATAGAATGANAACTTNCCAGTCCTTTGCATTTTNAACATTCTATCGTCAAATATNCTNAGNCNCATCATGTATTCNANGCCTTGAATCATATNCTCAGNACTTANTTTAGGATTCCANTCTCCCTTNGCTTTGTTATCATCATCCATNACTCNNATNAGTCCGGANGCATGNTTGACAGTATCTTGTGANTCACATTTTNNCGGNTCNGGACGATTNANATCTTCTGGNTTTTCNGTGAANGNNCCTCCAAAACTNGACTCATCTCCNGGCCTAAANGGNGCAACTCCNATNGTGTAAGGAGTTGTTGCAATGGTCTTACGTTCCGTCATTGTTTCACCTCAGTTAGTCGAGACCTTAAGTGATGCCGGTCAAAGTTTAANTTATCNGAAATCAAAACATGTGCTCCAGGCATACTTTCTTTATTTTCNGGGTCAATTAATTTNCNNANNAAAAGNCCNGCNTTGAANGANGANCGAACAAAAGGNCCACTGGCAACNCCTAAGAATCCNAACTCAATTGCGATTTCAGCCCAATAGTCGTATANTTCAGGCTCAGGAAATCGGTCGATAGCAAGGTGCTTACTGGATGGCGCAAGGTATTGTCCTATAGTTAACAAATCTACATTGGCTGTTCTAAGTAACTTCATTGCTTCTACGATCTCTTCATCAGTCTCTCCAACTCCAACCATTAGAGAGGATTTAGTAATCATATCAGGTCTAATCCGTTTTGCTTCCTCAAGAATCTTCAATGATTGTGAAAAAGAAGCTCTCCTGTCTCTTACAGTTCTATCAAGTCGCGGAACACATTCAACATTGTGGGCGAAAACAGATAGTGGGCTTCCATCTAGTAGACTTTCAAGGTCACCAATGTCTCCTGCTAAATCAGAACATAGAAGTTCGAGGGTTAAATTTGGTTGTCGTTCATGCACTGCTTGGATGCACTTCTTGTAATGAGATGAACCGCTATCTTCAAGATCATCTCTGTTGACAACAGTAATTACTACGTGCTTAAGATTCATAGATTCTACAGCATCTGCAAGGTTTTCAGGCTCTTCTAAATCTAATGGAGGTGGCGTTTTAATCGAACCGACAGCACAGAAACGACATCCACGTGTACATTCTTGACCTGCTACCATAAACGTGGCATCACCACTAGACCAGCAATCGTGTATATTGGGGCAACGTGCTTCTTGACAAACTGTGTGAAGTTTATTTTCCTTGACAGCGGCTTTCGTCTCATTGAATATGGCTTGTTGAGTGCCACTGGGTAAAGTGGTTTTAAACCAAGAAGGTAGACGTTTTCTCTTCTTCGAGTCCACATTATTAGCAGCCATTGGAAGTTGTTTACCGCCCATACCCCGTCCTCCTTGTTCAACCCCATGAGTTGCCTATCAAAAATGTGTGCTAAAGTCCAATTTTGCAAATCTTGTAGAAAAGATTGTTTATTGGGCGAATCAATACGAGAATTATTGAATCAATTACTATTGGTAAGACTATGTCGAAGCCGGTTGTACTAATCACGGGTGCAGGAAAAAGGATCGGCGCTGAGGTCTCTAAGGAACTCATGGAAATGGGCTGGTATGTTCTAATCCATGTGAACTCTTCAGTAGATAGTGCTAAGGAAATCTTAGCAGATTATACCTCTAAATTCGGGGTGGATGCACCCGGTGATATTTTACAAGCAAATCTACTAATTGACTCAGAAGTTAATGATTTAATTTCTCAAGTTTTACAACATTCTGCGGTGAAAGATTCGGGTGGTATTTCTGGACTTATACACAATGCCTCAATCTATAGTTCGATAGATGTCGAGGACGTTTCCATTGAAGATTTACAGAAAAACATGAAATTACATGTTGAAACACCATTCAACTTAACTCTCGGATTATTGGATTCCTTAAGGTCAAAAAATGGATGTGTTATCGGAATGGTTGATACGTCATTGGGTAGGGCTTGGAAGGGACTTTCACATTATACTGCGAGTAAGGCAGGATTACGCCAATTGATGATCAACTTTGCAGGTGATTTTCATCCGGATGTACGAGTCAATTGTATCGCTCCAGGTGCGATTATTTCAGCTGATTGGGAAGTAGAGCACTTCGCTAAAATAATTGAAGAAATACCACTTGGGCGTTCAGGACATCCATCCAATATAGCGAAAGCAGTATTGTTTTTGTTCAACTCTCCTCATATCTCTGGACAAGTCATCAATGTCGATGGCGGTTGGAGTTTGAATCAATAATTTATGCGTTTAATTCAAGTGATGTCGCTTCGACGCCCCCATTGCAGGGATGGCTGAGGTGGTCAAAGGCGCCGGGCTTAAGATCCGGTCCCATATGGGTTCGTGGGTTCGTATCCCACTCCCTGCACCACCCTCAATAAAGCAAGACTGAAACCGTAATACGTTTGAGTAAAAACTTGAAAATTAGCTGATTATTTCACTTAACTATCAAATTATTTTTTGAGTAAAAATTACCGGAATTCGGTAGTTTTTGTAAATCTAAGGGTAGGGAATGATTCGACCCATTGCGAAACCTTTGATTTGGGTAAAACGAATCATAGGGAGCCCTCTGATTAACTAAATTAGAAGTGATTGGATTGAATGAGTACTTATAACATGAAGTGCCCAATAACAATCATGGTAAAGGAGAGTGTGAGGTTTTCTGTGTATAATTTTCAGCAACTATGGGTTTTATTCGCCATAATACTATGCGTCATAGTATATTTTACTGGAAATGGAGAGAATGATTTACCGATATTCAATGCTATTTTAGCATCAATAATTCCTCTACTAGGCCTTGTATTCTGTTTATTCTACAAGACAGAATTTAGTAGGATAGATTCATCAGATGTAATAGAGATTAGACGGCAACTGACTCCCATGATTAAGTTTTCAAAAAGGTCAGTCAGCACTAAAGATATATCAATAAAAAATCGGACAGAGATAAGATGGGAATCGCAAGAAGCAGGACCAGATAAGAAAATAACGATGAGTTTTAAACAGATTATGGTGGGAGAAGAAATTATTCTAGAGTATGAAATTAAGGGACTTAATATGCTACTTGGCATTGATCCAATAAAGAAATTAGAAAAGATGATTTCTGATACGGAACGGAATTAGGGATTATCTCCATGCTCTTTACGGCTAAATATTGTCCAAACCCTTTACTAACCGTTTGATCAGACGGGTAAACAGATGGTACTCTTTGATTAGTGATGATATCTTATTCTTGGGTTTCTGGTAATGGACAGGTATTGATTCCAAGAACTCGGTAAATGTAGCAATTAC
>NZXL01000035.1 GCA_002697705.1 Methanobacteriota archaeon
TCAAGCGTTGATAAGTGGCACTTTCTCTCGAGATTCCAACTGTAATGTCACCGTCACTTTCCACAGAAGAAATTCCAATATTCCATCCACTACTTCTCGATATTACGGATACACTATCCTCGTCAATCACTCTACCATATGAATCAATGAACATCAAAACAATATCAACATATCCTGCATCAGTACTCCATGAACTTAGATTTATACTAAATGATTCTGTAGTTGATTCAGCCATATTGATGTTTGATTGTGTAATCGGAATCTGCTCGCCAGTATTTGTAATAAGAACAAAACTACCACGTAATCTTTCATCACTAGATGAAGTAAGTGTACAACTTCCTACGCTTCCAGAGATTGTATTTAGTCCAAGTGTTTCAAATGCAGCCGAGTTTAGTTGGCAGTTAGCCGAAATATCTGGTAAGGTTTGACCAACAATATGGATAATGTACTCTAAATCAGGATTTTCTTGGTCAATAAGTGTTAAATTAACTCTTGTATCTGGAATCAACAATGTAATTTTACCATTTTGTTGTGAATATGAAATACTATTTTGTAATGAATCCAATGAGACATTTCCATTGAATTCAATACTCATGTTTCTATCAGAAATACCACTAACTACCGGTGTTGAGGCAAATGAAGAAGAACTATTTTCAACGGTTATTGAGATAGATGATACTCCTAAACTTGGATGTTCAACTTCAATTGCAATAATAAAACTCTGTCCATCCCAACTAGATGCGGGGATTAGGTTGAATGGGATACCAAGAATTTGTGATGGGGCCACAACCATAGCATCAGGGCCAACATATGTCCAGCCACTTGGAAGTCCAGTCAATTGAATATTTAGTGAGGCTAAGTCATTGCCGAGATTTTCAACCCAAGCAGTAGGCATGCCACCATCTTGACTCACCATCCATGAACCGGATGAGTCAATTTGAATTTCTGGCTTAGCTCCTATTCTAACTGGAATCTCTTGAATTACTTCTCCTGAGCCATCACCATCGGATATTCTAAGCTTTAGAACACCTACCTCTCCAGCAATTGCACCTTCAGGCGGAGTGACAAATACAGTTACTGTAGATGTGCTGTAAGGCTGCATAACATCTCCCGAATCTGGAAGTGAAACATTCCACCCAGAACCTGCTTTAGAAAACCAAGGTTTTGTTGCCTTATTTCCTAACTGTTCTATGTTTAAAGTTAGATTTTCTCCTTCTGGATCGACTACCAAATTAGTATTAGATAGATTGAATTTCCAACCAGAAACATGTATGACTGTGAAATTTAAAGTGAAGTTATCCACAAATAAAGTGTTAGAATATATTGCTAGGTTTAGCGATGCTTGAGTTCCTTCCCAAGTATCGCTAGGTACTGTGAAGTTNAGGAACATACTTGCTGTGTCGTTGACTGTAATTTCCGACGAACTTAGGTTTTCAGCATTCCATACACTAGAATCTTGTCCAAAGTATTGGGCAGTAAACATTGGCTGGATGACTATGGTATCGTTTGCATTACCTATGTTTTTTGCAGTGAAGTTTAGTGAGACATCTTGGCTAGGAATAANATCATGCTCAGTGCCAATTTCAAAGTCNAACTGCCAACTATGGTCTGGCTCTGCCTGTACTAGTAAATTCACAGTAGAATGAACAGATTCATTGCCCAAGGATTTCCATGTGAAAGATAGCATAAACGGCTCTAAAGCAGGTGTATCTTCAGATAGAGTAACATCGACAGTTGCAATTGTGGTGGCCAAAGGCCCAAGAATTCTTTGAGGATTATAGGTTTGGAATTCTACTCCAGGAGGATTAGACATCGATTCACTATAAACCACATCCGTAGTTAGTAAGAATTCATCCTCTCCATTACCAGGGTTTTCTAATCTCAAAAGAACTTGGTTAGTGTTCTCTACAAGTAATGACACAGGTTCTCCAATACTATTTGGTAGGGGTTGCAGGATTGTTGCTTCTGTGCGGTAAACCTGAAGAACATGCATGCTAAAATGTAAGTCATGATTATCTTCAGATATATCAGGTGCTGAGAATATATGTCTCTGTGGGACTGCATTTACAGGTAGTGTCAGGNANATATTACCGGAAACAGCCTGAGCAGGTGAACCCGANATTTCTAAGTTNGANCCATTGATGACTAAATCACCATCAACGCTCCAAATCCATCCGGTATTGACCATTTGAGCAGACACCATGTTCCATTTCAAATCNCCTCCNGANGGTAATTCANCGTCTAGTTGCCAAGATAGTGAACTATTAGGTAAAGTTCGAGTATGAATATTTTGAACAGTGACAGCAGAAGCGGTGAAATTAACTATCAAGTCTTGGCAAAGAGTATCTCCGCCACTTCCAATACACATAGTCATAGTTGTAGATGTGGTAGATCCAGGAAGTATCGAGTTTGGCGTATCTAGATGAACAAATAGTTCACGTTTCTCATTAGGGGCCATATTCAATGAGAAAACTTCAGTTCCTGCATCATTATGAAGCGTTGGAGTTCCACCCCATGAAGGTGCACTCCAGTCAATTGATGTGGTCGACTCATACGCATTACCAAGATTCTCCACCATTATCCATGCTGTAGCAGTATTTCCTGGCTTTCCAATACCCTCGCTAACTCCAAGACCGTCTGGTCCAACAACTGAAAAACCACGAGTTCTAAGCACTTCGATAGGAAGTCTAACAGTTGAACTGATGTTTTGATCATCATCTAAAGTTAAAAATAAATCAACAAATGAATTTTCATCACCAAGCGCATCTGATGGAATAGTAACTGCAAAATCAATGTCCACAGGTGTGTTTGGAATCAAAGTTGGATTGATGTTTTGATTATTCATTAATTCAAATGTCCAGTCCTCTGGTAGCGAATCAGTATTCCATGTGAGGGTCCATGAATCGGTTCGTGAACCAATTGCAGAGACACTAATAGTCACACTTTCACCAGTTCCAGGCGATATACGAGGAGGTAAAGCAGGAATGTCGATTTGTGAAACATAAGGTTCTACAACAGATAATTGTGTTACTGCTCGGTTATTGTCTTCTCTTGATTCGGTTAGATTACCATTTATGTCAAGTATCATTTCAAATTCATGAATACCTAATTCTGCGGTGATGTCGACACTAAATGTGTAAGGACCACCTTCTCCCGACGGTGCAACTGGTTTGACATCGTCAAATCTTTCTCTGGTTATTTCATTCCCATTTTGCAGTAATACCACATCTAAGTCGTCATCATTATCCATAGTTCCAATATTGCTAAATTGTCCTGTAACAGTAACTAGATCTCCAGGGTCCGGCTGATTTGGATTGAAACTTATTCCACGATTATCGCTCATTGGTGCAAAATCTGATATCAGTTGCGATACCAAAGTATCTCCGATTAGAATNTCCAAGTTTCCATCCCCGTCCATATCTGCTACTGCTGGAGCGGCCCATACTCTATGTGGCATGGAAAGTGGTGATGACCATCCACTAGAAATCGCTGAAGAAATACCATCTTCACCATTAAATGCCCACAATCGCTTTCCAAATGGTACAATCAACTCATAATATTCATCTCCATCAAGGTCCATCCAAATTGGAGGTGAAACCCCAATTTCATCATTGTCATTACCACTACCTCTTTGCATATCTTTAGACCATTCTTTGATTGGGTTTGTTGATGAAATATCATGACATCCTGCCATACCTTTACGATTAAAATTTACACTTGATTCAGAGTACCAAGTTACCCAACACAACCTGTCGTGAATAGAGTCTCCATCTGTATCGATAGGAAGTGGTTGTGTATCCGCATATCCATTAGGAGTTCTAAAATCAAAAATTTCACTCGTAGATGTCATTTCCATCGCTACAAATTTAGCACCATTACCTGGAGTTCTACCATTGGAATCGGTCGGAATTGTCAAAATCATCTCAGGAGCTGCATCACCATCCAGTTGAACAATTACTGGACCTGGTAATCTTAATCTTGGAGAATCAGAATCAGAATCAGTTCCTGAGATGGCAACACGTTCCCAATCTAGAGACCCCGATGCCCCATCTATTCTCCAAATCCACATATTTCCAGAGTTAGAATCAATTGTCGTTAGAACAATTGCCGTATTAGAACTGTCCAAAGCCCCCCATGATGGATCGGAGGGGTGAGTCCCTCTATCCAAAACCACTTCCCAGTCAAATGTAGTTGGTGCACTTGTTGTTAGAGAAAGCGAAACAACAGTTGGGTCATTTGTGTCCTCATTTACCAAAGACAAAACCAATTCAGGGTTTCCATCGAGTTCTAAATCAGCTAGTAGTGGTTGGGTTACAGATTTGTGATTACTTTGAGATGTAGCAAAATGAGGGCTCTGTATTCCAATACGATAATCTGAATTACTCATCGACCATAATTTTTCATTTTCATGACCACTTTTAACCCATCCCGATTCAGAACAAGACAATTCAGGCGACCACATTTCGACTTCTAGGGATGTAGACGTATCATATGCCAACAATATTTCTGTTCTTTGATCACCGTCGACGTCGAGGAGAACAGGTGTGGAACGTATTGCTTCAGTCGAACCCAAGTCGACTTGCCATGCTAACTTTGCATCATCTCCACTAACAATACTCAGTTTACTACTTGATGCATCACTCGATACAATTACAGCAAATAATTCCCCTTCGCCGCATCTTTCTAAAGCGCCATTGGTAGCAGTGATACTATTGGCAAAGTCTCCAATAATTGAACCATACAAGTCCGAACCATAGTCATCCGAATCATCTAGGACCCAGTTGACGACTGGATTGTCAATAATTCCATATTCGACTACATCACTTACATTTCCTAGTCCTGGTCCTCCGTTAGGTCCGTGAAGTGGCATAGTTCCATTATGAGTTGGAGTACGTGAATATTGTCCCCACGGTTGTTCAATAGGATCCCAAGGTGCGGAATTTCCACTATATGTAGGGTTATCAATTTCCAAATTTGATTTTTGTTCATAATTATTGTTCATCAAGACAGGAGATAATGAAGTAAACAAAAGTAATACAAACATGAATATTGAGCGTAAATTCGCTCTAACACTCATGGCATTAGCCGATGTCATAATTGGTTGTGTTACGAAGGGGTTGTTATGACTTATGGCAATTCGTACCTCTAATGCTTCATTTTTTAGCCAATGAAAACAACTCCATGAGGCGTTTTTTCGATACTTTTTATCGGAGAATCTTCCGTTTGCATTAAATAGGGGTCGTCGGTGGCCAAATTGACTACGGTCGATTCTCTCCCGAGGTTAAACCGGTGAAGGACGGAATAGGTTCAAACCTATCCCTTTTCACTGAAGCCTTTGAATCTACCAAAGGACGTGAAAAAATGTACAAAATTGTTACAAAGGAAGATACAATTCGTATCCCTGCAGAATATATGCGCAAAGGTCAGTCTCTTGACCAACATATTGACCGTCTTTCAATGACTGCATTTGAAGGACGATTTGATGATGATAACAGATTTATTTTAGTTACCAATAACCACCAACCACTCGGAAGAGGAAGAATCATTCACGGTGATGGTGCTATTTACCAAAGAGTTAGGTTCGATGCAGTACTTTTCTGTATGGATGACTACGAAGTTGTCGAAGGTGCAGTTTCTGAAATCAACGAATTCGGTGCATTCGTAAGAATAGGTCCTATGGAAGCACTACTTCACAAATCTCAAATCATGGAAGACATGGTTGATGCTAATGTAGGAATGGGTTGGATTGAAGGTCGTCAAACAGGCCGAAGAATCGGAATTGGTGATTCGGTAAGAGCAAGAATAGTTTCTCTTTCACCAGATACTAGTGACCCTAGGCGTTCTAAGATTGGATTGACAAGTAAACAACCTGGATTGGGATGCCATTCATGGTTAGAAGAGGATAACGAGTGAGGTTTTATTATGGCAAAGAATCCTTTCGCATGTGGAGATTGTCACTTAGTTTTAGCTGATGGGGTCGACCAATGTACTCGTTGCCCATCTGCTCAAGTATCCTCAGATTGGCAAGGTTATGTCATCATCATGGATCCTGAACGTTCAGAAATAGCAAAAAGGTTGAATGTAGAACACCCAGGCAAATATGCTCTTAAAGTAAATACTCGATGAAGGGGATGAAAAGATGGAAAAAGTAAGTCGTAAAGAAAATAAATTATTGAATCGTGTGGAAATTGCTTTCAAGTGGAAACATGATGGTAAATCAACTCCTTCGAGAAAAGAAGTAATGGATTTAGTTGTAACTCTAGAGCCTGGAGCTAAATCTGATTTGATTGTAGTCAAAGATTGTAAAACAAGATTTGGTCAGCCTTTAACCACCGGAATGGCATATATCTATGGTGATGAAGATTCTATGAAAGTTGAACCTGATTACATATTCAAGAGACATGAATCACTACGTTCAACATCTGCTAAGGAAGAAGCCCCTGCTGNNGAAGAAGCNCCTGCTGNNGAAGAAGCNCCTGCTGAAGAAGAAGCACCTGCTGAAGAAGAAGCACCTGCTGATGAAGGAGGTGAGCAATGATGGGAGACGGTCCTAATTCATCTGCAAAGTGGTCCAAGTATAGTGTAGGCGAAGATGGTACTCTCACTAGAAACGCTGAGTTCTGTCCAACATGCGGTCCTGGTGTATTCCTTGCAGTCCATAAAAACAGAAAATCATGTGGACGCTGTGGATACACAGTGTTAAACGACGAGTGATCACTCTTCTTCATCATTTAATTGAACATGATACCAATTAGAATCATTGCACAGAGCAATTTTTCTTTTATGGTCATAGTACACAGGCAACTCTGCAATCTCCTTTCTTAGATACTCATTCTTTGAGAGGAAAATAACTTCACGCCAGCCTGAAATATACCAACCTTGTCTAGAATCACTCCAATAAGCATCACTGATCGGGCCAGATAGTTTGGCCTTCAAAAATATTTTTTCACCGTCAAATAGAGCCACATANCCATCATTTAATTGCAAAAGATAATTGTTNGAATNATGGTNAACATTTANCAAAAAACCATCTATTTCGATTATCTTTTGCTCAATNAGNTTGCCACTTTCGTGATCATACCTATTTATTCCGCCTCCACGCGACCAAACTTCAACACAATCATCATTCATTACCACATTGACAGTTTCTTCTGCCCTTGGATATTTAGATAGTTTATTCCATGAAGGCTCTTCACTGCGCCATTTTTCATGGGCATCTTTGGTCATATTGTAGATTCCTTTTCTCCAAAGAACAAATGTGAATGCAGAATTTTTTGAGTCTATTGCTAAAGGCTCAGCATCCAATACATGAGACCAAATATTTCCAGCAGGATGTATTGCTCTATCTAATGTTCGACGCATTCGAAGTTCACTTCTTTCGACCCCTTGAATAAAGTCTTGAGTTAAATCAAATGCAGCCATTCTTGCTAACCTTAATTCAGAATCGATCCAGGTGGCAACCATTTTTGAATCAATAATTGTTGAATTTCTAATCGGTGTCGGGAAAGGATTGATTGGTTTCTTAATTTGAACATAATTAGAATCGAGTTTTTGTAATTCACCATCTATTCCGATTACTATGAAACCTTCATTCCACTCGATAAGTTGTTTTGGCGTAAACTCCAAACATGCAGGAAGTTCACTGGCCATAGCAATGCCAATATGGCTTAGTTTGTCAATTCTCGTATTAAGAAGGTCTCAAAAATGAGATACTAATGCGATATACATGTCTCCCACTGAAGTCCGACTTATCATAGTCAGTGGAGGAGATATTGCTTCGACAAATCAGGCAGATATTCTTCTAGAAAACTATTCTTGGGATGAGATAAAAAAAGTAGAAGGACATCCTTGTTATTCCATCCATGATATTAGAATGTGGATTCATCCCGGTGGAGTCTTATTCGAGGATAATTTAGATATTAGGTGGCAAAAGGCTACGGGCGAAAAGGTAATTGAAGCAATTTTTCCTTCTCGTCATTCCGCAAAAAGTGGAAATGCTTCTCTAACTCTTCATCCAATTGGAGTTCCTCAACTAGACTTTGATGAGCAAGCCCCTTATGGTGGCAAGAGTGGAAATGCTCCACCTCCTTCGCCAAGACTTGCTTCATGGTGGCGGAATCTAAAGCAAATGGTAAATGGTTCAGAAATCGAAAATCAGTTTGACCTTTCGCTAGAAGTTACCCATCATGGGCCATGGATTAGTGTACCATCGATATTTGTTGAAGTTGGTTCAACTGCCAAGACTTGGGGGCATATTGGTGCAGCTACTATTCTGGCAGAACTTATTGCTAAGGGGCTTGGTTTAGATGAAACTGAAAATATTGGCGTCTGGGATAAGCAAGTCAATTCAGGCGACCCAGTTCTAATCACTCTAGGAGGTGGTCACTATTCACCAAGAGCGAATAAACTAGGGTTAAATGAAGGGATTTGGATTGGACATATGCTTGCAACATATGCACTTCCATTCGTGAAACCCGATGAAGAAGATACGATTCCTGGAGGAAATTGGAAGAATTCAATTAATGCTGCAGTTGAATCCACTAAGTTAGCATTTCCAAATGGAAACATCATCTGTTCGATGGATAAGAAAGCATTCAAAGGATGGCAAAGACAGGCGATTCGAGAGCATTTGATAGATATCGATATTCCTTTGATGAATACGAAATCAATTTTGGAATTGATAGAAAAATAATCACAAGCCTCAAGAATCTCCTTGAGAAGCATTAGTTGAGGGTGGCTATGGTAAGTTGGTTTTCCAAGTTGGTAGTCGCCAGTACCGTTCGCATGCCAAAATGGTTTGTTAAATGGGTATCTCGAAGATATGTAGCAGGATCTGAGTTATCTGACGCTGTTAGGATTATGCAGAGATTGAGTAAGGAAAATGCCTGCTTCACTGTCGATGTTCTTGGTGAAGAGATTTCAAGTATGGAAGAAGCTCAGTATTTTTATGATGAATATGTGAGAGTTACAAATGCCATTATTGAGCATAATTTAGATGCTAATTTGAGTATTAAACCCACAGCCTTCGGACTGCTTATTGATTCTGAAAAAGGATTCCAGAATATCAAGAATTTAGTTGAGATGGCCTCAAAACATGATATTTTTGTACGTTTAGATATGGAAGATCATCGAGTAACACAAGATACTATTCAAGTTGTTATCGATTTACATTCTCAGGGTTTAACAAATGTTGGAACTGTTTTGCAAGGTCGATTGTTTAGAACTTTGGAAGATATTGATAATCTCGAATCACAATTAGGCCCTATGGCAGATTATCGAATTTGTAAAGGAATATACTTGGAACCAGAAGAGATTTCTTTCACTACCTATTCTGATATTGTTTCTGCAACAAATTCGTGTATCGATAAAATGTTGTCAGCAGGGGCTTATTGTGCAATTGCTTCACATGATGTTCCTGTAATAAAACATGCAAAATCTGCTTTGAAATCATTTGGCATGGGACCTAATATAGATGATCCTAGGGCTAATGCTGGAGATAAAAGAAATGCTAAAGGAAATGGATATGAATTTCAAATGCTTCTTGGAGTACGTGGTCCAATGCGTCGAAAGTTAGCTGCAGAGGGTCATCGCACAAGAGTTTACATTCCGTACGGTGCAAAATGGTACGAATACAGTATTAGGCGACTAAAAGAGAATCCAACTGTTGGTGCTCAAGTTGCTAAGGCATTTTTGATGCCTTGGACAAACCGACCTTAATTTCTAGGGCGCTTTTTCTTTCGTTTGTTAGAAGGTGTCACTCGCTTCTTAGTGATCTCTTTTGGTACAACTGGGTTTGGATTAAATCCTAATCTTCCTTCTTTCCATGCTTGTCGCCTCTCTCTAGGAGTCTTTGGCTCAAAGTGTTCAGGCTGAGGAGGCTCATGCAGATACATTCTCTTGATATCTTGAGATTCCACTGTTCCACGCATTGTCCTTCCTTGACCAGTATGTATCGCTCGAATTCTCCAAGTCTCACCCTTGTGGTCCATCAAATGCCCAGCAGTGAAAGTTTTACCATATTCTACTAGAATTGATTCTGAATCTGATTGTTCTCCCCTTGTTAAAGTCATTTTAACTCTAATCATATCTGTTCTCAAAGCAGAAATCCGCATCACTTCACCAGCAATTGAAGTCTTGGCTTTTCTTTCACCAGAGACCAATATCTGATTAATGGTCCACAACATGTCATTTTCTTCGAAAACATCACCTAGACTAAATTCTTCATCACCATCGACATCAATAGTTATTTTTTGTGAACTAGGTCCATCAGTTAGGATAAATGGAATTCTAATTAATTTAGGTGGACGGATTTCTAAGGTATATACAAGACTACACTCGTTACATTTTAGCAATACGTCACGACCTTCCCCTACAGGCTTCTCACGCAGTAATTCATGTCCAGTCACTTCATTACATGCTTCGCAAAAGTTAGCATTTTCTAGGACTTCCTCATCATCGACCTCATTTACGTCATCAGACATGATATCCCTCAACCAACCGTGAAAGGTTGTATCTTTGAAGTCACCGGCTAAAAATCGTCAAAGCGAGCATTCATCATGGTTGTCTCATTGGGCTCGGTATGGGTGAGGAAGTGCAAGGTAGTACCCCCTCGAAAGCAGATGTTCTTCCATATATTTTATCGAAAGATTCTGAAATGCCGAGGGATGAACCTCAAATCGCCGCTAATATTTCACAACAACTACAACACATGGGTCTTTCAACCTGGTCACAATCAGTAATTCGTAGATTGCGAAATTCAATTCATAAATTAAAACCTAAAAGAGTAATCGAAGTTGGAGCAGGAATTGGCCACCGTTCGGCTTGGTTATATGATTTATTTACTGAAGACTCAACACCTGAAAGATATGATCTAGTCGAGCAAGGGGCAAAATTTGCTGTAATTCTACATCGTTTGATGACTAGATATGGGGCAGAAGACTGGACAAATATTGTAGTTGGAGAAATTCCATCTCTTGTTGCTGAAACAACCGCATGGAGTGCAGCCTCAGCCACAGGCCTAGAAGTTGGAGACTCACCATTAGGTGTCGATTCTGATGTCATAATCGTTGATTCGAAGATAGAAGATTTAGCAGAATATATTGAAATATTACTCCCGCTGTTAAGTGATGGTGGAGTTCTTTTCACTTGTGAACCACCAGTTCCAGCAGGAGATATAGATGAAGATGATGAAGAAATGATGAAACATGTCAATGGATTCAACTCTTGGATCGAATTGATAACTAAAACTCAAGAAACTCACTATGTTGCATTTAGTCCTCTATTTGAAGGAGTTCTTGTGGCTTTTTTAGCCAAAAATTAGACTGAACCTGATGCAATTAACAAATCATTGATTTGTAAAAGACCGTATCCATAATTGTCATCATGCCCCTCTTGTCCATCTCTAGCTTTTACAGAGTTCAATATTAATTGCTTTATCTGAGTCACTGTATCTGAATTAGATTGTTCATTATCACTACTAAGTTCAGGTGAATTTTCAAGAAGTAAGGCAATGGCTCCGGTTACAAAAACAGTTGAAGCACTTGTCCCATCAACAATCGACCAAGAATTTTGATTATTTATCACAGGCACGGATTCTCCCGGAGCTACAATTTCAGGTTTTTTATTCGGATCTTGCCTAGGTAATAGTAGTGGGAAAAGACTTCCATCATTATCTCCGATAGAAGAACCAGACCAATGAGTCTCCGATAATGTGACTCCACCTACTGAAATCACCAATTGTTCACTACTAGGATGTGCAACATCGCCGTCATCATCAGATCCCCCGTCATTACCTGCTGCTGCTACGACAACAATACCTTGGTCGATAGCATCGTTTGCAGCATCACCAGAGTCCCTGCCGCTGAATGGATTGAATGGTAGTATTCCTGGTGCACCGCCTAGAGATAGTGAAATCACATTCACATTTTGTTCAACACACCAGTCTATCGCTTGTGCAACAACTTCATCGCTACCCTGTCCATTTACTCCATCAAGTGCTTTAGCGACATATAAGTCCACATTTGGTGCAACTCCCTTAATCCAACCATCGGCAACTAATATCCCTGCCATACTTGTTCCATGTCCATTATCATCATATGGTTCAGTTTCACTCGAGATTAAATCTCTCCACCCAGCAAGACTTAATCCCGATAAGTCAGGATGCGTCATATCAATTCCTGAATCTACTATGCAAACAGATATTCCTTCACCGTCAAGTGATACATCATCTAATTGTATCATTTCACTATATGTTTCCTGATAAGAAATTGCCTCTTCGCTTGGCCTTAGTGAGAAAACACCTTCATCATCGATGAAATTGACTAGCCAGAATATAGATACAATCAGTAATATCGATATCCCAATACTAACTACCTTTCGAGCAAGAACTAGGTCGCCAGAATACAATATTGCATTTTCAGGTTGTTCAATAGGAACAACAGGAGGTAATTCAGGAATGGTAAAATCATCACTCATATGAATCAACTAAATGCTTCAACAGCCTCACAAAAGGTATCAACAAATAATTTCGCATCATCTTCAGTATTATAGAGGTAGGCTGAAGCCCTTAGAGACCCATCCTTGTGTCCTCTATCATTAAACCAAGAGTGGACACAATGTTGTCCACTTCGAACCATTACACCCGCAGCCTCATCGAGTAAAATTGCAATATCATGGGCAGGTAATTGATTCATCAAGATTGAACAAATTCCACTTCGCATTTCAGGATTTTCAGGTCCAATGATTTCTATTCCATTCAAATGTTTGATACCATTGGTCATTATTCTGTTCAAATTCACTTCATGCTCATGAACGGCATCCATATCTAATTTAGAAAGATAGTCAATTGCCGAACCACTAGCGATCAATCCAGCGAAGTTACCAAGTCCTCCTTCGAATTTACTCGGAGGTTTAGCCCATTCTAATGAATCATAAGTAGTTGAGGTTACGGTTTGTCCACCAGCCTGTATTGTTCTCATATTTTCCAACAATTCAGTACGCCCCCATAGTCCGCCCATTCCTGAAGGGCCACACATCTTGTGAATAGAGAATGATAGGAAATCAATATCCAAATCCTGAACATCGACTTTCATGTGAGGAGTAGATTGTGCGCCATCGACACTAATCAGTGCGTTATGATCATGAGTTACTTTAGTGATTTCTTTGACTGGTATTTTCACACCATCCAAATTCCCTACATGACTCATAGAAACTAGTTTCAATTTATCTCCAGCATCTGAGCAAGCCTCTTCAAAACTTTGCATATTGAATGAATTGTCTGGATTTGATTTAACAACTCTATGTTCGATACCAAACTCTTGTTTGAGTTGTATCCATGGAACTAAGTTTGAATTATGTTCACGATCACCAGTTATAATCACATCACCTTTTTGCCAACTAAGGCCTTTGGCAATTTGGTTTAATGAATGCGTAGCATTCCTTGTAAATATCATTTCATTTGGTGAGTTGGCATTGATAAAATCAGCAACAGTTTTCCGAGATTGTTGAACCAAGCGAGATACTTGTGTTCCATATCTATGGACAGAACGCCCGCCACATCCAGGGTATTTACTATAGTAATCTGATATCGAATCAATTACTTGTTGAGGCTTCAAGGTGACACACGCATTGTCCAAATAAGCTGGAGGGTTATCTTGACAGAGAGTAGGAAAGTCTGAACGTAGGTGTGAGAAACTCATTACCAAGCCTCCAAATCAGGGACACAATCAATGTAAGGTAGATTGACTCCACAAGATTTACATTCAAAGCGAGTTGGGAATTTTTCCTTACAAATGTTACAAGCAGTGCCAATAATACCTGATTGATTAGTACATGTTTCAGTTGCACACGGCACTGATAACTGTCCATCACTTTCTCTTTGTAATTCAACATCTGCATCACACTCTGGACATTTAGCATCATCTTGAATCTTCAAAGAACCTTGAGCCAATTCTATTTCAGCAGTAATTGCTGCTGTAGTACTAATTCTAACTTCACTACCAAGCATTCTCTGAGGATACCACATTAGTAACATGAAAACAGGAACTATCAATAATCCCGATATTATGTGCATAATGTAAAACATTGAGTTTTGGTCACTCCTTCTTGCTACATAATGCACTCCATTCCAACATGAGTAAAATGCATTAACGAGCCAAAATACTAGTAAACTACCCCATCCAACTAAAGAATGTTCACGCATTTCCTTTTCCATTACTCTTACATCTTCATGCACGTGGTGAATTTGAACATGTAAATCTCTTGTTTCGATTACGGCTTTCCAAAAGAAGTAGATAAAGAAGAAAATTACGAGCATGATTAATACACCATACATCATATCCGACAACACCATGTTTTTCGGGAAATCCGAATTTTTCTGATGGAATAGTACTTGTAAAAACATTAAACCATTCCAAATTAAAAGCATAGAAATTGAGTGGACTCTCATAACAGGAAATTGTGTCCACATCAAGTAGACAAACCACACCCAACCAATTAATGCAAGTAACATTTGGAAGAATGAAAAACTTCCAACTTTTCTCATACCTTCAAGACCGACAAGTTCAGGATTTCCACCAGAAAATATGTCTGCAGATAAAGATCCTAAAAGAAATGCGATAGTTCCAACACATAGTGCAATAATTAGTTCTTTATTCCATTCTGTGAATGCTAATAAAACGATGAATTTGATCTCTTTACGCACTTTATCTATTGGACTAAAAATGGGGTGAATATTGGAAAACTCGAATTTTAAATTCATGTCGCGAAGGTGGAAAGGCATTTCTGACATAGTTGAACTAGCCATTTCGGTTGCCTCAACCGTCTCGCTCATGTCGTGGCCTAAAGGGTTCACATATGAGTTCTTTCGCCTAATCGTTCACTAATTTAGAGCGAGAGCGTTAAACATGGGATGAGAGTCGCAGGGTTACGAGCCGAGATCGCATAGCCTGGTATTGCGCGCGACTGGAAATCGCGTGTCCTTGTGGCACGAGAGTTCAAATCTCTCTCTCGGCGCCAATTTAATTCAAACAATTAATATTCAAATTAATTTATCGACAATACTTCTTCTATCATCAGTGGATTATGGAGCCACCGGCGAGATTTGAACTCGCGACCTCCTCATTACCAATGAGGTGCTATACCGCTAAGCCACGGTGGCGCAATGCCTGCGAATCGCCTCGTGATTATAACCACTTCGAGACTTCTAAGAATTGTTTGCTGGACTTCTTATTCAGTTGTCAAAACCTATCATTATCGATATTTTTTCCCTCAAAGATTAAAGGGCTATTTTGTTAATTGGTGAATAAGGAAGGCGACTTCCTTAGATGGGATATTGATGGGACAAGAAGTAGAATCTAAAGTAGATATGCGCCGACGTGTGCATGATTTACAAAGCCAAGTTGACGAATTGAAGGAACTAGTAAACACTTTGCTGAGTGTTATTTGTGAAGAGCCAGATGGAGTTCATACTGGTGCCGCTCCAATGATACCAGGTCAAAGCACATCTAAATTCTGCATGTGATCAACCTTTGACAACAACCTTTGGAATTATTCTCGCTACAGGCCTAGCTAGTCCTGCTTTGGAAGTTAATTCAATGACTTCATCTACATCTTTGTAAGCGTCAGGGGCTTCTTCAGAGAGTACATTTGGGGTTGAAGCATGAACTCTTATTCCCGAATTCTCCAATTTCTGTTTCAATGCTTTTCCATCGATTGTCTTTTTTGCCTTAGTTCTTGAAAGTGAACGTCCGGCGCCATGACAAGATGAACCAAATGCCTGATTTTGACCCGAAATAGGGCCAGACATAATCCATGAACCTGTACCCATGTCACCTGGCACTAATACTGGTTGTCCTGTTATTTTGAAATGTGAATTTAGTTCTAACTGGTCTCCACCAAAGGCCCTAGTTGCTCCCTTTCTATGAACTGCACATTGACAATTCTTACCATGAATCATATGAGTTTCTACCTTTGCTATATTGTGTGCTACGTCATACAGTGTCTTTGCTTCACCATCAATTCCCATCTCCAGTGTCAAAACTTCTCTAAGTCGATGAGCCAAAGCACTTCTATTAGCAAATGCAAAATTTGCTGCACCATTCATATCATCCAAGTATTGTTGCCCTTCTTTGGAATGAAATGGTGCACACGCCAATTGTCTATCAGCAACATGGAAATCCCAATTCTCATTATACCAACGATTTCCATCTCTTTTGTACATTTGTTCTAGTTTTCTTGAATGTTCACTACATACTTGATGGCCAAGTCCTCTTGAACCAGAATGAATCATTGCTAGTAATTGTCCCTCATACAATCCCCAGTGTTTAGCAGTTTCATTATCCTCAACAGATTCAACACATTGTATTTCTAAGAAATGGTTACCACTCCCCAGTGTACCTAATGCACGCATTCCTCTTTCTTTAGCCCTCGTAGAAAGTTCGACATTATTAGTTTCTAAACGTCCTCCGGATTCTAGATTTTCGAGATCTTTTGAATGTCCAAAGCCGAGATCAGCAGCAGATTGTGCGCCACCGGAAATAATTTCGTCCAAATCACTCATACTGATGTCTAATCCACCTTTTCCAGATGCTCCAGCCGGTATTCTTCCCGCTATACGCCCACCTAATTTTTTGATATTTGGAATGTCATCAATTGTTGCCTCTAGTGCTAATACTCGAACACCGCAGTTTATGTCGAAACCAACCCCACCAGGTGAAATCGCTCCACCTAGTTCACCAGCCTCGGTATCAGTTGCAATTACGCCGCCAATTGGCAAACCATATCCGAAATGCCAATCAGCCATTGCCCATGCTTCACCAACAATTCCTGGTAGACTTGCTGCGTTAACCAATTGTTCTGGGCCCCTGTCATCGGCATACTTAGCCAAGTGGTTTTGGTCCGTGACGATTCTGGCGTCAACTTTCATATCGCCATGGGCTTTGATGCGCATAGTCCCATCATTTTCCGATTGAAGATGCTCTCGCCAATCTTCGCCCATGTACATGTGTTGAGTTAGTCCTCTTTGAGCATTGTTCATGCTATTCTAGGCTTTTACACCCGTAGGTTTCAATATGTGTCGTCGTTAGGGATGGGTGTCACAAGTTGACAGGTGTGCAAATGAGTCTACCCCCGATAGATTTGGCAGTATTCCATGAAAATGGATATTTGCGTAAGCAATGTCGTGTCACTGACCTTTGGTTTTGGACTACAGATGAATCTAGAGATACATGTGGGGACACCAGTGAAGATGAATATACATTTATTGGTAAACCTTTGATTCAAGGTTATGAAATGCGTGGGAAATCATTGAAAGATGCTATGCGTGAAGCATTTTTACAATTTTTTGAGAATGTCGAACATACAAGAATTTCACCTTACCCGGTACTTGCTAGATGGCGAGATGACATTCACTTAACAATTGCTTCAATCGCGGATTTTCAACCTCATGTTACATCGGGAGAAGTTGAACCTCCGGCTAATCCTTTGACTATTTCACAACCCTGTATTAGACTCACTGATGTCGATGCAGTTGGTCGTTCAGGCAGACATTTAACCACATTTGAAATGATGGCTCACCACGTATTTAATCGTCCAGAAGAAGGAAAAATGTTCTATTGGATGGAAGAGTGTGTACAGTATTGTCATGATATGTTTACCAAGACATTTGGAATCGATTCTAGTGAAATAACCTATGTCGAAAACCCATGGTGTGGTGGAGGAAATGCTGGGGCAGCTGTTGAAGTTATTGTTGGCGGATTAGAATTAGCAACTCTTGTTTTCATGAATCTTGAGGAACATCCTGATGGTGATGTTGAATTGAAAGGGGACACGTATCGGGAAATGCCATTACAAATAATAGATACTGGATATGGGTTGGAAAGATTTTGTTGGGCTGCTGCAGGAACTCCTACAATTTACGAAGCAATTTACCCTGAAACTGTAGAATGGTTGAAAGAATTATCAGGATTTGAGAACATTGCTAATCAATGGCCAGAATTAAATCTAGATGATGTACTCGGTGAAATGAGTCGATTGAACGGCATAATGAATATCGAGGCAGGTGTTGATGGAGAAAAGTTACGCTCAATATTTATTGATAGATTGTCACAAAGAGGATTTGTTCTTAGCGATGAACAATTTTCAAGCATCACCGAACCACTTGCCAGAATTTATGCCATACCCGATCACCTTCATGCACTTTGTAATATGCTTGGTGACGGACTTGTTCCTTCAAATGCTAAAGCAGGATATCTAGCTAGAATGATGGCTAGAAGGACATTAAGGTTACGTGATGAATTAGGCTTAGATGTATCACTTTCTGAACTTGCCACGCATCATTTAGAGATCAACTTGGGCAATTCTAAGATGAAACAAACCAAAGATGGATTGTGTAAGATTTTAGATCTTGAAGAGCAGAAATATGCTGAAATGTTAAGGAAGGGGGGTAATGTGATTTTGACACAATTGCGAACTTTGGACAAATCTAGCGATTCAATTGACGATGAGATTTTATTCACCCTAAATGATTCTCATGGTATTCCACCTGATATGGTTATTTCATTAGCGAAAGATTCAGGATGGAGTAATGTTAAACTTCGAATTGGCTTTTCTGCTGAGATGGCTGAAAGACATGCTTTGATGGCTAAAAAGGCTGCAATTTCAGTGGTGGAAAAGAAATTGGTCGATATTCCAGATTCGTTACCCGTTACAAAATCTCTTTATTATGAAGATGTTCAACAACGTGAATTTGATGCCAGTGTTCTTTTCTGTAGTCCATTAAGTGGTGATGATTTACCTGAAAGCGCCACCCACGGAATCATTCTTGACAGAACATGTTTCTATCCAGAAGGTGGAGGCCAAGAAGGAGATCATGGGAGTCTTTCTACCGATTCGAACATTCGAAATATTTTGGATACGAGAATGTCTGGTTCACATATTGTTCACTTGGTAGATGGTGCATTTGAGGTCGGAGATTTGGTTCATGGGAGTTTAGATTGGGATCGAAGAAAACAATTGATGGATCACCATACTTCAGTTCACATCGTCGGTGGAGCTGCAAGAAGGATTTTGGGGCCTCACATTTACCAAGCAGGGGCGAATAAATCTGTAGAATCTGCAAGACTCGATATTACACATTTCAATCGCTTAACTCGTGAAGACTTAGATGCAATTGAGAGTATGGCAAATGAAATTATTGGCCAAGTACATAGAACAGATAAGTCCGAAATCAATCGTAAAGATGCCGATAAGAAATATGGATTTGACTTATACCAAGGTGGAGCACCAAAAGGAGATATGATTAGGGTGTTAAGAATTTCAGACCATGACGTTCAAGCATGTGGGGGTACACATCACGATGAGCCAGGTCAAATAGGTTCGATAAGAGTTATTCGTTCAACAGCAGTCCAAGATGGTGTTGAAAGATTACACATAGTTGCAGGTCAAGCAGCATTAAATTATGCTAGAGAGCAAGACGAATTATTGCGTCGAACAGTAGATATTTTTGGTATCAATTCAGAAGACCTTCCAAGAACGGCTGAAAGATTCTTCAGTGAGTGGAAAGAACAACGTAAAAGAATTGAGCATTTAGAAGCCGAGATAGTTCGAATCAAAACCTCTGGTGGAGATGATTCTTCACATTCTAAAGACGGCGTAAGAATAGTTGTTATGGAAAGTGATGGAGATCTTAAGCAGATGACAAAAATGCTCAAGGAATTAACACTAGATAGCCAAAATCCAACTCTTGCAATATTAGGTTCTCGAGTTGGTGGCGGCAAACTAATGATTGCAACTACTGAAGGAACTATAGCTAGTGAAAGATATAATGCAGTAGATATTTTGAGAAAAATATCACCACTTATCTCTGGTGGCGGTGGAGGAAGACCAACATTTGCTCAAGGTGGAGGCAGTAATCCTGATGGCCTTGATGATGCTTTGGCTGAAGCCAAGAAAATCCTGGAAATTTAAGAAAGTGAATTTTTAATTGCTTCTCTATCGAAGTATGAAGGTACAATATTCATTGCTGAGTTGGCGTCAAACCACTTGACATCTGAAATTTCATCTTCTTGTAATTTTAAATCAGATAAATCTCCATTCCATTTCGAGTGATAGGTGAAAGAAACAAAGGAGATTCCCTCATTGGTGAAAATTTGTTGAGTTATTGTAGGTTCCTTTTGAGTTAAAATTAATTCAAGACCAAGTTCTTCCATTGCTTCTCTAACACATCCGGTACTCGGATGTTCGTTATGTTCCATGTAACCTCCTGGTAGAGTCCAATGCCCTGTAAAATGACCTCTTGAGACCTTGGCAAGTAATATTTGGTCATTGGGGTTTCTAACGATTACCTTGGAAACCAAGCGATGAATTGAACGATAAACAGACTCTCTTGCTACAGGNTGAACTGAGTTNTCNGAAATCAAATCATCCTTCCAAGCCCAGTTTTCAGGCCAATTAATTTGAGGATATCCTTTGATAACATTGAAGATTTCATTATTGAAATTAATTTCTATCGATAGAATTTCATTCCATTCTATCCCTCTAGATTCTATCTCTTGTTTTGTCGGAAATCGTAAGATTTCATTGTTTACCAATCTCCCCTTCTCTGGAATTTTAGGGCCATTTCCACTTTCATCTACAAGCAAAACCTTTCCATCGTGTTCAAGATGAACAACAGTTTGCGGGTGAGACATATATCTCCGAGGGCACTCTATAATTTGAAATGTCGTAATTCTAAAATTTATNTAACTATTGGGTGTANTTTCAAGTATCTCCTTCATTTAGCCGAAGTATGCGTGTCGAGCAGTTGAACGATGAAGGATGGGCTAAGACATACTTGCTCATCGATGAAAATAGTAGTGATGTGTGTTTGATTGACCCAGTATATGACTTCACTCAGAGATATCTGGAACTTNTTGATAATCGAAATTTGACATTAAAAATGACGATTGCAACTCACACTCATGCNGATCATATTACAGGATGTTTTTCTNTAATGGAGAAAACAGGTTGCGATTATGTCATGTGGAAGACAACTGCTTGCATGGGNGTTTCNAAGTATGTCGATGATAAATCTAGTTTGAAGTTTGTCAACCAATCCATATCATTCCATCATGTTCCAGGNCATACNGCGGATTCGATGATTATCGAAGTTGGNGGNCATATTTTCACAGGNGATTTCTTGTTTACTGGTGCAGGTGGCGTTGGCAGGGATGACCTGCCAAGTGGTAGAATGAAAGACCATTGGGAATCCCTTAGTATACTTGCTAAATTCTCTGGTGATGTNATCGTCCATACTGGGCATGAACCTCCNGGGACAAAAATGCAAACACTTCAATGGAATCGGGAGAATAATCCTATCTTGAAAATGGANTCNTGGGAGCAATACCNAGATTGGCAAGAACANTCGGTTAAACAATTGGGTTCAGTTTCTAAAATTAAAGTAGCTCTACCCGCTAATATTTTTGGTGAAATACCTGAGATTATTCCTTGGTTAGAATAATCATTTTTTCATAGGATTACTCGGAATATTTCCATTATTTTCACTACTTGGAATCGCTTGTAAGTCGGCAAAAGATAGTTGTTTTTGTGGTTGTTCGGATATTTGTGCCAATCTCTCGTCCATCGTCATTTGGGCAGTGAATTCTATTCTTCCACGTGTCCTGGTCAAATCATAGGATAAAGGTTTCAAGTGCTCTACAATTTGTTCTTCAAACATGTTGCGTACTTGGTCACCCCTCCACATTGAATATCCCCATTTGTAGGCAATACCAACGACAGATGCTCCATAAAGTAGTATTATTACTGTAGATGCAAACAATACAGGGTTATCTGTTCTTGCCTCATCGAGAAGGTTTCTTACGACGAGGAATAGCAAACCTATTCCTACAACTGGTTTGAGTATACTCTCAAGCCATTGGTCAACAGGTACTAATCTTCCTTTAGCGGGGTCAACAAATACCAAATCAGATTCAAATGCAGTATTCAAGACTCCTAATCCTCCAAGTAGAATTATGTATAAAAATGCAGAAATNGCCAATTCAATTCCCCATGAATCAAATTTGAAAATCCAGTGTACAATCAGCCAAGCAAATAGTCCCAAAAAGGCTCCTTGCGGCACATAATTGAAATGTATGACGTGATTGGAAAACTCATTTACATTGCCCACTTTTTCCATTGAACCTCGGTGAGGTTTTGGAATGTGGATAACTTGCCAATGTAGTACTTTTTCCATTTCCTTTAATGTCTTGATCAATAATCTCTTTCTGATCAAAATATATTCGATTAAAATCAAAATAGGTAAGCCGAGAAGAATTATCGGAAGTGCCATAATTGCTGCCAGTGGAAAAATAATGATTGTTGGGAGTAAAAGGAAATGCGAAATTGTCAGTGGATGAAATAAATCTGCTTCAATCAATCTTTGTTTGGACGGTTGAATATGTAGACTTCTTGCCAAGTCATCTAAAGTAGTTCTAAAAGGAGCAACTTGTTTACCGGCATCGATTATTTGACGTACTGAATTACGATACTGTGATTCTTCATGACCTACGCCAATGAAAAGTCTCCATGCTAATCTCATNGGTAAAGCGAGTAAAATTGGAATCGATAATATCCCTGCTGCCCAAAGTAAACCGGCAACATCGAGTTCTGTACTCATACTACTCCCAATTAACCCGAGGCTGCTCTTTGTTTTCAATGGTTGTGATAATTTTGAGGAATCAACAAGTTTCATGGCCTTTATTGGCATAGCGGAATTATGGCCAAGATAGTCGTTACAGACGGGATGTCAAATGATGCTGTTAATCTCTTGGAGAAAAATGGCCATGATGTAACATTACAATCATTTTCTAAAGATGAATTATTGAAGGGATGTCTCTCAAAATTTGATGCNATAATAGTCAGAAGTGCTACTAAATTNACAAAAGAGGTAATTGAGTCTACAGGAAGTAATCTAAAGGTGATAGGTCGGGCAGGTGTTGGTGTTGACAATATTGATTTAGATGCTGCATCTAATGCNAATATCACAGTTGTCAATGCACCTCTAGCATCAACACAATCTGTAGTTGAATTAACAATCGCTCATCTATTGTCATCCATTCGACATATAAGTAAATCCGATAGAGGCCTTCGTTTGGGTAAGTGGGAAAAGAAAGCCATGGTAGGTACAGAACTTTCTGGTAAATCACTTGGACTCATTGGATTTGGTCGAATTGCCCAAGGTGTTGGCATGGTGGCTCAAGCAATGGGTATGGAAGTTCATACATATGATCCATATCTTCCACCAAAAGTAGCAAAGAATCAGTCGACAAGGCTGCATAAAGATGTAGATACATTATTCAAATCATGTACTCATATTTCGGTTCACTGTAATTTGACTGATGAGACTCATCACTTGGTCAATTATGAGAGGATGAAACTGATGCCAGGTAAATCACGCTTGGGACTTAAATGTGGCAATCATATTGTCAACTGTGCTCGTGGAGGTATTGTTGATGAAGAGGGTCTATTTCAGGCATTGGAAGAAGGAATTATTTCTTCTGCAGCGCTTGATGTGTTTGAACAAGAACCAGTAGAGTCGGATAATAAATTGCTCAATCATCCGGATTTCCATGGAACTCCACACATCGGAGCGGCGACAATTGAAGCGCAAAGTCGAGTTGGTTTGGACATAGCCAAAAACGTCATGGATTCATTAAGTGGTAAGAATGTTAAAGCCACAGTTAACTCTCATTTACTGAAATAATTTAATGGTTAATTTCAAACACCTTTGGCAATATTTTTGATTTGGTGGGCGAATGTCACAAGATGAACAGCAAACCAATAATAAAAATAGAATACTAATTCACTGTGATTTAGATGCATTTTTTGCTGCAGTTGAGACATTACATCATGGATTTCCACCAGACACCCCTCTTATCATCGGCTCAGATCCACAGCAAGGCCGAGGCAGAGGTATCGTTTCTACATGTAATTATGAGGCAAGAAAATATGGAATAAGTTCTGCAATGTCTATTAGTGAAGCTTGGCGTAGATGCCCTGGTAAACCATATGGAAACGGAATTTATGTTAGAGGAAGCCGTGGACTTTACACTCGTGCCTCCAAGAAAGTCATGAATATTTTATCAAAACCAGCAGAGTTTTTTGAACAGGCTAGTATCGATGAAGCATATTTGGATGTGACAAAATTTGTCGGTAGTGATTGGGACGCTGCACTAGCTTTATGCCGAGAATTACAAGGACAAATAGTTGAGCAAGTTGGACTTACAGCATCTTTTGGCATAGGTTCAACTAGAATACTTGCTAAGATGGCTAGTGAAATTAACAAGCCAAAAGGAATTTTTAGAATTCTGCCTGATGAAATTAGTGGATTTTTTGCGGGTAGGGATATACGAGATGTTCCTGGAATTGGTGCAAAGAGGGCTGTTCAATTGGCTGAATGGGGAATAAGTACTGTAGATGAAATGTATGATTATGGTGAATTGTCTCTGTCTCGGATGGCTGGAGAAAGATTTGCATCATGGATTATCAAAGTTTACGAAGGTAAGACAAGTGTTGAAATCAGCCCTCTAAGAAGTAGAAAATCTATTGGTAAGGAACATACTTTTTCCACAGATCAAGGGGACTATCAAGAAGTACTTTCTCATCTTTTGGAAATAACTCGTCAAGTTATACTGAAAGCCAAGGAGTTGGGCGTTTGTGGTAGACTGGCAGAAGTCAAAATACGGTACACAGGATTTGAAACTCATACTCATGGGCGTTCTATCCCTGTCGCTATGGATGAGTTAGAAGTTTTCAATCGTTTGAGTGAAATTTTATTTGCTAATAACATACAAATTGGCAAGCGTGTTAGGCTAATAGGATTCCGTTTGGGTCATCTAGATGCGCCAACTAGTCGTCAGAGTACTTTACAGTTTAGCGATGATTACGTGATTTAGCACAGCAAACGAAGAATTTCTTACCACTTAATCTTAGTTTCTTTGAGGTACTAATTTTATCCAACATTTGACTCACGAGGCATGATATGTATAATCATTAATTGAATTATACTGTCATTCCAATTTATGCATTCTTGAGAAAACTTCGTTAAATCCCTGAAGTTTTTCAGGAATTTTAATCCCCGTGATAGGTTGATTAAGAGAAATTCCATTTTCTTTCTTGGTGGACCAAACTTCACTGTTAAAAGCTTGCAAATCTATAGTTAATTGTCTCAGTGCCTCTCCTTTGTTTGAATCGGCCAATTCCTCAACAATGTTTCCAGGGAACTCATCTACTTCTACGGCCGAAGAACCATAAATTGTTGTAGAAATATGGTGGGTGAAAAACGGACAAACCGGGCTGAAAGCCGACATAAAATCTCTAACTACTCTATGTAATGTCCAAGCAGCTAATTTATCATCATCATATAGTCTAGATTTAACCATCTCTAAATAGTGGCTTGGTAATACTCCAGTTCCAAAGGCTTTCAATGCCTGTGTCGCTGAATAAATATCCAAATTTTCCCATGATTTCTTTACTTCAGACATAGTGCTTTGGAATTCTGAAATTATCCATTGGTCTTCAATTGCCAAGTTTTCAGGAACTTTATCAAGTTCATTTGGGACCTCAAATTGAGAAGCGAATCTTGCAACATTGAATAGTTTAGTTAAGACTCCAAAATATCTTTGCTCAATCTCTTCAGGATTGATATGAAAGTCATCCCCGACTTGGGCATCACAGGCCTTCCATAGTCTGAAACATTCACTACCAATTTTATTCGCTCTAAGGCTGACTGTTTTTTCTGGGCCTTTGACTTTCCATGAACCGGTTCTGCCACCAGCACCACATTCGAGAACTGAATCTGCATCAATGCCATTACCAAGTGATTTACTCATTTTACGACCCCAGGGATCCATTCCAAGACCATCTATCCAAACATGTTGGAATCCTGGTTTATCAAGTAGTAAAGCTGACTTTAGTAATGTATAGTAAAGCCAAGTTCTAACAATCTCTTTGCCTTGTGGTCGTAGTGCAGTTGGAAAGGCCTTTTCGAAAACTTCAGGTTGGTTTAGATAGCCACTCACGAAAAGATTCGAATTTGAAGAATCCATCCATGTGTCGAAAACTTTCTCTTCACCAGTTATTTGTCCTAAAGAATCTTTCAACTCTTCATAACTTCCAATATCTTCTCGTTCTTCTCTACTAAGCACACGACTTCCAACAGGTGGCATCTCTTTCCAAGGTTGGACATATGTGCCGGCAGGTGGCACGATAATGAAATCATCATCTTCACTGTACCAAATTGGAATTTCTGTGTGATACCAACGTCGGCGTGATATTGGCCAATCGATACTTATATTATCCATCCAATCGAGTAAAAATTGTTTATTCCTAATTGGATGAAATTCAATATCCTCAATTAATTCTTTCATTTTTCCTTGAATATGAGTTTGACGCACGTACCATTCTTTGAGTAGAATAATTTCAACAGGATTCTTTCCTCTTTCCGATACGGGGACTTCTTGTTCACGGTCCTCGATTTTTACGATTTTTCCTTCTTGCTGTAACCATTCAATTATTTCCTGGCGAGCATCTTTAACACGCATTCCAGATAGGGGTCCGGATAAATCAGTCATACAACCATCAAGATTGATGGCTTGGAACGGAGTTAGGCCGAGTTCTCGAAATACAGCGACATCGTTTTGATCTCCAAAAGAACAGACCATCAATACACCCGAGCCAAATTCTGATTTTACAGAAGCATGAGTTTGAATCTCTACAAAATCTTCCCTGCCATTAACAGGTACGGGTAATTTGATTTTTTTACCTACTAACTCAGTGTACCGCTTATCATCTGGATGAACAACTACAACACCGCAAGCACAAATTAGTTCAGGTCGAGTTGTGGAGATAATAACTTCTGTACCGTCTTCAGTGTGCCATTTTATATCCACTAACTGTGTTCTTCTATTCAATCGTTCAACTTCAGCATCGGCTATAGTTGTCCCCTCGACTGGGTCGTAAATATTTGGGCGTAAATCTTCAACAATAGTTCCTTTTTTGAATAGTTCGACGAATATGGATTGTGTTACTACTCTATAATTAGGAGCATCTGTAAGGTATTCCTTTTCAAAATCACATGATAAACCTACACGCTTGGCAGTATTTCTCATCGCTTGGGTAAATTCTTCAATGGTTTCTCTACAAAGTCCGAGGAATTCTTCACGGTCATAAGTTTTCATCTTGCGTTTAGTATTCTTCTCAACAGTGAATTCAATATTAATGCCATTTCGGTCTACTCCCCAAGGGAAGTAAACTTCCTTTCCTAAGAGCCTTTGTGAGCGTGCGATGACATCAATCATAGAATATTGAGCAACAGCACCAATGTGCCATGTTCCTGATGGATAGGGTGGAGGAGTGTCAATTACGAAGATTTCTTTTCCTGAATTAGGTTTGAATCCATATCGCTTAGAATATGTAGCAGCATCGCTATTATGCTCTTCTTGGATCTTCTTTTCAAGGTCAACAGACCAGCGTTTTTCTGATAATGTAGGGGATGGCATGTGCCTCACCGGCCCCCTACTCGTAAACAGTACGGGTCCATGCGGCCGTTATCTTTTACACTTTCAAACCAACGCATGGTGATATTGAAAATAAGCCCAAAATCAACTCATCTTGTCGGCAGGCATTTGAAGTGTCATTTATTGGCAAGTATGAGGAGAGTCTATGGTAGGTGATAAGAAATCCGAACCTCCAGCCGCAGATAAGCGCAAATTCTCCAAAAGAGTAGCCGCTTTGGCAGAATATAGTCGTTCGAAAATTCAGTCGGGAGCAGTAGACCTAACTGCTAGGGTTAAGGACTTCAATGCCAAAGCTGCTATAGATGCAGTTTTAGATGCTCCAGATAGATTCAAACGTGAATGGCAAAAATCTGGCGCTACAGGTGCCATAACTCGTTTTCCTATTGCCACAGTTCTTATTTTCCTAATGATTACCGCTTATTTCGTAACTACTTCAGGATTCTTGGATGGAACTTCCTGGGATAATGACCCGGATAATCCAGCCCTCAATGTCAACGGGGATTTGGAAGTATATCTCCCCGAGGGCAGTGAAGTTGGTCGTCTAATTAGTCTCGTCGAAGAAGATTGGACCACCAATGTCATGATTATTTACATTGAATCGGGCGATGGAAATATCACTGATAAAAGAATCTTGGAACAAATAAGTTTGGTTGAGAAAACCCTAAATCCATGTCTTTCATCTTTCCAATGTGATTTAGATGGTGATGGAGTAAATGAAACTAGAGACGATGTAATTTACATTCTTTCACTTTCCACCGTTCTAAAGGAAGTTAATTCAAGCGCTCCTCGTGTTAGAGAAGCGATTATTACTGAACTAGGTCAGTTAGGATGTGCAGTTGGACAGGAGGATTGTGCAAGTGCTGGTGCTGCTAATCAACTAAATGATTTGCTTGAATCTACCGATGAACAGTTCGGAGGATCATACGAAATTCCCAGTCAAAATACCATCGACCTTGTAGTAGGTGAGATGTATGAGGATGATGGGACTGCAACTCCCGGTCTAGATAAACTGGCACGTGACGTATGTACTACTGGTTATGGAGATGTTAGGGCTGATAAATACAAAGAAGACTGCGGTTCTCCTGACTTAATATTAGATAAAGCCATCATGGCAGTTGCTCTTTCTGATGAAATAGATGCAAAATCTTTCATTGCAAACACATCTAAAATGTTGGAAGAGATGGAAAATCGTGAGATTTTCTGCGATGATGAAAATGGGGACGGAATAGCAGATTCAAAACCTTGTAATTGGAAAGATGAAAATGAAGGTTTGAATCTACAAATGGTTTTGACAGGTCCTGTTCCTATTACAAATGCAGTAACTGAATTCTCTTTCAAATTATTCTGGGAGATTTTCCCACTTGCAATTGTACTCGTTGCCGGTGGTTTGTTTATCTTCCACTCGGATATTCTTCAAACTGGAATTACTGGAATTAGACCTATTCAAGGCATTAAGGTGGTGATTATTGCGGGTTTGCCTACCCTTTGCGCTGTATTTTGGACCTTAGGTCTAATTGGTGCAACCAATTATGAAGTCACGATGACAGTTATTATTGTAGGTCCTATTCTTTTGGCACTTGGTGTTTCATATGGACTTCACATAACAAATCGTTATGCTGAAGAAGGCGGTACTAAATCTGAAAAGATGAAAGCCTCTCTTTCTTCTACTGGTAAGGCGGTTTTCCTTTCAGCAGTGACTACAGTTATCGGATTTATATCATTAGTTTTTACACCAATGGCGCCAATTCAAACCGTAGGAATTGCTCTTTCTACCGGTATTGTAATCGTATATATTTTGACAATGTTTATGGTGCCTAATTTGACACTTATTCTTGATTTACGGAAACCAAAACATCCCCCGTTAAAGGCGTTTGAACACCTTGTTAATGTCCCGGTAAAGCATAACAAAGGAGTTATTGGGTTTTTCATATTAGTTATTCTTATTTCAGCGACTGTTGGACAAGCGAATGTTGAAGAAAATATCGACTTACTTGGTATGGCACCCGAATATGAACCATCAGTCCAAAAGATGAAACAATACAGTTCAGATTTCGACGCTGGGCAAATAGGTATGGTTTTGATCCATGCAAAGGTAACTGGAGATACTAACGACCAAGATACCGGAAATGATGACCCCGCAGAGAATCTTAAACGCATAGATCAACTAGAAGCCAAGTTAAACACAGTAAACAATGCATCTGCAGTTTCTATTGTGTTCCTAATGAAATCTACAGGTATTGCTCCAACAGTTTCAGGAACCCAAATATATGAATTTGTCAATAATACTCCATTGCCAGATGACATAAAAGAAACAGCAGCATTACTTTTGAACAGAGAAGTTACAGCGGATGCATCATTTTGGGATTTACTGACCCAACCTGATAATTATGGTTTACCAGGAACAACTCAATCACAAATATTCTTATTAGATGTATTTTATGCATCGATTACAGATGAAACCCGTGAAATTTTCATCAATAGTGAATATGATAGAACTTTGATTTATGTTGATATGCCATTTATTCCTGTAGCAGAAACTGCTTCAGGGGTAGAAGCGATAAATCAACATACAGATACTTTCACCTCCGTAGATGGTGGTGGTGCTGAACACTTGACTGGAGTTGCAGCAACAGCCATTGAAGTAAATGAATTGATTGTCGGGTCTCAATGGACTTCTCTGGGGTTCGCAATTATTCTTACTCTGATTACTCTGGCTGTAGTGTTTAGAGATGTACAATATTCATTCTGGACTACAGCACCGGTTATTGCTACCGTTTCATTACAGTGGCTGGTGATGTGGCAATTGGGCGTATCACTATCATTAGTTACCGTAATGATTGGTTCTATTCTAGTTGGGGTTGGAGTGGACTTTTCCATCCACATTTCCAATCGTATTCGAGAATTAGGTGGAGGTATTAATGCCATTCGGAGTGCGGCAATTGGGACTGGTATGTCCTTGTTTGAAGCAGCGATAGTAACCTCATTAGGTATGTTAACAGCATATAAGATTCCAATTCCTGAGATTAAGCCGTTCATTACAGTAATTCTGATTTTGCTTTGGGTTGCTGCTGCCAGTGCATTGATATTACTTCCAGCTATATTTGTGACATTAGAAAAGATGGGAATAGGTTCTGTTCAAGGCACTACTGGTATGGCAAGGAAATTGGGCCTTATCAAGACTAATATTAAGGAAGTGGATGTCTTAGATGCAGCAATAGTCAAAGATGTCAAAGATGTTTGGTGAACAATATATCCAAATGATGCCAACCTTTGGAAGACATATGGCCGGATATTGGTTAATGAAGTCAGAACCGCATGTTTACCCATTTGAACAATTGATTTCTGATGGCTCTACTCATTGGGATGGAGTTAGGAATTATCAGGCTCGAAATATGATGAGAGATGATATGAAGCAAGGAGATTTGGTTCTTTTTTATCATTCGAATTTCAAGCCACCACATGTAGCCGGTGTCGCTAGAGTGTGCCGTGAAGGTTATCCTGATTTTACTGCACAGGATGTCAATTCAAAATATTTTGATCCAAAAGCAACACCAGATAATCCCAGATGGATGATGGTTGATATTGAACCAGTAGTTGAATTTCAAAACATTGTAAGTCTACAAGAAATTAAAGAAAATCCAAAATGTGATGATATGTTACTTGTCAGAAAAGGCCAGAGACTTTCTGTACAGCCTGTAGAAGAGTTTCATTTCCATACGGTATTAGAAATGGGCGGTATAGATCCTAAAACTCTCTAGGTGATTTAATGTCAACCGAACAAATTCCAGTTTCTAAAAGAGCCTCCAGCATTGAATATGCTATTAGAGACGTAGTCGTTCCTGCGACAGAACTGGAAAAGCAAGGTCATAAAATTTTGAAACTGAATATTGGCGACCCAATTGCATACCCTGGTTTGCCGACACCTAAGCATATGGTGGATGCATATGTTGGTGCTTTACAGGATGGTCGGAATGGATATTCACCATCATATGGTTTGCCAGAACTTAGATCGGCAATTGCTCATGATGAGAGAAGAAAAGGATGGAATGCCAGCGAGGAGGACATCTATGTTTGTCACGGTGTTACTGAAGCCTTACAAATTATTTTTGCAGCAACATTGGAAGAAGGCTCCAAAGTTTTAGCACCAGGACCTCATTATCCACCTTACATGGCTTATCCACAAATGTATGGTGCAGAAACTGTGGAGTATAAACTGAAACCAGATGATGGTTGGTCTGTAGATTTTGATGATATCGAGGAAAAAATGGATAATAGTGTTAGACTTTTAGTTTTGATAAATCCAAACAATCCGTGTGGTAATGTTTCTGGTAAGGATGAAATTTTCAGATTACTTTCGATTGCTAGAAAGTGGCCTAATTGTATGATTGTTGCTGATGAAATATATGATGGATTAGACTTTACTGGGGAACAAGTTAGTGTTGCAAGTCTATCAAATGATGTTCCAGTATTTTCTCTTAATGGTGTATCAAAAGTTTTCTATGCACCTGGCTGGAGAATCGGATATTTGGCAATTCACGACCCCAAAAAGAGATTACTTGATGTTAGAGACGGCATAGAAAGACTCCTTCGCTCACGCTTGTGTGCTTCAACACCCGCTCAAATCGGATATTTGGCAGGTCTTGACTCGGATAGAACTTGGATGAAGTCATATTCTGACAAAGTGATTAGGCAAAGAGACTTATGTGTTAGAAGAATTGCTGAAATCGATGGTCTCGAGGTTCAATCCGCAGGCGGTGCTTTCTACATGTTTGTCAGATTGACCGATGATAAATGGTCTAATAATGACAAAGAATTTGTTCTTCAATTATTGCATGAAGAACATGTGTTAGTTGTCCATGGAAGTGGCTTTTCACCTGAACTTGGTGGAGGGCATTTCCGTATTGTTTTCCTTCCTGATGAGGGAGTACTAGATGAGGCATTCAATCGAATTGAACGATTTCTAATACGCCATCGTGATTTCTAGCAGGCGAAGTATTGATGATAAGTAATAATGTGGGAGTATTATGCAAGCAATGAAAAGAAGGAGTGTGGTTTTCCTCATTGTCTCTTTTTTAGCTATTTATTCATTATCAATTGTTAGTGCCGAAGGAGGTTCCAATTCTGATTTTTCTATTGAACAATTACTTCCACTAATGTCCGCTCTAGTAATTTCTACTATGGTGTGGAGATGGTTCATTCCTAATCAATTGGCTAACCTTCAAGTTGCTTTTGAGATTGATGATGACCTGTATGAAGTTCACAGAATTACGCGAGACGTTTCTGATGCACGTGAACTCTTGAGTGAAGGTTCCGTAGGATATGGTGTAGGACTATACATGATGGGAATGACAGGAATATTAATCTTAATAGCAGAATTTATTTTCGATCCAGAGTCCTTTTTTGTTCCCGATTTATACATAATTGGATTACTAATATTAATTCCAATTTTAATCTCTCCTTGGGAGACATTGAATGCTCAGTTGACCAGTAAGAAACAAAAATCCTTATCTGGAAGTAAAATCGTTATTTTCGTTCGAAGGACTTTCACATTAATATTACTGATTACCTCTACTTTAGCAGTTCTATACTATGGTATGAATAAATCAGATGATTTATTCATTCAACCTGTATGGTTGGCTGCCGCAATGCTTGTTTTCATGTCACCAACAATTTTTGCATATGGCAGAATTATGGGGGCATCTTGGAATATGCTTTTGATAAATAAGTGGAGGACCTCTAATGGACGTAAGAATCCAATTGACCCTGACAAGGCAGGAATTCTAAATAGATTATTTTCATTGATTCTTGTTATTTTTCTACTAACCATGCCACTCACCGCATTGAATGGTATAGTCACAGTAATTCATGTACTGCTAAACGAACCTACCAATTCAACAGAAGTTTTGAACTATGGAGGAATTATTGGCCATTCATTATATGAGCGTATTGATATTATTTCCGAGATTCTATTTGAATGGGAAATAATAAAGAGTATGCCACAGTTTTTATCGCTTTATCTTTCTTTGAATATTGCTATTGTTGGTCTTGCCTTCATTTTTGAATTAACTAGAAACTTAGTACTTGGTGGTCAAACGTTTGGTGGTGTATTTGGTGTAACACTAGATACTCCTCGTGAGATTAGATCTGAAGTTAGCGCACAAACAAGGCAATTGAAATTTGCTTTCGCTGGATTTTCGGGGTATACTGTACTGTTACTAGTTCTAGTTTGTTACAAGGAATTTGGCTCTCTGATGCCGTTTACTGATTGGATTGAATCTAGGGGATTTGATGAGGGAATGCGTCTTTTGACTACATGGATGTTTATTGCTGTTGGACAAACAGTTTTCCTATTAACTTGGTTAGTCTCAACAATTAGATATTCATCTCTTCGTAAACTAAGATTTGACTTGAACCCCGATGAGAGGAGAGAAGGTGCAGTAAAACTTGCAGGTGGAGACTGGATGAGGACACTCGTCGATGAAGCTGCACTAGAGGAAGATATCGATTCATTAATACAATTTCAGAGACGTTCATTAGATGGTGACCCTGCATTGATTAGGCATGAAAAAGCAAGAGCTAGAATGTGGGAACTGGCTATTCGAGGTTTGTGGCCTTCTGCAATAGAAGAGGCTAGAAAGGTATTAGCACAATCAGGTGGAGATGATGACGTTGCTCGAATGTTGATTGCTGTAGGTCACATGGCTTCAAGACGGCTTGATGCTGCTAGAGAAGCTCTTCATGGTCTTGAGCAACCGGAGGGATATGATGAACCAGAATTGCTCAGTTTCGTCTGTGAATGGTTAGACCCATGGCAAGGAAATGTGGACGAAGATGATTTTTGGGACTGGGAAAATAATTCTTGTATTGACCATATTCAAAGTACTATGCAAATGATAAGAAATTGGAATCCGAGCCAAAGTTTAGAAATTATTCACAAAGATAGATTATCGCGTGTCGGTCAATTATCTCTTGTGTCACTTTTGCGAGCCCAAAGAATGCATGATGATGCCCTTGATATTTCTTTGAAGTTGGTCAGAGCAGACCCAACAGGAGTTCGACCAAGGATTGCTGCTGCACTGTGTCTTATCGACAAGGGTGATTGGCATAGCGCTAGGTCAATTGAGAAAGAACTTCTAGAGAGTGACTCTCATGACCCTAGAGTGTTAGCACTTTCGACAATTCTTGGGCAATCAATGGATGAAGAGGAATTCGAAGTTGCTTTGGTAACTGGTGAGGGCAAGAAAATGAAAAAATGGATCAACAGTGCTCCAGTAAATTCAGTTGCTGCACTGGGAATTAAGGGTGGAATGGATGAAGCGATTAATGCTAACGTCCTAGTCACTGCCCATGAAGCAACAAGGCGTTCCATGCCTCCAAGATATTCATCTGGTAGGCTAACATTTGTTGCCAATGTCTTAATTCTGGTACCAATATGGATTTTATTAGGGATTTATGTTGCTTCTATTAGGACTGATATTCAAGGAGCAGCCGTTTCAGTAACTTTATTGCTACTCCATTATTCTTCTAGGAGATTACTATTGCAACAGAGGCGACAGATTCGGCACAGAGACCAGAAGGCTATGGTTGCGTATGCTAAGAGAATGAAGAGATTTAAGGTGGCGCCAAATAAGTCGAACATCCCTGTTGGAACCCACCTATTATTATCTGGTATATTAGTCACTGTAAATGGAGTGGTTTTGGATATTGGAGTTCCTGCATGGCTAACCGAACATCTTCCAAAAGACTCTGATAAAACAGTTAGAGCAAGACTGAAAAGACGAAGTAAAAAGATAGCAAAATCTAGGCCACCAAGACTTCAGCCATTGGGTGAAGGATGGTGGTTAAAAAGGCCCAAGGAAGAAGGTTCTGAAGTTCCAGCATTGGAGAGATTAATTGGTCCTGTTGCATACAGAGGGAGACCATCATACATAGAGAGAAAATCTGGTAAAAACAAACGACCAACTGGAATGGTTAGGACATCTCCTAGACCTGCACATTCTGTAGATTTAGGTTCAAGAGGCATCCCAACCAATACTAGAAAGTCTGAACGTAAATCGAAATTACCTAAAAACAATCCAAATGTTCGAGTCGGCAATTCTAAAAATTTACCCGGTTATGGTGGAAAAAACAGGAGACCACCTGTTTAAAATCAATCAATGTATTCAAAGACCGTATGCACTGACGCTAAACTATGAGCAGAGATAATGGTTCATGGAGACCAAGTGATTCTACCGTTTCAAAGGCTAAGAAAGTACTAGACGCTACTGCTTCCAGCGGTGAACTTTATCGTAACGGACTTGGAATGATTGCATCGGAAAATATAGTTTCTCCAATGGTACAAAAAATAGTTGCAAGTGACTTACATGGTAGATATGCTGAAGGCCTACCTGGTAGGAGATATTACCAAGGTTGCGATGACTTTGATACGATAGAAAGTTTAGGAATAGATCTCGCAAAATCTGTATTCAATGCACCTTTTGCAAATATTCAGTCTACATCAGGTACCGTTTCAAATATTGCTGCTTTGAAAGCATTAGCAAAACCAGGAGATAAAATCACAGCAGTTTCAACCGCAGATGGAGGACACATATCTCATGCTAGAATGGGTGCTGTTGGTCTTCGTGACCTAGACTTATCCACTTATCCATGGGATGAAGATAGAATGGAGCCCGATATTGATGGAGCTTGTGCACTTATCAGAGAAATTCAACCTAAAGTATCACTAATTGGACAATCTGTATTTTTATTCCCAACTCCACTGAGAGAAATAGCAGATGCAGCCCATGAAGTGGGTTCAACAGTAATGTATGATGGTGCACATGTACTAGGTTTGATTGCTGGAGGAGTATTTCAAGATCCACTTCGTGAAGGTGCTGATGTTATGACTGGGTCCTCTCACAAGACATTCCCAGGACCTCAAGGTGGATTTTTACTTTCATCATCAGAGGATGAAAAAATGCACAAGAGATTGAATAATGCTATTTTCCCTGGAGTTTGTTCATCTTATCATTTGCACCATGTAGCAGGTAAAGTGGTTGCATTAGCTGAATTTGAAGAGTATGGTCAATCCTATGCAGAAAACATTGTCAAGAATGCTCAATCATTCGCCCAGGCTTTAGCTGCTGAAGGTTTTGATGTACTTGCAGAAAGTCGTAATTATACTGCATCTCACCAGGTCTTAACTAGGCACGGAGAAACTGATTCAGGCGCTGGAGCAAAAGCTGCTGACTTACTTGAGCAGGCCGGAATAATCACCAATATGAATATGCTTCCAGGTGACACTAAGGCTCTTTCACCCTCAGGACTCAGGCTTGGAGTTCAAGAATTGACCAGAGTTGGTATGGGTGCCAATGAAATGCAGGAAGTTGCCTCTCTATATGCTAGAGTTCTATTGAAAAATGAAAATCCAAGTTCTGTGAAAGAGGATGTTAGGAATCTAAAATCTGATTTCCAAATTATTCGTTATTGTTTCAATGAGTCTAATCAATCTGGCTATCCATTGTAGGTTTTGACAATGCCATTAATTGATTCTGGTGAATCTTTAGTTGATTATGAGTTAACAAGACGATTTAAGGAATATTTTTCCATGACCGATGGAGGTTCGATAAAAGATCCACATAATCATGANTGGATGGTTTGGAGTATTACTGATATAGAGCGATGGTGGGGTATTTTTGAAACCAATTTGGCAGTTCCTTTCGGAAGAAAATTATTCAACAGTTGTTGTGATGAAGAAGAATATCAAATCCATGGTAATGATATTTTTAAGTCTGGATGGTTCAAGAAATCTAGTAATTTGAGAAGACTTGCCACTCGTTGGAGTTTATTTGGCTGGGGTAGATTAAATGTCAACTCTAATCTAATCATGACTAAATTACCTTCCAGTATTGCGTCTGGTTTTGCTGTAGCTGGTATTGAAAGTTTCAACAAAGTAAGATATAAATCGGAATGGAAACAAATAAATCAAACCGAAATTTTACTAGAACTCAATTTGGATCCTAACGTGTTGCCAATTGCAAAAAAGCATACTCAATTACCGTGGTCTTGTCTAAAAGATTCACTGGAAACAAATCCATTAGACTTTGAACTTGAATCACGAGAATTAGGTTGGTCGGTTGAGGGCGAGCCTATGGTAATTTTACCTGTTTCGTTATTCTCTAGGTTATTCTATTCGACTTTAGGTTCGAATACATCACTGGGTGCAGAGATATTAGATTCTTGGAATGTAACAGGAATTGATAATAAGTTCATCAAGCCTTTGATATTGGCGTCATATTCAACTTACCAATTATTCCTAAACTCTGACAAACATGTTTTTGCAGAATCTATTGATTCATGGGAAAATGTCATCTCACATTATTGTAAACAGTGGGGCTGGGGTAACCCATCAGAGTTTTCAGTTGATGCTAATTCGAATTCAATAAAAATTAATTATCACCTAAATGAGAATCTACCATTTTTTATTGGCCAAATTATGGGGATTTGGGAACGTTCACACGGNCGAAAACCAAAAGTTTCACTATTTTTTAATGATGGTTGTGTTGATATTTTGATAGAATCACTGCTAGAATATATGTGATTTTCAAAGGTCAAAAAATACGCATCAATGGTTAAGGTCTATAACCGAAGCATTGAGTCGTTTGCTCTGCGGTAGATACGCGGGTGTTAAAAATGGCTCTAAATCATAATCAAATGGCATATGTTGCAATCGTTTCAACACTAATTTTCGGCTCATTATTCGTAGGTTTTACGGGATATCTGCAAACTAGCGAATCATTAGGTAATTTCGATAGTGCATCTGAAGAAGATATTCAAGGTGAAGGAAGTGTTTCTAGCGAAGCATTAGACTCTGACGGCGATGGATTAGCTGATACATTAGAGGAGACCCAATTTGGTACAGACCCTCTTGATCCCGACACAGATGGTGACGGAATGGATGATGGCTGGGAAGTTGAGCATGGCCTCAATCCATTAGACAATGGTGAAGCCGACCCGCTTGAACAAGATCCAGGGGAAGCCGACACAGATGATGCTAATCAAGAAAATGAAACTGAATCGTGGCCAGATCCTAATCAAGGGCCTAATGGTGACCCTGATAATGACGGATTAACAAATCAAGTTGAACAAAACCTTTCAACTGACCCTCAACGTTCTGATACAGATAACGATGGATTGAACGATCGTTGGGAATCACTTTACATGACCACTATTGAAGTCACTGGAGGCAACATTACTCTCTTTGACCCTCTAAGTGGAAATTGGGACTGTCAATTACTAACTCTTGATTTAGAGTTAGCATTGACTGAGAAATTCAATACTGATGATTTCACTCCTACTTGGCAAGAATTAGGTAATTCTGTTGGTTCACATTCGTGTGATGCAGTACTTGATTCGGACTCAGATGGTCTTTCTAATTTCCAAGAAGAAATCTATGGAACCAATCCACTTCTCAAGGATTCTGATTTTGATTTGCTTAATGATATCGACGAAGTATCTAATACAGTGATTGATAATTTGATGATTGGAACCGGAGATAAATGTAACGAAGATTTAGAATTTGCAATTACTCGTAATGCGCCTTTCATGACCATGAATGCTAGTTGGTTCTACTTGGATGATGACGGTGATGGTCTACTAAATGGTCCATCTGACTGGGACACCGATGGCGATGGAATGCCTGATGGGTTTGAATACTGTTATTCACATATTACCGATTCACCTAGTGGCAATATTACTGAGTTATTGAATCCTAGTGACCCTACTGATGGATTTTATGATTGGGATNCTGATGACCTAAATAACTTAGAGGAATATCAATCTGCTANCATNTTTGGTCCTAAAAATTTCACNTCCCCTTGGAGTGTNGATACTGATGANGATAGTATGCCTGATGGATGGGAGACAAATAATGGTCTAAATCCAAGAGATGGTGATAATGGTAAATTAGATCCTGACAAAGATGGGTGGGATAGAGATGGTGATGGTGCTGTAACTTATGATGACCTAGTTCTCGATACTAGAGTAGTAGAGATTTATGTTGAGATAGACCAAGCNGTTCAAGAGAATGAAACAGTCGCTCGTGGAGAGATTATTTTAGCAGGTGGAAATACTGAATTTGTATACCTTAAGGCTAAGTCTGAAGGATTTGTTTATTCGATATTTGTTCAAGAAGATCAAATTATCACATCGAGATTAACTTCTTGGATGGAAATTGTTGAACAAGATGAAATGTTTACCAATGAAGATGAATATGAAGCAAGATATCAGGGTAATGAACCGTTTTTGGATGGTACAAATATCCCTAGTCCGATAATTGGACGTTCTACAGACCCNATGAATCCTGATACTGATGGCGATGGATTGAAGGATGGAATTGAAGTATTTGGTTGGGATATCTTAGTTGTTAATCGTGGTGTTGAATTAACTCACGTTGTTTCAGATCCTGGCTTATTTGATACCGATGAAGATGGTTTGTCNGATTTCGTTGAATATTCATCATTGTGTGATAGTGGTTCTAATGCTTCTAACCCAGATACTGACGGTGATGGTTTGAGCGATCAATTTGAAGCCACTGGTGGAGGAGGCACTCTAGTTTGGCCATTGACCGGTGGTGGAGAGGCATATACCACAAATGCATGTATGTTTGATACCGATAACGATGGACTTGAAGATGGAGAAGAAGTTATTCCAGGCAAAGACCAATTTTTGACTCATGCAAATAATTCCGACACTGATGGTGATGGACTGAAGGATGGAAGTGAAGTGTTATTCATTCCTAGGCCATTCCAAGAGAGAACTCATCCATTGCAGAATGATACAGATTTTGATGGGATGCTAGATGGGTGGGAAATGCAAGTTAAATCCCAAGAAGATAATACTAATTCCCACAGTCTTTGGGTGGCTACATCCTCTTGGAACTTACCTAACTGTGAGAATACTGGAAGTAATTCATGTACTAAAGAGGCCGGAGGCTATGTATGGCAAAATTCTCTTGGAGGATTTGTGCAACAAAAGAAATTTGAAGTTCATGAAATGAATTTATCAGGATTCAATATCCCTGNAAATCCACTATGTGATGGATGTAATGGAAGGTGGGCTCTTGACCCTTCCAATGAATCTTACATCAGTAAGTTNACAGACAATGTCTATGATATTGACAATGACACCTTGATGAACAGNGCAGAAGCCCCAGATAAGTGGAACACTAATCCAGTAGACCGTGACTCTGATGGTGATATGTTATTCGATGGTTGGGAAGTGAAATATTCCCAGTATGCTATTGAAAGTGGACTTGTTGACAATGGTACACTCGATGCATATGGTGCAAGAGGTGTATTAGACCCTTCAATGTATGATAGTGATTTGGATGGAATACCAGATGGGGCCGAAGACCCTGATGAAGACGGTTTGAATAGAACTGGTTTAATTAAGAGATATTGTCCTGGATATAACGATTCCACAAGTTCTGAATGTCATATAGACCCAGACTCACCAGATGGCAAGAGGTTTTATGACAACTTAGCTAACTATACTAATTACGAAGAGATGCAAAACAATACTAATCCAGTATCCAATGACACTGATGGTGATCAATGGAATGATGGTCCAGAGGTATATTTCCAAGANCATGACGAAGATGGTATGGCAACTGGTTGGGAATACCATTACTCGTTTGATCCATTTGATGGAGCAGATAGAATGTTTGATCCCGATGGTGATGGGCATGTTAACTACTGTGAATACAAGTGGGACACAGATCCTAAAGATCCTAACAGTTTCCCTGGTCAAGGTGAACTTTGCGACCCTTTTGAATGATTTAAGTTAGCACATTTCGTGCCAAACTTGATGAAACAAAACAAATACAGAACTTCATGGTGAGGGGTTTAGTTGCTAAGGCTGTTCTTCTTACAGGTTTGATTTTAGTTACCTATTTTATACCAAATACGGAAGCTACTGGTAGAGATTTAGTCGAAGACGAGTATATTGACTTTGATGACTCACATGGCATTCATTTCATAGATTCAATCAATATCAATGGGACTATGAACTTCGATGGACATAATCATTCATGGTCAATTGTTGATTTATTTGATATTGATGCTAATGATAGCCCAAAATTATTGCTTTCTGGAACTTATTTTGATTCAATAATTCCTGTTGAAGAGGGCCTATGGAAGTGGAATTTAATAGCCAATTCATCAGGTTTAAACTGCACCTGTAACCTCATTATTTCTTCTAATTCGAGCGATGTAAATAGTAATCAATTTTCTTCAAATTTATTAGTATATTTGGGGGAAGCAAATCACTATCCTTACATTGCTCCAAACAGTGTGAATCATCAAAAAATAGACCAAGCAAATAATTCAATATCCTTCACAGTTATCACTCCATCCGATAATCCCGAAGCAATAAATACATTAAATCAAGATATAATTTTGTATTCTAGTTATTGTCAAGCACCTTCAAATATCTGCCTAAATAACCCCACTCCAATAAATCTTAATTTCACATCTAATGGTGGGCAATTGACGGTTTTTATTGACCAAGATGAATTGTCGATTGATGACGGATATTGGTTATTTGATTTATCAATTCAGGATCAATATCTTCGCAATTCGAATACTATATCATCAAGAATAGTTTTAGATCTCAATCCGCCAAACGTTGAACTCACATCAAAGTCTAAGGTTCGTGAATCTGAATCTTTTTTGGTATATGCGGATATTGAAGATTATTTTGTTGGCTCACAAATATCTTTGACATGGACGATAACAGATCCGAGTGGAAATAGTAGAGGGCTATTGGATGAAGAATCATATCATAATTCAACTATTGAATTGGTACTTGAGGATTCTGGGCATTGGGATATCCAACTTCTAGTTCGCGATTCTGCCAACTTTATTGTTGTCCAAAACATATCTGTTTTAGTGTATAATGTAATTCCAATAGTTGACCTAAGCATCGATGGATTATTCATTTCCCAAGGAGATCAGATTTTCATTTCATCAGGTTCTTATTGGACATTAAATGCATCTACATGTTTTGATACAGTCAATGATATTGATTCTCTAGAATATGAATGGTATTTAGACGGAGTTAAATTAGAACATACGGGGCCAATAATCTCTGAAAAAGAGATTGATTTAGATTCAAGTAAAGAAATCATGTTAACTATTTATGATGATGATATGGATTCAGAGAGTTTATCATTTACTCTATCACCTCAACCTCCAGTAGATGATGGCTTTTCATCGAAAGTAATTATCTATATTGGATTTGGTTTGGGCTTTTTGATTACATTTGCATTTTTGATTATTTTTCTCATGAGGTCTCCCAGTACTATCGAATTGCCTAAATGGAAACCAAAGAACTGATTTTTATGAATTATAGAGGAATTATTCAAGAGTAATGGTGTTTTGGTNGTATCATGTTCGATGATGCTAGGGCTCTTGTAGGATCCGCGCCTCCGCCAATTTCGATTGATGAATTTCGTTCTAGACAAAATAGATTGTTTTCTCAAATAGGTAGTGATGAAATTGTCATTTTATGTTCATCTCCTGAAACAATTCACTCAAATGATGTTCATCACCCATACCGTTCGCAAAGTGATATGATTTACCTTACTGGGTGGTATGAGCCAGAATCTGTTATGTTTGCAAAATGTGTTGAGAGTAACTGGGAAGTCACTCTATTTGTCCAGCCTAAAGATACTCTAAAGGAAATTTGGGAAGGTCGTAGGCCTGGAGTAGAAGGAGCACTCAAAGATTGGGCTGTTGATTCAGCATATCCTATCGATGAATTGAGCGATAGATTGGGTGAAGCCATCGCAAGTTGCTCGAAAGTGTATCACCAAACAGGAATTCGTCATGAGATTGATTCAATAGTAACAGATGCAATTGAACTTAGGGGCAGGGCACGACAAATGAATGGTAGTGGACCAGTTGGTATAGAAGATCCAAGTACAAAAATCGCTGAATTACGCTTAAGAAAATCACCTGCTGAAATTGAACAGATGAGGCATGCAAGTATAGTCTCAAGCATTGCACATGAAGCAGCGATGCGTTCTTCGATGACTGGTCGTACAGAAAATCAAATCCAGGCAATTATTGAAGGGTTTTTTGTTTTCGCTGGAACATCAGGATGGGCTTATCCATCGATAGTTGGATGTGGTGAAAATGCAACAATACTACATTACAAGGAAAATAATTCACCATGTAATGATGGAGAAATTATTCTTATTGATGCTGGATCAGAATTCCGTGGCTATGCTTCAGACATAACTCGTTCTTGGCCAATCAACGGTAAGTTTACAGATGCACAAAAGGAACTCTATCAATTAGTTTTAGACTCACAGGAAGCAGCAATTGCTGAATGTAAAGTTGGTAATCCCTTTAATGCACCTCATGAAGCTGCCAGAAAAGTCCTTGCTGAAGGTTTAATCAAATTAGGAGTTATAGATCAAAGTCTTGAAGATTCATTAGACCATGAAACAGGCCAACTAAGAAATTGGTATATGCACAATACCAGTCACTGGATTGGACTCGATGTTCATGATGTGGGTATTTACAAGCCCAATGGTGAGCCAAGACTATTCGAATCGGGAATGTGTTTNACTGTTGAGCCAGGTTTGTATTTTGGCTCATGGCGACCAGATGTAGATTGTCCAGAAAGATATTCTAACATTGGTATTAGAATTGAAGATGATGTTCTCATCACTGATTCTGGACCAGAAGTCTTGACTTCTACGTGCCCAAAAACGATTGCTGAAATAGAATCAATTNTAGGAAAGTCTTTCTGAAGGGTTTACTATGACGTGGCAGGATATTCTCGATGTTCAAAGGTCTTGGACTAAGGAGGATTCTTTGTCTTATAGATTAAATTTTGATGACGCTGTAGAATTATATCAAAACGCACCACTGCATGATTTAATGCANGCAGCTCATCAACGTCGAATGTCAATGAATAATTCAAATAAAGTTACATTTTTGGTTGATAGAAATATAAATTATACAAATATCTGTACAATNAATTGTCAATTTTGTTCATTTTACAGGCCACCGGGGCATGAAGAAACTTACACACAGACCTTTGAAGAAATATCCGCTCGAATTATTGAACTTGAGTCGATTGGTGGTTCAAGAATTCTTATGCAAGGCGGAGTTAATCCTGAAATTAAATTCGAGTGGTATGAGGATTTGATTAGATATCTAAGAAAAAATCACCCTTCTATCGATTTAGATTGCTTTAGTCCTATAGAAATTGAAGGAATTTCAGACGTAAGTGGTTTATCGACATTAGAGGTATTGACTCGTCTACAAAAATGCGGAATGCATGGACTTCCAGGCGGAGGTGCTGAAATGCTGGTTGATAGTGTTAGAAATGATATTTCTCCTAAGAAAGGAGAGCCAAAAAATTGGCTTAGAATCATGGAGGAGGCTCAATCCCTAGGTCTTACTACTAGTGCAACCAATGTTATCGGATTTGGCGAAACTATTAGGGATCGTGTAGAACACTTAAACCGAATTAGAGATTTGCAAGANAGTTCATTATCTAGATACAATATTGGATTTACATCATTTATTGCATGGCCAGTTCAGTTAGAAAGCAATACTTTTGGAAAGAGGAATCGTGGTTCTAATAAATTCACATTAGGAGCAGGCCCAACAGAATATTTGAGACATGTTGCTATTTCTAGATTATTCTTAGATTCGATAGAACATATACAAGCATCATGGCCTACCATGGGAGTAGAAATCGCACAGATGGCATTACTTTGTGGAGCAGATGACGCTGGCTCAACAATGATGGAGGAAAATGTAGTCTCGGCATCNGGTACNTCGAAAATAAGCGCAAGTGAATACGAACTACAAAATACCATTATCCGTGCAGGTTTTACNCCACAACGTAGGGATAGTGATTATAGGCATNTAGANACCGAAATTAATGAAGAGATTCAAAGAGAACTTCCTTCTCCAATTCCTTTACAATGAAATTNATTGATAATATACAATCCATATTTCGGCATGTATGTTTCGGTTACCATTACCAATTCCNTCCGATGGAGTGTATTCTTGTCCATTGAATAATCCTTCATAATGTAAATTATTGCTACTTGCACCAGTCATGTCAGACCATGAAGAGATATCATATCTCCATTGTTTAACATCTTGCCCAGGGCACCATCCTGCTCTTCCATAGGGCCATGAGCCATATTGATTAGCTACTACTCCTTCTCCTACTAATTGCTTACATCCATCATTAGAATTGGCTATCGGGTGTAATTCTGCTGTCGAATAACCATTCATTGAGTAGTGATGCTCATGGTTGCAGAATTCAGCACAATTCTGATTATCTTGTCCAAATCCATGCCCGGTAATCGTCGAGACTATTTCTACACGAGTTGTACCACTTGGAACTGTAAAATTGAACTGCCTTGAATATTTNGTTTCATCATTATATGTTCCATCAAATTGACCGCCTGAAAAGGCAAATTCTCCACTATTAGCAATATCATCCTCTCCCCAATTACTCAGTAGGAATGAAATTGTCAAACTACCACGATTTGCTCCACCATATCTAAATTGTCTGAAATCATTATCCTCTAGCATGAATAGATATGGAGTTAGATCTGTTAACCAACGCCCTTCTCTACCATAAGTAGTAATCCAGCGAACAAATTCAGTTCCACAACTATTGACATTAACTGGGTCACAAATATACAAATTGGCCTCATAATCCCATTCGTGACATCCACCCTCACTTCCATCAGATTTGCCATAGCGATTACTTCTTTCATCACAAGCGTGTTCATGATATATTTCTAATGTATCATATGATGATAAATTTGCTGGGAATGTGACATTTCGTTTCGAGGAATATCCACCTTGCCAGCCACCTGAATGGTACTCAAAATCCATCATTGTTATGACCTCAATTCCAGGGTCTTGCAATCTTATTTCAACAGGGAATTCGGCATTCCATTGCTCAGGTTCAAAGGCTAAATGTAGAGGGTCTGTAGAACCAGAAGGATATGATGCCAAAGAACCAGATTCNCTAGCCATTTGGAATCTATCAATGCCCATGTATAGTGGATTATTGATTGAACCAATCATATCACCTAATCCACCTGTTATGCTAGTTGCTCTTTGGTCAATATAGTGAATTCTATCATTCCACTTCGCNTCTTCAGATGGATTGAGTGAATTTTCTACAGCAGTTCTACGGTCTATGACATCACTGTGATAACTTGTGTCAAAAGACCCGTAGAATAGATGAGTATTGTCGGGGAGGTTTCTGATTAAAGTCCCAGGATTTTGACCCCAAACATTGGAATTTGAAGTTCCGCTCGAACTAGTATATTTGAATAAAAATAGATAGACATCATTTCCAGTCCATACCTCGTCAAAGTAGAATGTAGCACCTAGCGTAGGGACAGTGAAATCCGGAACAATCTGCATTGGCCCATTTAGGCTATTTGCAACAGTCCATGGAATTGGCAATTGGACTACTGTACAGCCTATATTATCTACAGTCCACTTACCAGATGTTGAAGGACATTGGTCAACATTAGCAAATACTCCATCTCCATCTAAATCAGCACAACCAATCTCATTTACNACAAGACCCAGTGGTGTNCCTTGACATTGATCTAGTAAATCATTAACTCCATCATCATCAGAATCTCTTTGAAATGCCGCACATCCAAACTCATCAATATCTAATGAACCAAGAGGTGTATTTGGACATTGGTCTAACATATCACCTGTGGAATTATAATCGTTTACTCCNTCATTATCATCATCATCATCTTCATACAAATCATGACAACCGTCTTGGTCAAAGTCACTAGTTGAATCAGCAATCCAATATATTTCACCAAGTGGGCATGAATCAAACGCATCATCATAGTCATCTTGGTCATCATTTGAGTCTTCTATAAAATCATGACAACCATCTCCATCCCAGTCATTATTAGGTGTAGAAATCCACTCAAGGTGTCCCTTTGGACATGAATCAACATAATCTTCAATTCTATCACCGTCATCATCATCGTCTTCGTCTAAGTCATGACATCCATCAGTATCGTAGTCGGAAGCGGAATCACTAATCCATCCAACTAATGAAAAACATTCATCATCGTAGTCAAGTATACCATCATTATCATCATCCAAGTCTTCAGTAATGTCTCGACATCCATCAGAATCATAATCAGTATTTTGATTAGAGTTCCATGAATTTTCCTCGCCATCATTACACATATCTAGTTCATCATTTATTCCATCTTTATCTGAGTCACTACTAGAAATGACAAAGATTAATGAAATATTTTGACTGCTTGTCAATTGAGTCCATTCCCCACAAGTAGCAATTACTTCGATAATATCATACTGCGAATCTGAGGCATCAATAATTGTGCTCCATAGTCCATTANATTGTAATGAAATAGGAAATCCCTGATATGCATCAAAGTTGAAAAACATTGAACATGATTCAATTGCGGAATGTTGAAGATTACCCTGTAATAATATCATTTCTGGATTTTCTACAATCATAGCAGTTGGAATTACTATTATTGGAGCATATTCAGTAGGTGGTAAAATTTCCACTACATGTGTTAGATTACCCCCCTCCACAATATAACTTTGACTAGAATCTCCAGCTTGTAAATTAATTGTAACTGTATAATTGCCAATAATAGTAGGAACAAAGTAAAGACTGCCAGAATCATACCCTCGAGACCAAGATAAATCACTAACTTGATTACCATTTGGATCCATTACCTTGGCAATACCAATCCAAGAATCATAGATACTAGAATTGACATTAATCGAAAAGTCAATTACTTCATTTACGCTCGAAGAATCATGATATTCAGCCCAATTAGCACTTATTATCAATACTGTTTTATCTTGAATTTCCTCATCGGAACTATTTGATTCAGGATTGGTACAACCCGATAATGTCATCAATAAGATTAGCAAAATCGCAGTGGGTTTTGTCATGTCCATGGCATGTGCAAAATTTTGAATCAAATCAATGTATTGTTGAAGGGTGGTTAGTTTCGGTCCTACCTGAATTTACATTTGCTTCAACTGAACTCTTATTCTTTGGATGCTGTACATTCAATGGCTCAACCCACATCAATGACCTTCCACTTTCTCTCTTAATCATGATTACAAGTTCCCAGTGTACTCTAATTAGTGGTGAGAAAACAGTACCTGGCCAGAACCCTTTTGGAGGTTTCAAACTAACTTTACCATTTTTAAGTTTAACATTTTCAGATTGCTCCATTATTCTCATTGGTCGAATAAACAGACCCCCTTTGACATCATTTGATTCCATAGGTGAATCTTCTCCACCACCTGTCCCATCATCCAAATTAACATGCCAATGGTGCGGAAGTTCAGTAGTCAAACCCGGTGGTGGCTGTTGATTGGTTTTTTTACCAAAAGCAGTCATCAAAGATTCCCTACTCGGAGGCAAGACTCCAACACGCCACAAAACTTCAATATCCATCCACTTACTATTTTTCTTTGGGAATTTAATTTCGACATTAAGTTCTTCATTAGCAGTTGGCATATTATCAATTTTGATATTAGGGCTCCTTGGAGAGTCTAGTAGAAATGTTCTTTGTTTAACTAAGTCTGATAAATTAGCGACCACTCTAAGAATTATTGGTGCAAATAAGATCGGCAAAACAAAAACGGCAAGTATTGGGTAATCAAGCAAACCAAATCGAACTCGTCCTGTTCCAAAACCTCCAAGTCCCCAAATATCTAGAATTGGTTGTAAAAATAAATATCCTAATGAAATCAGCAAAATTATAACCGCCCAGTTTAGGAAATTCCTAATTGCAGCATGCATCGGATTTGGAGTCAAATACCAACCAGTCCTCTGCTTATCTATCACCGAATCATCTGTTATTGGTAAGTTTATTTTTTGGCTAAAATCAATATCAAGATCAATAATTTCACCATCATGAAAATATCTTTTTTCGACCAACCAAGATTCGTCATTACCTATAGTGAATGGAGCATTATGGTTTTTGAGATATTCGGGCACATCTTCTTCATCGATGTCTTCCTCAAGAGTTTTTCTTTTACTAGCAATAGGCAGTAACTTAGGTTTGAATCGATATGATTCAAATGGTGGATATCTAATCCTCTCTTCAATTACTAGTTTGGGAATAATATCACCTATGTAAATATCAATTTTGCTCCAGCTTTAAGTGCTAATTTCCTAAATGCTGGCACTCTTTTTAGCAGAGCCATGCCAAGTGGTACTGGTTTTTCAATATCGCCAACCTTGTTAATCAATTCAACAATCTCTGGTTTAGCAAAGGAATTAAAGTGCTTATCAAGTTCCTTATCAGTACAATCACTAACAAGAAGATTACGTAGTGCTCTTGCTCGAGTCTGGTCTTTTTTCATCTTAGAAAAATGCTTATTACAAATTTTATGTAGAGTTTTTTTGTCTAATTGATTTTTAACTACGGCGTTTGAAAGTTGTTCGATAATTCCCGATATTTGTTCAAATGCAGGACCTATACCTCCTCCAGTGGTTGGTTTAGCCATTCCTGCGGCATCCCCTATCAGAATTACTCGATCTTTGTAAGGTGTTTTGACCATCCCACTTGGAACTGGACCACAATATCTTGCAGTTTCAACAACATCACTAAATCTGTCTTTCCATAATGGATGCTCGAGTAAATTATCATAGCACTGTTCGATACTTCTGCCTTCTAGTCGCTCAGCTGTCGACCATAAACCGATTCGATTTGTACCATTGCCGGATGGAATCACCCAAGCAAAAAATCCTGGTGCAATTTCTGAACCACTAAACATTTCCAACCATCTTTCGCGATTTTCATAACCGACAACTTCTGCTTGAAATCCAATCATCAATTCTTTTGGTCGTCCCATCTTGAAATGCCTTCTAGTCCAACTATGTGCTCCATCACATCCTATCAATAGGGATGCGCTAATATTATGGATTTCATTACCTTTTTTAACTTCTAAAACGACTTTATCATCATGGACTTGAGAATTAACTGGTTGGCTATCCAGCCAGATATTTGCCCCTGCTTCAAGCGCTTGTTTTACCACTCCTTGGTCGAAAATTTTTCTACATACAACATATGTTCGAATTTTTCCTTCAGTACCAACTGGAACTAACGTTCCACTAGGCCCATGAATTAGTGCTCCATCTATTTCTTCAAGGACAGAATGGAATAAACCAACTTCTTTCATCGCATTTGGAGTAACTAAACCTGCACATTGGAAAGGACGTCCAATTTCTTCATGCTCTTCAAGCATCAAAACACTGTGTCCACGCTCAGCAAAATGTGTTGCTACGCGACCACCTGCAGGGCCTGCGCCGATTATGACAACATCCCAATGTTGATGTCCCATGGTTTGAACGTAAAACACTTGAACATCAACCTTCGCCTTAGAAATTGACTAAAACATCGTTTTTCGATGTTTATTTTTTAGCGAATTTATATCCTACAGACTGATTTTTCTTAAGGTAAAGTATAGCCGAAAAATTATTTCCTGATTTTTTAGCGACAAAGTCGTCAAATGGTCCAATTTCACCTTTTTCAACCAGTAATTTCGCCTCTTCTCTAGTTATTTCCCTCTTGGATATCTCTCTTGAAATTTGGATTGAACAATCTGTCCCAACTGTTGCTGGTTGGTAAAATGTTTCAGTCTCAATAATTTCAACTTTTGTCTTGGGGCAAATTGCGACTACTCCAGGTACAACTTCGAATTTTCTAGCATCAGCGGCAGCTTCACGTGGAGGGAATTCAAATTTGACTCGGTTCTTATCCAATACTAAGAAAGCATTGAATGGTCTTCCTTTTTTAGAAGTGAAATCCTCTAAAAGTTTAGATTTACCTTGAGTTAAGATTTCTTTTGCTTCTTCTTTTGTAATATCTCTTTTACACATTTGATGAGATAGTCCTCTAAATCCACAATCCTCATTATCACATGCATACATAGTAGAATTTATCCTTATCTTACCATGAGTACAAACCGGACATCCACATAGTTCTTCATCGGTATCACTAGATTTTGTCTCACCACCGTTTTTGGATTCAACTTTTCCTTCATCTGAAAGGGATACAGAATTAACATAAGGCTCACCATTTCTGCCAAAGAATCCATGAAGTTCGTCAATTTCTTTGTTCTCCATCAACCTAGATGCAGTTGTTCGGTCAAACCATCGACCACTAGTGTCTTTCCAAAATACGAATGAACATCCTTCATCACGACCCTTATTTTCTGAGCAAATATATGATAAAACAGTCTCATTAACATCGGCATTACATTTTGGACATGGGCCTATTGAAGATTCATTCTGATACAATAATGATCTATCATGGTCACGTATTTTTTCAACTAAAGAGGTAGTTTTCTCAATGATATTATCCATAAATTCCTTTTTTGTTGTATTTCCTTTCTGTACTTCTATTAGTGATGCTTCCATTTCACCAGTTAATTCTGCAGATGTAATCCATTCGACAGGTATTCTTCGAAGAATATCTATTATTCTAATTCCATGCGGTGTTGCAGATATTGTTCCTGCCTTGGCACGTCTAATGTAATCTCTATCAATCAATTTCTCGATAGTTTCCGCTCTAGTTGCTGGAGTACCTAAGCCCTTTTCTTTCATTGCCTCAGCCATTTCGTCACTTTCGAGTTTACGGCCAGCATGCTCCATCAATCTTAGTAATCCAGCCTCTTTTAGTCTTCCCTTTGGCTTTGATTTTTCTTCCTTGAATTCATAACTTGTCATAGTTCCATCACATGGATTACTCGATAAATTGCCCCAACCTTCAGGCGCATCCGATTTCTTTGGTTGAACTTCCCTCCACCCTGGAGTTTTGATTGTTCGAACCTCTTTGAAAAAGGATTCAGTTTCTATTTTAGCTTCCCTCTTAGCAACATTCCAAACTGCTTCAGGATACCATGAGGAGATGAAGTTTCTCACAATCAAGTCATACAGTTTTTTGTGATCATCACTCATCTGCATGTCAGGTATTTTTCCAGTAGGTATGATGGCATAATGGTCGCTTACTTTTGCATCATTATAATTTCTTTTTACATTAACAAGGCCATTCTTTACCAAGTTTTGACTAAATGAATTATAGTCATCTTGTGCACCTATTTGACGAATAATTTTGTCTACTTCTTTATCCATATTTTCAGGAAGATACTTTGAGTCTGTTCTTGGATAAGTAGTTAATTTGAATTTGTCATACAAATCTTGCGCAGTTCTCAATGTACGTCTTGCTGACCAAGACCACATATTATTTGCAGATCTTTGCAAACTAGTCAAATCATAATTAAGTGGTGATTTCTCCTTGTGCTCCCTATCAGTTTGAGATATTTTGGCATCTTTGTTGGAATTTAAGAGTTCATTCAATCTCTTAAATTCATCTTCTTCAATAATTCTATGAGATTTATATTCAGGCCTATCTTCATCATCTTTGTGACCGTTTCTTTCCCACCTTGCATCCCAATTACAATCACCGGATTCGAATGATGCATTTAGTTGCCAATATGGGACTGGTACATGTGAAAGAATAGTAATTTCATGATCAACAATCATAGCAAGTGTAGCTGTTTGAACACGTCCAAGTGATATAGCTGTTTTCTCATTTCTCTTTTTGGGGAGGAATGAATTTGCAATACGTGAACCATTCATTCCAATTACCCAATCTGATTCTGAACGTGAATATGCTGCATCCATGAGCGAAGAATAATTTTCACCAGGTTGTCTACCATCCCAAGCGGTTTGAATTGAATCTTTAGTCATCGATTGAAGCCACATTCGTGTAGTTTTACTCTTTGATTTACTGTGTTGCATGATGGTTCTAAAAATTAATTCTCCTTCTCTAGCAGCATCACATGCATTTACTACTTCAGTTGTTGATTTATCTTTAATTAGTTTGATAATCGCTTGTAGTTGTTTTTTATTTCTACCGCCGATTGGCTTGTATTGAAATTCTTCAGGAATGTACGGTAATCTATCTACTGTTTTTCTCCAATCCTTGAAATCAGCATCATAATCATCCATATATTTTAATTGCAATAAATGGCCTACTGCCCATGTAACCTTGATTTCATCACTATCCCAGTGAGTATCGGTTTTTTTACTGATTCCTAAAACATTAGCAATATCATTTGCGACACTTGGTTTCTCCGCTATCACAATTATTGCCATGATTAGCCCCGATAGCCGAGCGTACTTGAACCCTCTCTAAAGATGAATTTAACTCAGATACTTTAGTATCTGTAGAAATATTTGCGGATTTTTTTGATAAATTTTCAATCAGGTAATTTTCTTTTTGACCGATAATCGAGTTCATTCCAAGGCTCTTCTGAATTTGGGCCACCACAACCTAAACAACCAGGGTATCCGGCTTCAAGCAAGTCATAACATGATTCAAGTAACCATGTCCATCCCTGAATAATATCGCTTTCTATCCAACATATATTTTCATCCGGTTCAATCATTCCGATCACTACTATCACTTCAGGTAAATCAATTTCTGGTTCTAGTAATTTAATTTCTATCGATTCAAAATCTCCGAATTCTGCTTCTGGAAAAATCAACCTCGATGGGATATATTGTGATATTTCCTCACATAATTTTTGGAAACTTGACTTTAATTTATGAGGTAATTTAATTGAAATATTCTCCAAACGCAATACTCTTCGCGCAGATTCTCTGACGACAGGCCAAAGGTCGTTATCCATGCGCATATCATGGCCATGCAAGCGCAAGTCTTGAAGCATACCGTTGGTGTGAGTTAATCATGGGACTTGGATTTAGGCTCTTTGCGCGCCCAATTATCGCGCTTCAAGATTCTGAACGTGCTCATTCTAGGGCTCTCAAATTGTTGAAACTATTTTCTTCTAACCCACTTACAAGAATCCCAATGAGGATTTTATTCAAGCCAAAGAAGAAAATCCCGATAACTTTCCTCGGAACTACTTATGACCATCCGTTAGGTTTGGCAGCAGGCATGGATAAGAAAGCGGAGGCTCTTAGAGGATGGGAAAATTTAGGTCTCGGATTCATTGAAATCGGCGGTGTTACTGAACTCGAGCAACAGGGTAATCCTAAGCCGAGGATGTTTCGTTCGGATTCCTCCAATGCCCTTGTTAATCGTATGGGATTCAATAACC